>DASYYE010000395.1:0-34798 GCA_035946955.1 Streptosporangiaceae bacterium | reverse complement strand
GGGGGGGGGGGGGGGGGGGGGCGGGGTCAGTGATGCGGCATTGCGGCAGGTGCTGCATGGGTTGCCTGGGGTGGACCAGGTGGGGGTGCAGGAGCGGACCGCGGCGCTGGCCACCAGGTCTATCAAACGGGAAGCCAAGCTCTGGGCACTGGACACCGCCGTGACCATGGTGGACCTGACCACGCTGGAAGGCGCCGACACCCCGGGCAAGGTCGCCGGGCTGTGCGCCAAGGCCCGCCGGCCGGACCCCGCTGACCCGGCGGTCCCGCCGGTGGCCGCGGTGTGCCTGTACCCGGACCTGGTCGCGGTGGCCCGCCGTGAGCTGACCGGGTCCACGGTCGCGGTCGCGTCGGTGGCCACCGCGTTCCCGTCCGGGCGCGCCCCGCTCGCGGTCAAGCTGGCCGATGTCGCGGCGGCCGTGGACGCCGGGGCGGACGAGGTGGACATGGTCATCGACCGGGGCGCGTTCCTGACCGGGCGCTATGCGCAGGTCTACGAGGAGGTGCGCGCGGTCCGGGAGGCGTGCGGCCGGGCCCACCTCAAGGTGATCCTCGAGACCGGCGAGCTGGCCACGCTGGACAACGTTGCCCGGGCGTCCTGGCTGGCCATGATGGCTGGGGCGGACTTCATCAAGACCTCGACCGGCAAGGTGACACCCGCGTCGACACCGCCGGTGGCGCTGGTCATGCTGTCCGCCGTGCGGGACTACGCGGCGGCGGCCGGGCGACGGGTGGGGGTGAAGGTCGCTGGCGGGATCCGCACCGCCAAGGACGCGGTCAGGTACCTGGTGCTCGTGCGGGAGACCGCCGGGCAGGAGTGGCTGGACCCCGCCTTGTTCCGCATCGGCGCGTCCAGCCTCCTCAACGACCTGCTCATGCAGCGCCGCAAGCAACTCACTGGCGCCTACTCGGGTCCCAACTACTTCACCCTCGACTGACCTGGTACAAGCTGATCAGCGAGATCGCGGTTGGTTGTACTGCATATAGCAGCAAAAGCCACCGCGATCATGGAGATGACCTCTGCGCCACCCCGGCCGTGCCGAGAACTCTGTTTGATTCTGTTGTCTTTTGACAGATATTGACGTGGTCTGTCCGGCGGTGTAGGAACTGGGAGGAATCGTGTAGCTGGAGGTCTCGCGTTCGCGCCGGGGGAGCATGAGCGCCCTGGAATGTCATGGAGGTGACCGGCGTGAAGAGGCTGACAGCCGCACTGACAGCCGGGTTAGTCGCCGCGCCGCTCGCGGCCGTCATCACGGTGGCTGCCGCGCCCGCGGCAAGCGCGGAGAGCAACGGCGTGGGGCAGACGCCGGCCATGGGATGGAGCACGTGGAGCTTCATCCGCACCGACCCCACGGCCGCCAAGGTCGAGGCACAGGCACTTGCGCTCAAGAACAGCGGGCTGGCCGCCGCCGGTTACGGCTACATCAACCTGGACGACTTCTGGTACATGTGCCCGGGCAGCCAGGGCCCGGACGTGGACGCCAACGGCCGCTGGGTCATCGACGCCACCAAGTTCCCGCCAGACCCGGCCACCGGACGCAACGGCATCCAGGTCGTCGCCGACTACGTGCACAGCCTGGGGCTGAAGTTCGGCCTGTACGCCACCCCCGGCATCTCGGCCCAGGCGGTCGCGCAGAACAGTCCCATCCTTGGCCCCAACGGCCAGCCAAGCGGCTACACCACCGACCAGATCGCCGAACCCGCGGTACACGAGAACAACTACAACTGCGGCGGCATGGTCGGCATCAACTACGCCAGCCCGGGCGGGCAGTACTTCATCGACTCCTGGGCCGATGAGTTCGCCTCATGGGGGGTGGACTACCTCAAGCTCGACGGCGTAGGCGCGTTCGACATCCCCGACGTCCAGGCCTGGTCGCAGGCGCTGGTCCAGACGGGCCGCCCGATCCACCTGGAACTGTCCAACAACCTCGCCATCGGCGACGCGGCCACGTGGGCCCAGTACTCCAATGGCTGGCGTACCGGCGGCGACATCGAGTGCTACGGCTGCGAGACCGGGGGCAGCCACTACCCGCTCACCGACTGGGCCAACATCGCCTCCCGGTTCAACCAGGTCGCGGCGTGGCAGCCCTACGGCGGCCCCGGCGCGTTCAACGACTACGACTCCATCGAGGTCGGAAACGGCGCCAACGACGGCCTCACCTACAACGAACGCCAGAGCCAGCTCAGTCTGTGGGCACTGGCCTCCTCCCCGCTGATCCTGGGCACCGACCTGACCAACCTGACAAAGCAGGATCTGGGCCTCCTGCTGAACAAGAAGGTCATCGCCGTCGACCAGGACGCCATCGATGCCTCCCGCATCTCGGACACCGCCACCTCGCAGGTGTTCGCCAAGGTCGAGAAAACAGGCGTCGCCGTCGCCGGGCTGTTCAACACCGGCGGCCAGGCCGAGCAGGTCACCACCACGGCCTCGGCCATTGGGCTGCCCGCCAGCCCCGCCTACCTCGTGGACAACCTCTGGAAGGCCAGCCACGCGACCACAGAGTCGGCCGGCACGATCGTGGCGACGGTCCCCGCGCACGGCGTCGCGCTCGTGAAGGTGACCCCGGTGGCCAGCCCCGGCAATGTGCCGCCCGAAGTCTCGCACGGCCTGTCCGGGACCACACCAGTCATGACGGCGGGCCAGCCGGTCACGCTCACCGAGTCCTTCACCGATGACGGCGCCGTCACCTTGCAGAATGTGACCATCTCACTGACCGCGCCCACGGGCTGGACCGTGACACCCACCTCACCTGCCACGTTCCCCAGCGTCGCGAGTGGGCAGACCGTGCAGACCACGTTCAGTGTCACCGCGCCCGCTGCCACGCAGGCGTGCACCAGCAGTGCCCTGCGTGCCACCGTGGCATACCAGGCGCCGGGGTTCGGCGCCGGGCAGGCGTCCGACAGCGCCACCACGGTCATCAACCCGCCGGGCAGTTCCGTGAGCCCGCCGTTCCAGACGTTCTCCTCGGCCACGGACGCGCCGCCCACGTTCGGCCAGTCCAGCGGAAAGTTCTGTATCTCTGGCGCCGGGACCGACCTCTACTCATCCAGCGACAGCTACTCGGCCATCTACCATTCAGGCGCAGCCGGGCCCAACTCGGTCATCACCACGGAGGTGGTCTCCCACCAGGCCCTGGTCAACTTCGCCAAGGCGGGCATCATCGTCCGCAACACCATGACCGGGTCGGGCACCACACCCGAAGGCGTGATCCTCTTCTACTCCCCGGCCGGTGGCATCCAGCTCGAGTGGGACAGCAACGGCGGGGACTTCATCAACAGCGTGACCCCAGCCAACGGGACCCTCGCCGTGGGCACACCGGTGCACCTCATGCTCCAGCGCACTGTCCAGAGCGCCACGCAGAGCACCTACGTCGGCTACTACTCCACCGACGGCAAGACGTGGCACATCGTGGGCAGCGCGACGGTGCCAGGCCAGAACGCGACCCAGGACGCGGGAATGTTCGTCGTGTCCGGGGCCACCGGTGTCCCGGGCGGCGCGGTGTTCCACGGCTTCTCCGTCCGGAACGTGACCGGCACCAGCTACGAGGCCGAGTCCACCGGGAACACGGTCGTCGCCCCGGCCGCGGTGGCATCCTGCTCAGGGTGCTCGGGCGGCCAGAAGGTCGGCTTCGTCGGCTTCGCGGGCACGTTGACGTTCAACAACGTCAACGTCGCCACAGCGGGCACCTACCAGGTCGTGGTCGCCTTCTGTGACGGCGACGCGGTCACGGGCAGGCAGGCGGAGATGACCGTCAACGGCGGAACCCCGCAGCTCCTGTCCTTCCGATCCAGCGGCAGCTGGACCAATGCCGGCTTCTTCTTCGTCAACGTCGCACTCAACGCCGGCAACAACACCATCGAGTTCTCCAACCCGACTGCCTACGCCCCCGACCTGGACCGCCTCATAGTCCCCCCGTCCCCCGCCTGAGCGCCCACTCACGGGCCGCCTTTCATGATCATGAAGACTTCTCGGTCACCACGACTGAGAAGTCTTCATGATCGTGGGAACAGGGGTTGGGCTGGGTGGGTTTGGTGCCGGGGGTGTGACCGGGCGGACAATAAGGAAGGAGCAACACCCGGGGAGGTGCCAGCGGCAGATGGGCGACACACCGGCCGGATCGGGCAGGGATCCGGCGGTTCCGGACCGTGACAGCATCTGGGAGTACGCGCCTGCCCCTGAGTCGCGCGAGATCGTCACGATCCAGCCGAGCTACGGCCTGTTCATCGACGGCGAGTTCGTCCCCCCGGCCAGCGGCGAGCAGTTCACCACGCTCAACCCCGCCACCGAGGAACCCCTGGCCATCGTCGCGGCCGCCGGCGTTGCCGACGTCGACCACGCGGTCGCTGCCGCGCGCCAGGCCTACGAGCAGACCTGGGGCGTGATGCCAGGCGCCGAGCGCGCCAAACACCTCTACCGGGTGGCCCGCGCCATCCAGGAACGCTCCCGTGAGTTCGCGGTCCTGGAGAGCCTCGACAATGGCAAGCCGATCAAGGAGTCCCGCGACGTCGACGTCCCGCTCGCCGCGGCGCACTTCTTCTACCACGCGGGCTGGGCCGACAAGCTGGGTTACGCCGGTTACGGCCCTTCACCGCAGCCGATCGGGGTGGCCGGGCAGGTCATCCCGTGGAACTTCCCGCTGCTCATGGCCGCGTGGAAGCTGGCCCCCGCACTGGCCACCGGCAACACGTGCGTGCTCAAGCCCGCCGAGACCACCCCGCTGACCGCACTGCTGCTGGCCGAGGTGTGCCAGGAGGCGGGTCTGCCGCCCGGGACCGTCAACATCCTCACCGGCGACGGCAGCACCGGGCGCGCGCTCGTGGCGCACCCCGGCGTGGACAAGGTCGCGTTCACCGGTTCGACCGAGGTCGGCAAGGAGATCCAGCGTTCGGTCGCGGGCACCGGCAAGCGGCTGACCCTTGAACTGGGCGGCAAGGCCGCCAACATCGTGTTCGACGACGCCCCGCTGGACCAGGCCGTCGAGGGCATCGTCAACGGCATCTTCTTCAACCAGGGCCACGTGTGCTGCGCGGGCTCGCGCCTGCTCGTGCAGGAGTCCGTTGCCGACACCGTGGTGGGTCGGCTCCAGGAGCGGCTGGGCACGCTGCGCCTCGGCGACCCGCTCGACAAGAACACCGACATCGGCGCGGTCAACTCACGTGAGCAGCTCACCAAGATCGAGCGCCTCACCGCCGAGGGGGAGGCCGAAGGCGCGAACCGATGGTCACCCGCGTGCCAGCTACCGGAACGCGGGTACTGGTTCGCGCCCACAGTGTTCACGGGTGTGAGCCAGTCCCACCGGATCGCCCAGGAGGAGATCTTCGGCCCGGTGCTCGCCGTGCTCACGTTCCGCACCCCGGAAGAGGCCGTGGCCAAGGCGAACAACACCCCCTACGGGCTGTCTGCGGGCGTGTGGACGGAGAAGGGCAGCCGCATCCTGTGGATGGCCGGCCGCCTGCGGGCCGGCGTGGTCTGGGCGAACACCTACAACAGGTTCGACCCGGCGAGCCCGTTCGGCGGGTACCAGGAGTCCGGGTTCGGAAGGGAGGGCGGCCGGGCTGGCCTGGCCGCATACCTGCATGCCTGACAGCCCCCAGTCTCCAAGACCCAGACACAAGACAGCGTCGTCCGCCAAGCAGCCCGCGACCGCTGGCCCCATAGCAGACCACTCGGAGGCCGGGGGCACCGCGGGCGGAGCGACCGGCCAACTGCAGGCTGTCCACCCCCGGCTGGCGGTCGCCAAGACCTACAAACTGTTCATTGGCGGGGCGTTTCCCCGGTCGGAGTCCGGGCGCTCGTACCCGGTGGCGGGACCGGACGGTGGGGTGCTGGCGCATGCCGCGCTGGCCTCCCGTAAGGACGCCCGTGACGCGGTGGCCGCCGCGCGCCGCGCGTTCAGCGGCTGGTCCGGTGCGACCGCATACCTGCGGGGGCAGGTGCTCTTCCGGATCGCGGAACTCCTCGAGGGGCGGGCGGCCCAGTTCGCCGCCGAGGTCGCGGCGTCCGAGGGCATCGGTGAGGAGGCGGCTCAGCTCAGCGTGGCGGAAGCTGTCGACCGCTGGGTGTGGTACGCGGGCTGGCCCGACAAGGTGGCGCAGGTGGCCGGGGGAGCGAACCCGGTCGCGGGCCCGTACTTCAACTTCAGCGTGCCCGAGCCGACCGGGGTGGTCGCGGTCATCGCGCCCGCTGCTCCCAGCCTGCTCGGCCTGGTCAGTGTGCTGGCGCCCGTGGTCGCCACGGGCAACACCGTGGTGGTGGTGGCCAGCGAGGCCGCGCCGCTGCCCGCGATCACCCTCGCCGAGGTGCTGGCCACCTCCGATGTCCCGCCCGGGGTCGTGAACGTGCTGACCGGCCGGGTCGCGGAGCTGGCGCCGGTGCTCGCGGCGCACATGGACGTGAACGCGGCCGACCTCACCGGGGTCGTCCCGCAGCGGCGTGGCGAGCTCGAACGGCTCGCGGCCGCCAATGTCAAGCGAGTGTTCGCGGCGGACGACGACTGGTCAGCGCCGCCGACCCCGGCCCGCATGCTGGCCTTCCTGGAGACCAAGACGGTCTGGCACCCCGTGGGAATCTGAGATACTTTCCTAGTTATTCACTCGAAAAACTTGTTAAGGCCGTCCTCGCTGATTAGCATCAGGCTTGCCCAGGTGTAACCAGAGTGTCTCAAGTGGCATAAGTGACTGGGTGTGTTCTGTAGTTGTCCCGAGAGAGGGCGGGAACTTGCGAATCATCACCAAGCTGCTCACCGGTGCGTGCGCGGTCGCGACTGTCATGGTCGTCACGGCCGGGCCTGCACTGGCCGACCCACCAAGCGGGGTCACGCCCAAGCCAAACGACGTCGTCGGTGTCGGTGCCCAGACCACCCAGTTCCTGTACGACCAGATCAGCCACGACTACAACGCGGCCGTCACGTCCACGACCGCCCCCCGGTTCTACTACTTCGACGCGGTCAACCCGACGACCGGCCAGACCGGCGACCCGATCGTGACCAAGAGTGGCTGCGCCTCGATCCCGCGCCCCAATGGCTCGTCGCAGGGCATCACCGCGCTCACCACCAGTAACGGCACCACCAGCGGGCACCATTGCATCGACTTCGCGGGGTCCTCACGTGACCGCTCGTCCACCGACCCGACCTCGGTCTCCTTCGTGGACCTGGCGGGGGACGCGGTCACCTATGCCACCCAGAAGACCACCAACGCACCGACCAACCTGACGACCGCGGACCTGACCGCGATCTACAACTGCACGGTCACCAACTGGAACCAGGTGGGCGGCCAGAACGCGCCGATCCACCCGTTCATCCCGCAGTCAGGGTCGGGCACGCGCACCTTCTTCCTCGCCGCGATCGGTGTCCCCTCCCCAGGTGCCTGCGTGAGCGACGGGGGCGGCACCCTGGAAGAGAACGAGGGCGTCAACCCGCTGCTGAATGATCCGGACGCGATCTTCCCGTACTCGGTGGCCGACTACATCGCCGAGGGTTACCACTCCGCGAAGTGCCTGAACTCAGCCTGCACCCCGGTGAATGGCCAGGTCTGCCAGCCGGCCGGTACGCAGAACCTGTTCGGTTGTGACGAGAACGGCACACTGAGGGTCCAAGAGATCAATAGCACTCCGCCGACCACCCCGTGGCCGCTCACTCCCACGTCCAAGGGCCCCGTGATCAACACGGGCTTCAGCCCCGCATTCCTGCGCACGCTGTTCGAAGTGGTGAGCGGCCCGGAGACCGGAGGGGTGGGCACCATCCCCAGTTACCTCCAGAAGTTCTTCGGCCCGCACGGCTACCTCTGCAACAACCTGAAGGCCAAGACCGACCTCAAGCACTACGGCTTCGTGGTGCTGCCGGCCGGCACGGCGCCGGGGGACTGCGGGAGCGCCCACTGACGACCACCTAGGCAAGCAAGGGGCGGTGTGGTCGCCAGCTCATCTCGCGACTGCACCGCCCTGGCAGGGCCAGGCCAGGCTGGTGCCCAGGGACGCCTTCCCGCTGCATGCGAGGACCCAGCCTGGCCTGCTTCCGATAATTTCCTATTTGTTCACCTGAAAAAGGCTTCTAAACCGGTACGCCTATCAGGCAGGATTTGCGCTGACGTGGGCTGCGTGTGGCGCCTGACCGGGCGCGTGAGCTGAGCGATCCGGGCGCACCAAACCATCTTGAGGGGAGGGAGACCAAGCATGGCTGTAGCCCAGGCGCCTGCGTCCGTCGACGGCGACCGGCCCCGGCACATCGTCGTGCCTGTCTCCGTGGGGGACCGGGTCTACCATGGCGTACTGCGCGGTGCCGGTGTCGCGGTGCTGGTGATCACCGCGAGCATCCTGTTCTTTCTGGTGCTCCAGTCGATCCCCGCGTTCAAGGCAATGGGCTTCGGCTTCTTCACGACCTCGACGTGGTTCATCAGCACCAACCAGTTCGGCATCGCCGCGATCCTGCCGTTGAGCATCGAGATCGCATTGACCGCGCTGATCATCGGCGCTCCGGTCGGCGTGGCGACCGCGCTGTTCATCTCCGAGTACGCACCGTTCAGCCTGCGTAAGCCGCTCATCGCCATGATCGACTTGATGGCGGCCATTCCCAGCATCATCGTGGCGCTGTTCGCGCGGTTCTACCTGATGCCCCGCATGCTCGGCTTCGACGCCTGGCTGAGCCACCACCTCGGGTGGATCCCGGTGTTCAGTTTCCGCCTGCTCAACTCGGCGGCCAACTACGCGACCTCTACGTTCATCGCGGGCGTGGCCGTGTCCATCCTGGTGATCCCGATCATCACTTCGCTGTCGCGTCAGGTGTTCTCGCAGGCCCCCCAGGGGGAACGCGAGGCCGCCTACGCACTGGGCGCCACGAAATGGGCCATGATCCGCACGGTCGTGCTGCCATTCGGCCGAGGGGGCCTGACCGGCGCGAGCATGCTCGGGCTGGGCAGGGCGATGGGGGAGACCATCGCGGTCTCCTTCATCCTCGTCCCGGTCTATCAGTTCAGCTACCGCATCCTGGAGACCGGCGGGAACTCGGTGACCAACATGATCGCCATCCGTATCCTCGATGCCGGGCCCAAGGAGATCTCCGCCCTCATGGCCGCCGGGATGTGCCTCTTCGTCTTGACCATGGGCATCAACACGGTCGCCGCGATCATCATCAGCCGGTCCCGTTCCGGCGCCTCGGTGGCGGACTGACGCCATGCTGACACAGCAGAGCCCCGCGTCCGCCACCGCCGCGCCCCAGGCGGGTGCGCTCGACCCCGAGCACAAGGTCCAGATCGCCACAGTGACGTTGGCTGGCACCGCGTCCATCGTGGGCGCATTGCTGGGCTCGCTGGGGCTGGTCTGGGTGCTCTTCGAGCGGTTGCTCCCATTCAGCGGTGTGCTCGGGTTCCTGGTCTGCTGGTACGTGGTGTTCCTGCTGCTCTATGCGGCCATCGCACTGATGCAGTGGGACAAGCGCGAGGTCACCCACCGGGTTACCCAGGTCATCTTCGCGACCACGGGTGCGCTCGCCATAACGGTCGTGCTCGGCCAGGTGCTCTTCACGCTGCTGAAGGGCTTCCCCGCCATCCGCCACCCCAACTTCTGGACCCAGTCCATGGCCTTCGCGGGCCCGCTCAGCAGCCTGGGCTCGGGTGGGGTGTTCCACGCCATGGTGGGCACGCTCGAGCAGATCAGCCTCGCGACGATGTTCTCGGTGCCGCTGGCCGTGACCGCGGCACTGTTCCTGGCTGAGGTCGGCGGCTCGTTTGCGCGGGTCGTCCGGGTCATCGTCGAGGCCATGACGGCGCTGCCCGACGTCATCGCCGGGCTGTTCGTCTATGCGCTGTTCCTTCTCACCCTGGGCTTCCAGCGTTCGGGACTGGCTGCGGCGATCGCACTGTCCGTGACCATGATGCCGGTCATCGCCCGTGGGTCCGAGGTCATGCTCAGGCTGGTCCCCGGCACCCTGCGCGAGGCCTCCTACGCGCTCGGGTCGAGCCAGTGGCGCACCGCCTGGAACGTGATCCTGCCTACCGCCCGGTCCGGCCTGACCACCGCGGTCGTGCTCGGCATGGCGCGCGGGATCGGGGAGACCGCGCCCGTGCTGGTCGTGGCCGGCATCACCAAGGAGATGAACTGGAACCCGTTCGCGGGCCCGCAGATCAACCTGCCGCTGTTCATCTTCAACTACGACAACATCGAAGCGGTCAACGCCAACTACGTCGCCCGCGGGTTCGGCGCTGGCTTCGCCCTGGTGCTGGTGGTCCTGGTGCTGTTCACCATTGCCCGGCGCATCGGGGGGGTGGCCCCTGGGGAACTGACCCGGCGCCAGCGACGGCGTCTCGCACGTCAGGGGGCCAGGTCGTGACAGGGGTCAAGCCCGTGACCGCGGGACAGCGGGGTGTTTGGCATGAATTCACTGCCCAGCCACGCATTCCTAGCTTTACGATCTGCATAATCTTGTTTGGTGGAGATGGGGGGAGTCCAGGTGCGTTATCCGACCCTGCGCGGCCCCGGTTGGTCCCGGCGGGCGCTCGGCGTCACAGGGCGGGTCTCGCTGGCCGCTGGCGTGGTCCTTCTCGTGGCGGGCTGGCACCAGGCCACGCCTGCGGTTAGGCACTCGCCCTACGCCAGGGCCGCTCCCACGGTGGTGACGGGCCCCAACATGTACATCCCGGGGACCACGAACAGCCACTATGCCAAGCCGAGCACCGTGACCGTCAGCCAGACGACCAACCTGGTCAACCAGCTGGTCAGGGTGAGCTGGTCCAATTTCACCCCCAGTGACACCAACGGCTATACGTACTACCAGTTCAACAACGGCGGCGGCGTTACCCGCTACGCGGTGCTGATCGCCGAGTGCAAGGGCCTCACCCCGGTATGGGACAACAACAGCTGCTACGAGTCTGACACTGGCGGCTACCCGCAGACCGCAGGGCAAGACGGCACCCCAAACGCCGCGTACGGCATCACCGGTGCGGGGACTGCCCAGGCCGGGGGCAGCGGGTCGGTCAATGTGGACATCGAGACATCGCTGGAAAACGCGGTGCTGGGCTGTGACCAGACCCACCCGTGCTCGCTAGTGATCATCCCCGCTGACGGCGGGGTGCCGGCCCTTGGCGGAACCCCGGCCAACTGCAATGACCACGCCAATGACATCACCGTAGGGTTCGGCCAGATCGGGTACGCCTCACCTGCCTACTCGTTCAGTTCCGCGACGGGTACATGCGCATGGGCGGACCGGATCGTGGTCCCACTGCACTTCGCTCCAGTGCCCTCTGGGTGCCCGCAGCGCACCGCCGCGTTCAGTGCGGGCGGGTCGCCCATGATGGCCGTGGCCATGCAGCAGTGGCTCACCGGGCTGTGCTCTGGGTCGAACGGCATGACCGTCTCCTACAACTCGACCATCGCCGAGCCGCAGGCCGTGCAGGAACTCACGAGCGGTGCCCTCGACGTCGCGCTCACCACCCGGCCCCTGGGCATGGATGGCGTCACAGCCGGCACCCAGACCTACCTCTATGCCCCGATCTCCATCTCCGCGGTGGACGTCGCCTACTGGATCGACTCCAACATCACCGGCGTGCAACAGTCAGGCTTGCAACTGAACCCGCGGATCCTCGCGAAACTCCTCACGACGTCCTACAACCCCTCCATCGCGTGCACACCCAAGCACCCCACGAACTGCGACACGGGCATCAGCGCGACCAACCCGTTCGACCTGCTCGCGGACCCGGAGTTCCAGGCCCTGAACCCCACAATCGCCGCCGGCATCAATACGCTCACGTCCCAGACCTTCATCGTGCCTACGGTGCAGTCGGGGGCGAGCGACATGACCTGGACGATGACCCGCTGGCTGGCAGCCGACCCCGCCGCCTCGGCGTTCCTGAATGGCAGCAGCACCGGGGGCACGGTGGTCAACAACTACTACAAGGGCCTGCAGTGGCCGGCGGACACGTTCTCCACCCAGGACCCGAACTTCCCGTGGGTCGATGACTACGAGCCGGTGTTCCCGCTGAGCCAGGCCGTCACGGACCAGGCGGTCAACCAGGACGCGGGCAGCATCACCCCAAACACGAACCCGCAGGGCGGTCAGTTCGTGCGTAACCCACCCCAGCCGGTCGGCAACCGGGCGCTGGTCGCCGTGCTCGACGAGGGTGACGCGGCCCTGAACCAGTTCCCGGTCGCCGCTATCCGCAATGCCGCGGGACAGTACGTGACGCCCACCAGCACGTCGATGGCCGCCGCCGTGGCCCACATGGTCAGTGACGGCACTGGCACCACCACGGAGCAGGTCAACCTCGCCGACAAGACACCGACCGCCTACCCGCTGACCATGGTGGTCTACGCGATGGTCCCGGCCAGCGGGATGGCGCACACCACGGCAACGGCCGTGGCCAAGTTCCTGGACTTCGCCGCCGGCGCCGGGCAGACCCCCGGCACCTCACCCGGTCAGCTGCCCGCCGGATACCTGCCGCTGACCTCCTCGATGAAGGCCGCGACCCTCAAGATCGCCGCAACCGTCGCGAAAGAGACCAGCGCCACCACGCCCGGCGGGGGGAACACCACTCCACCGGCCGGGGGCACGACGCCGAGTTCGGGCACTGGGCTGGGCAACACCGCGAGTCCCGCGCCGACCCCCTCGCTGTCGCTGCCCGCGGTGAGGCCGGGCGCGGGCCAGCCAGGCCAGCCCGTCAGCCTGACCGCCGCGCACCAGTTGCCCGCCGCGTTCACCCGTTTTGTCCTGCCCGCCCTGCTCATCCTGGGAGGGCTCGCGGCGCTGGGGGGTTCGGCTGTGCTCGCCGGGGCTGGCGAAGGCGGCGTGCTCGGCGGCCTGCACCGGCTGGGCAAGGCCACGTCCTCGTGGGGGCAGGCGGCCAGGAACCTCCCCGGCCAGGTGCGGGCCGTGCGGAGCCGATTGCCCATGGAGCGTTTCGCCCGCAGGGGGAAGGACTGATGACCATGCAGCGCATCCTGACGTTGCCCGTTGTCAGGCTGGCTGTGGCCCTCGGCCTCGCCGGCCTCGGGCTGACCGCGGCGCCAGCACCCGCGTCCGCATCGACCGTGCCGGTCAGCGGCTCGGGCTCGTCATGGGCCTCGGTCGCGATCGACCAGTGGGCTCAGGACCTGCGGCCCAACGGGATCGTGGTCAACTACAACGCCGACGGGTCGGCGGCCGGCCGTCAGTCCTGGATCCAGGACCAGTACGACTTCGCTGGCTCGGACCCGCCGTTCCGTGACGGCACTGACGTACTCGGCGGCACCGGCCGCGAGGTCGTGCCCTTCACCTACTCCTACGTCCCGGACACCGCGGGCGGCACCGCGTTCATGTACCACATCGACGTGGCCGGGCACCTCATCACCAACCTGCGGCTGTCCGGGGGGACGATCATGAAGATCTTCACCGGCCAGATCACCAACTGGGACGACCCGACGATCACCAAGGACTACGGTGCGCAGCTACCGAACCTGCCGATCATCCCGGTGATCCGCTCCGACGGGTCGGGCGCCACGTTCTTCCTCACCCGCTGGATGGCGCACATGTTCCCGTCGGACTGGAACGCGTTCTGCCAGCATGTCCACCCGGGGATCCAGGGGAACTGCCCGCAGACCGAGTTCTATCCGCAGTTCGGGAACGCCAAGGCGGAGAACGGCTCGAACAACGTCGCGACCTACATCACGTCCAGCTTCGGCAACGGGGCCATCGGCTACGACGAGTACGCCTATGCGCTCAACTCGCACTTTCCCGTGGTCAAGGTGCTCAACCCGGGCGGCTACTTCGTGCTGCCCAGCGCCTCCAACGTGGCGGTCGCACTGACCAAGGCCGTCATCGACGAGAACCCGAAGGACCCGAACTTCCTGCAGCAGAACCTCGACAACGTCTACACCTACACAGATCCCCGCAGCTACCCGCTGTCCAGCTACAGCTACCTGATCGTTCCGCGGTCACCCAAGCCGCCGTTGGAGTTCGCCACCCCGGCGGGCAAGGGCCTGACGCTCACGAGCTACATCAACTTCATGCTCTGTGACGGCCAGAAACAGATGCCACAGCTTGGGTACTCGCCGCTGCCGGAGAACCTGGTCGTGGGCGGGCTGCAGCAGGCCAACCAAATACCGGGTCACGGCACGGTGATCGGCCCAGGCAGCCTCAACCAGTGTGGCAACCCGACCATGCAGAACGGCAAGAACGTCCTGCTGGCCAATGCCCCGTACCCGTCGCCGTGTGACAAACTCGGTGCCCCGCTGAACTGTGTCGTCGTGAACGGCAAGGCCACCGCCGCGGGAGGGGGCACCTCGCCCACGACAGGCCCGAGCACCGGCCCCTCGGCCAGCGCCAATCCCACGACCGGTGTCGGCACCACCGGGACAGGGATCGGAGGACCGGGGGGTACGGCAACCGGTGGCCAGGTAACAGGCCAGGTGGTCAACCTGGCCGCCGACCAGACAAGCAAGACCATCTTCGGCGTGCTCACGGCACTGGGAGTCATCGCCGCTGTGGCGTTGCCCCCCGCGATCGCCGGGTGGCTGCGCAGACGTCGTGGGCAGGCGCATGGCTGAGACACGTGTCACCGGGCCAGGCGGTACCGGCGCATGGCCGGGGCCGGGCCCCGAGGTCAGCGCAGGGCCGGGCAACGGCGCGGCGTCACCGGGTACGGTCGCTGTCGCCGTGACTGACCAGCCCGCGGCGGGTGCCGAGAACAGGAACCCCCCGGAGCCAGTGAACCCCCCGGAGCCAGCACAGCAGGCGGCTCCGGCGGCACCCGCTGCCCAGGTGGCACAGTCTCCCCACCCGGTCCTCCAGGCGACCGGCGCGGCCCTGCTACTGCTCGCCGTCGTCGTGCTGGGACTGGCGGTCTACCTGTACGGGCTGTCCGGCGTGCAAGAGGCCCGTTCTCAGGCCCTCATGTACACGCAGTTGCAGGGGGAGCTGGGCCAGCAGGTCGCCCCGCTCGGGCCGGGGACGGCGACCAACCCCACCCCGTCCGGGGTGCCCATAGCCGTCCTCAACATCCCGGCCGTCGGTGTGCACGACATGGTGGTGGTGCAGGGGACCAGCTCGCAGGACCTCATGCTGGGGCCGGGGCACCGGCCGGACACCCCGTACCCCGGCCAGCCCGGGGTGAGCTGGATCTATGGCCGGCGCGCCACCTTTGGCGCCCCGTTCGCGAACATCGCGTCGCTGCGGGCGGGGGACACGATCACCGCCATCACTGGCCAGGGCATGTCCATATACACAGTCACCGCGGTAGCCAACCCCAGCCAGACCGTCCAGGACCCAAACCCGGACCGGCTCGTCCTGCTGACCGCGTCCTCACCGGTCGTCCCGTCCTACTACATCGAGGTGGACGCGCGGCTGACGTCCATGGTGAAGCCCAGCCCTGGCGTGGCACCCACGATCGACGCATCCGAACTGCCGCTGGCCGGTGACTCCAGTGCGCTGCCCATAGCGATGCTGTGGGGCCTGGCACTCGCGGGCGTCGCAGTCGGCGGCACCGTGGCGGCCCTCCGCTGGTCGCCCTGGGCGGCCTACCTCGCAGCCGCGCCGCTGGTACTGGCCATACTGTGGAACCTCTACCAATACCTCGCGGCCTTGCTGCCGAACGTGTACTGACGAGCACCAGATGTCAACAGACGGAGCAGACCGGTGACCGAGACCCCGCCCCACACCCAGCAGTTCCCAACGGAACGCGGGCCGACCGAGACTGCGGTACTCGACTACCAGGCCCCGGGAGTGGCCCTCCTCAGTGGCCGGCTCGTGGGGCTGGAGGCACGTAACATCTCTGCCTGGTTCGGCTCCCACAAGGTGCTGGAGCGGGTGTCGCTGACGATGGAGCCGGGCACGGTAACGGCGCTGATCGGGCCCTCTGGCTGCGGCAAGTCCACGTTCCTGCGGATCCTCAACCGGATGCACGAGATGGTGCGCGGCGCCAGCCTGGGCGGTGAGGTGCTGCTGGGCGGAGAGGACATCTACCACCGGACCCAGCGCCCGGCCGACGTGCGGCGCAAGATCGGGATGGTGTTCCAGAAGCCGAACCCGTTCCCGGCCATGTCCATCTACGACAATGTCGTCAGCGGGCTCAAGCTGGCCGGCATCAAGGTGCCGGACAGGGACGCCGTGGTGGAGACGAGCCTGCGCCGGGCGGGGCTGTGGCGTGAGGTGCACCGCCGGCTCCGCTCGCCCGGCGGGGCACTGTCCGGCGGCCAGCAGCAGCGGCTGTGCATCGCCCGGGCGCTGGCGGTCTCGCCCGACGTGCTGTTGATGGACGAGCCCTGCTCGGCCCTGGACCCGACCTCCACCAACCGGATCGAAGAGACCATCGCCGAGCTGGAGAACCAGGTCACGATCGTGATCGTGACCCACAACATGCAGCAGGCACACCGGGTCTCCCGCAACTGCGCGTTCTTCCTCGCCACCGAGGACACCCCCGGCCACATCGTGGAGTCCGGTCCCACCCACGACATCTTCGAGGCCCCCCAGGATCCGCGCACCGCCGACTACGTCAACGGCCGCTTCGGCTGACCCGCCTGGCCAGCTTCGCCTGACCCTGCTCAGATGGTGCCGAAGAGGCGGTCGCCCGCGTCGCCCAGGCCGGGGATGATGAAGCCGCGGTCGTTCAGGCGCTCGTCCATGGCGGCGGTGACCACCCGGACCCGGGTGCCACCGTCTTCCGGGAACGCGGACTCCAGCCTGGCTATCCCCTCGGGCGCGGCGAGCAGGCAGAGCGCGGTGACCGCGGCCGCCCCGCGCTCGAGCAGCATGCCGACCACGGTCACCAGCGTGCCGCCGGTGGCGAGCATGGGGTCGAGTACGAACACCTCGCGTCCGGGCAGGCTGGCGGGCAGCCGGTTCGCGTAGGTGGTGGCGACCAGCGACTCCTCGTCCCGCCGCAGGCCCACGAATCCGACATCGGCGGTGGGCAGCAGCCGCGTGATGCCGTCGAGCATGCCGATCCCGGCCCGCAGCACCGGCACCACGAGCGGGTTGGGCTCGGCGAGCTTGCCCCCATGGGCCGGACCCAGCGGGGTGGTGACGGTGACCGGCCGGATGCGCACCTCACGCATGGCCTCGTAGGCCAGCAGAGTGACGATCTCGTCGGTGAGCCGCCGGAACGTTGGGGCCTGCGTGTCCACGTCGCGCAGCACCGTGAGCTTGTGCGTGACAAGCGGGTGGTCCACCACCAGAGTCTGCATGCCCGGTAGTCTGGCAGGCCTCCCGGCCGCGCGGCCCGGCGCCCTTCAGGCGTACAGGTGGTGGGCGAGGAAAGCCAGTGAAGGCGGCTCCTGTTCGACGAAGAACGATGAGTGGTGGCAGCCCTGGGAGAACACGGTGACCGCCCCGGTGGGCAGTGCCCCCGCCAGGGCGACCACGCCGGGGTGGAACGGGTCGGCATTACCGGAGGCGACCCGGACCGGGATGCCCGCCAGTGCCCCGGCATGCGTGACCACATCGGCGGCGGCGAAGTCCGCGGCTGAGGCGTAGGCGGCAGGGTTGACCGCCTGCGCCTGGGCGTAGCTCGTCCAGACCGCCGGGCCGATCGCGGCCACCGCGGCGATGAGGTGCGGGTACTTCTCCGCGAGCAGGAGTGCGCCGTACCCTCCCATGGAGATCCCCATGGCGGCGATGCGCTGCGGCGGCCGTCCCAGCCCCATCCGCTGGCACAGGGGCACCAGTTCGTCGATGACCATGGCCATGGGGTCGTCGCGGGGGTGCGGGTTCCAGTACCCGCGGCCCCCGTCCACGGTCACCATCGCCATGGGGGCCAGTGGCCTGCCACCTACCTGCAAGGCCATGGCCTGTGCGG
This sequence comes from Streptosporangiaceae bacterium, assembly GCA_035946955.1. Taxonomy (GTDB): domain Bacteria; phylum Actinomycetota; class Actinomycetes; order Streptosporangiales; family Streptosporangiaceae; genus DASYYE01. Next base: position 17,045 of record DASYYE010000395.1, on the reverse strand, counting down.
GTGTCATCCCCGAGATCGACCTCAGGTCGTTGCCACCTTCCCCGTGGAGCATCACGACCAGTGGCAGGTGGCTGCCGGGGCGGTGCCCTGGTGGGAACGCGACGGCATAGCCCACGCGCTGCCTGCGGGCATGGGAGTAGAAGGTGCCCGAGACCGTTGGGCCGAGGGCAGAGAACCTCAGTGGCGTGGCCGGGACATCACACGCGCCGTCAAGCTGGTCCAGCACCTGCTGGCCCGGGAGCACCCCACGGGCCACGAGCTTCAGGCCGACGGCTCCGCCAGCCACGGCCACGGCACCGCCCGCACCCAGCATGAGCACCCGCCGCCGCGTCCAGCCTCGCTTGAGTGTGGCTGTGGCTGTCGGCCCGCCCGGACCCGGCCGCGCGTAAGGGCCCGGATTCCCGCCGGGCGCCCCCTCCTGAACGTCCATGGCCATCAGCATATATCGGCTGACGAAATAGTTGGCGGTGAGCGCGCCACGCTGTGGGGCGGGTGGGATCGGAGGCGGTCGGCCAAGACAGGGGCGGGCGGTGGCAAGTCCGGAGTGGCTGGCGGCGGGCTCAGGCGGTGGGTGAGGCAACGGGCTCAGGCAGTGGGTGAGGCGGCGGGTTCAGGCGGTGGGTGAGGCGGCGGGGAAACGGCGCCGTGCGGCCACGTCACCCAGCACATCGGCGTCACGGACCGGCTCCATGCTCCCGCCCTCGAGGGTCACCTTGACCGCGAGTTCCTCGATCACGTCGCTCACGAACCGGGTTGGCCCGCCACACGTGGGGCAGGGACCGTCCGACAGCGCGAGCGCCCCGCACCCGGTACAGCTGAACCCCGGCCTGACCTCACTGTCGGGCACCATCAGCACCTGGACCGCGTGCTCGTTCGCTGCTGCGACGCACGCGTCGAGCCCGATGACGGTCAATGCCCCAGGCGCCTCGTCGGCCAGGGCGGCGGCGAGCCGGCGTTCCCGGTCGTCCTCCCAGCGGGCCATGACGGCGTCAGCTAGCTGGCGGACCCGCGCCGCCGTCATGGTGTGCGGGTCGACCGCGAAGGTCCCGGCCACCCGGTTACGCAGCACTGCCGGGAGCGACTCGGTGAACTCGCTGGTCTCGGCCTCTTGGCCGCCGACCACCAGTGGCACACCGTCGCCGCCCATCGCGTTCATCAGGGCCGTCGCGATCTGTGCGTAGTGGCGGAGCGCGAGCCGCCGGGCCCGTTGGTCGTTGCGGTATGCCTGGAACCCGTTCCAGCCACCGAACCGCTTGCTGCCGACGGTGGGCGACTCGATGTGGCCCGCCTGGCTGATCCCCTCTCCGGAGACACGGAACAGCCAGCCGTGGCGACGGTCAACCACAGCTACCAGGTAGCTCGGCCACCGCTGCACCTCGGCCAGGAGCGGGCGCACATACGGCCGCTCACTGACCATGGCCCGCTCCTGAGTCTGCCGGCGCAGTGGGATCGCCTCCAGCAGCCCGAGCGGGGAGCAGGCGAAGATGGCGACGCTATGACCGAGCCACTCGCTGGCGTGGGCGCTGACCTCGTTGCGGATCCGGGGCACGTCGCTGCGCAGGGCAATGGCCCACGCCTGCGCCTCCCCATTGGGCGCGGCGCCGGGCGTGAGCATGTTGTCGAGGTGGGCAGGCATGCCCTTGCGCTGGGCGGGGTCGAGCGGCACGGTGACGTACACCGATACCACCCGGGGCTCGGGGGAGCGGACCTTGATCAGCCGCAGGACGCCTGCGGCGTCGATCATGGATGGCTTCCCGGCGACCCCCCGCCCTCCACGTGTGCCGTGGGACCAGGGAACACGGTGGACTCGTGGTTGTCTTCCCAGCGCACCACATACGGGGGCGTGCCGTCCGCGTGTGTCACCGCGGTGACGACACCAATCCGCCGCGGCTCACCCAGGTTGGTCCCGTCGATCACCAGCCGGTCCCCGACTTTAGCCTTCATCGCGTCCTCCTCGGGGTGTATCCCCTGCCTATACCCCTCGCAGTGGCCCGCCAGTCGCGTGAAGTCCACCGACTCGGATCCCTTTGCCGTGGCTTCCGTCACTCGCGGCCACGGGGCATCCGGGTGCCGGACGAGCCCCGCCAGTCCACACTGGGCTGGCGCGGTGGAGGTGACCGGCCACCCCCGACCTCGGGTGCCGCGGTGGAGGTGACCGGCCACCCCCGACCTCGGGTGCCGCGGTGCTGGTGACTGGCCAGCCCGGCCCCAGAGTGCCGCGCCCGTGAGGGCCTGAGACGATAGCTGTCTCTTATGGCCAGCTCCCACTGGCCCACCCCGTGGCTCACCTGCCAGGAGGAGCATGATGGATGACCTCACCGGCCAGACGTTCCTGGTGACGGGCGGCAACACTGGAATCGGGCGGGCCACCGTGGCCGGGCTCGCGCGGCGCGGCGGCAAGGTCTATGTGGCGGCCCGCTCGGAGGAGAAGACCCGGGCGGCCATTGATGCCATCATCGCCGAGACGGGCAACAAGAACCTGTCCTACCTGCCGCTGGACCTCGCTGACCTGTCCTCGGTCCGGCAGTGTGCCGCACAGTTCCTGGCGCTGGACGAGCCACTGCACGTGCTGGTCAACAACGCTGGTGTGGCTGGGCGCAGGGGCCTGACCCGTGACGGCTTCGAGATGACGTTCGGTGTGAACCACCTGGGCCACTTCGCACTCACCACGGCCCTGCTCGACCGGCTCACCAGCAGCGGCCCGGCGCGGGTGGTCACTGTCTCCAGCGATGCCCACTACCAGGCCAAGGGCATCGACTTCGACGCCCTGCAGCGGCCCACCGTCACCTACGTCGGACTGCGTGAGTACGAGGTCTCCAAGTTGTGCAATGTCCTGTTCACCCAGGAACTGGCGCGGCGTCTCGACAGCAAGTCCGTGACGGCTTATGCGCTGCACCCGGGAGTGGTCGCCTCCGACATCTGGCGGCGGGTGCCGTGGCCGGTCCGCCCGCTGATGAAGCTCAGGATGATCTCGAACGAGCAGGGCGCGCAGACGTCACTGTACTGCGCGACCTCCCCGGAGGCAGCCGGGGTGAGTGGCCGCTTCTATGACAAGTGCCGGGAGCGGGAGGCCAGCAAAGTAGCCACCCCGGAACTCGCCAGCCAGTTGTGGGAGCGCAGCACCGCGTGGACCTCATCCTGACCTGGCCCGGTCAGCCCGGGGCACCTCAGGGATAGATCAGGGAACTCCCCGATAGCCGGCAGCGTGCCGGTGCACGATGCTGGGGGTTGGGCAGAAGGAAACGACCACGCCCGACGACATCCAGTTGGCTGTGTATTTCCTCAGCTTGGTATAGCTATACTGACTATTATACTCAGTATGCTACGCAGTAAGGACGACCGATGAGTGTGCGACATGCACTGCTTGCACTGCTCAGTGAGGGGCCCATGTACGGCCTGCAACTCCGTGAGGAGTTCGAGGCCCGGACGGGGGAGGTCTGGCCACTGAACGTGGGTCAGGTCTACACGACCCTGCAACGACTGGAGCGGGATGGGTTCGTCGAGTCTGATGACCAGGACGACGACGGCCCGCAGAAGAACTTCCGCATCACCGCGGAAGGTGAGTGCGAGCTCGCGAACTGGCTGCGCACACCACCGGACCTGTCTTCGCCGCCGCGCGACGAACTGGTCATGAAAGTGCTGGTCGCGCTGCGGGTGCCCGGCCTGGATGTGCACGGGGTGATCCAGGTGCACCGGCGTTACCTGGTCGAGCTGATGCAGGAGTGGACCCACCTGAAAGAGGACGAGGCCCAGTACGACATGAGCCTGGCCCTGGTGGTCGACGCCGAGCTGTTCCGGCTGGACTCGGTCGTCCGGTGGCTTGACGCGGCCGAGGGCCGCATCAAGCGGGAGGCGGCCAGTCCCACCGAGGCCGTCGCTGTCACATTGCCGAAGATCCGGCGGAAATTGGGGGTTCGCAGATGAGCGAGCGCGAGGGGCGCGGCGCCGCCTGGACTGAGGAGCGAGGAGCGAGCGGAGCGAGCGCGGGAGCGACGAGGGAAGGCGGTGCCTTCAGGCGCCCCGGAAGCGAGCGGGACAAGCAGAGCGAGCGGGACAAGCAGAGCGAGCGGGTGACACAGTGAGCGTTCTCGAGTTGCGACAGATTTCCAAGACCTACGGCGAGGGCGCGGCACAGGTGCACGCGCTCCGGGAGGTCGACCTGTCCGTGGACGCGGGCGCGATGGTGGCGGTCATGGGCCCCAGCGGGTCAGGCAAATCCACCCTGCTGACGATCGCCGGCAGCCTGGAGGAGCCGACCAGTGGCGAGGTGCTGGTCGCTGGCGCCCCGCTGTCGAAGATGTCGCGCAATGACAAGGCGCGGCTGCGGCGGCGGTCCATCGGTTACGTCTTCCAGGACTTCAACCTGCTGCCAGGGCTCACCGCGGCCGAGAACGTCGCCCTGCCGCTGGAGCTCGACGGGACGTCGGCGAGGAAGGCGCGCAGCGTGGCGCTGCGGTCGCTGGAGAACCTCGGCCTCAAGGACCGGGCCTCACGGTTCCCCGACGAGCTGTCCGGCGGTGAGCGGCAACGGGTAGCCATTGCCCGCGCGGTGGTCGGTGAACGTGGTCTGCTGCTCGCTGACGAACCCTCCGGCGCACTGGACTCAGTCAATGCCGAAGAGGTGATGCGTCTGCTGCACGAGGCGTGCAAGCAAGGGGTGGCGGCGGTGGTCGTGACCCATGACGCGCAGCTGGCTTCCTGGGCGGAGAAGGTGGTGTTCCTCCGCGACGGGCGGGTGGTTGACCAGACCGCTCCGCCGGCCGGCCCCGAGTCTCTCTTCGCCCCGGAGGTCCGGCCGTGAGCGCGGCACTGCTCGAACGCCCGGACGCGCGGCGGGCTCCCAACGGGGGCGTGCCCGCCCGCCGCGCCGTTGTCCGCTGGGCATGGCGGCTGTTCCGCCGCGAATGGCGCCAGCAACTCCTGGTCTGGGCACTCATCGTCGTCGCGGTGGCCGCCACCCTGATCGGGGCGGCCGTATCCACCAACACCCCGGCGCCCCCCAATGCCGACTTCGGCACCGCCACGGACATGGCGACGTTCAACACGCCGGACCCGCACCTGTCCGCCCAGATCGCCGCGCTGCAGCAGCGCTTCGGGAAGGCCGACGTCATCTACAACCAGACGGTCGCCATCCCCGGGTCCATCAATTCCTACATCCTGCGCTCCCAGGACCCACACGGCCCGTTCGGGCAGCCCATGCTGTCCCTGGTCAGTGGGCACTACCCGGTCGGGCCCGGCCAGGTGGCCGTGACGAGCGGCCTGGCGTCGACCTTCAAGCTGAAGGTCGGCAGCGTCTGGCAGATGGGCGGCAAGACCCGCACCGTCGTCGGGATCGTCGCGGACCCAATGGACACGCTGCACGATTTCGCCCTGGTGGCGCCCGGTCAGGTCACCGGGCCGGCGCAGGTCACCGTGCTGTTCGACGCGCATGGGGTGAGCCCCGCCAAGATCGGCAAGAATGTCTCGGCCGAATCGGGACAGACAGCGCAGAACATCGTCAACCCGCAGACGATCACCGTGGTCGCGGCCACGCTGGGGATGCTCCTCATCGCCTTGGTCTCGATCGGTGGTTTCACCGTACTGGCACAGCGCCGGCTGCGCTCCATCGGGATGCTCGGCTCGATCGGCGCCACCAACAGGCACATCCGCCTGGTGGTCGCCGCGAACGGGGCAGTGGTCGGCGTCGCCGGCGCCGTAGCCGGGCTCGTCGTTGGCCTGGCGGGCTGGCTCGCCTACCGCCCGGTCGTGGAGTCGGGCGCCCACCACCTCATCGGGCCGTTCCAGATCCCGTGGTGGATCGTGGGCGTGGCGATGGTCCTGGCCGTGATCGCGACCTTCCTCGCCGCGCTGCGGCCCGCCCGCGCGGTCGCCAGGCTCCCCATCGTCGCCGCCCTGTCCGGACGCCCCGCGCCACCGAAGAAGGTCCACCGCTGGGCCGCACCCGCCGGGATCGTCTTCTTTGTCATCGCGTTCGTCCTGATCGGCGACGCGGCCACCCGCGGCAGCAACGGGTCGAGCCAGGGCAGCGCCTACCAGGCACTGGTCGGGGGGTTCGTCGCCCTCATCGTGGCCGTGGTGCTGCTGGCCCCGTTCCTGGTCTCCGTGCTGGCCAGGGTCGGTACCAGGGGCCCGGTGTCAGTCCGTCTCGCCCTGCGTGACATGGCGCGCTACCGGGCCCGCTCGGGCTCGGCGCTCGGGGCGATCAGCGTAGGCATCCTCATCGCGGTGGTGGTCTGTGTCGCCTCCGCCGCGCGGTTCGGCAACGTCCTTGACTACGCCGGCCCTAACCTGACGTCCAGCCAGCTCATCGTCTACGCTGTCGGCCAGGGGCCAGGTGGCGGCCCAGGCGGACCGGGCTCAGGTGGGTCTGGTAACCCTCCGGCACCGAGCATGGCGTCCCAGGAGCGCACCGCGCACACCATCGCCACCGCACTGGGCTCCCACTCGGTCGCCCTCGAGTCGACGAACGCCACACTCCAGCACGCGCAGGCCGGGCGGAACTGGAGCGGGCCGGTCTATGTCGCCACGCCGCAACTGCTCGCGGAGTTTGGCATCAAGGCATCGCAGGTGAACCCCAACGCCGACATCCTCACGATGCGGCCTGGGCTGTCGACCATGTCGAAGATGCAGCTTGTGTACGGGAACTACTTCATCCAGAACGGCGCCGGGCCGGGTAATGGGCCAGGGAGGGGCGGCGGCCCCAACAGCCGGCAGTTCCCCTGCCCGCCGAGCGACTGCCTCGCGAACCCCATGATCCAGACGGTCAACGCCCTGCCGTCGGGCACGTCAGCGCCGAACACCCTGACCACCGAGCACGCCGTCCAGGCACTGCACCTCCGGCCGTCGCTGTTCGTGGCGGGGTGGCTCATCCAGACCCCACAGCCGCTCACCGCCTCTCAGGTCAGCAACGCGAGGCTGACGGCCGCCGCTGGGGGCCTGTCGATCGAGACCAGGAACAGCATCCCGTCACTGACCACGATCACCGACTGGGCCACCGCGGCCGGCACGTTCCTGGCGCTGTGCATCCTGGGGATGAGCATCGGCCTGATCCGCAGTGAGACAGCACGCGACCTGCGCACGCTGACCGCAACGGGTGCGAGCCCTCCCACCCGCCGGATGATCACCGCCACGACCGCGGGGGCGCTCGCCTTCCTCGGCGCGGTGCTCGGCACCATCGCGGGCTATATCGCGGCCATCGCGTTCTTCCAGGACAACCAGCTCGATGGCCTGTCATCCCTCACCAGCATCCCGGTGACGAACCTGCTCATCATCGTCGTGGGCATGCCGCTCGTCGCATTCGTGGCCGGCTGGCTGCTGGCAGGCCGCGAACCCGCCGTCATCTCCCGCCAGCCGATGGAGTGACAGCCGGCACGCCGAGAGGGACGACGCGGGCCGCCAGCCTTGCCATCGGCGGCCCGCGTCGTTGGTAACCCCTGATCTTCAGGATCGCGGTTGTTTGTACTGCGCATAGCAGTAAAGGTCACCGCGATCCGCCTGAACAGGGCGCCTGGGTGCGACAGCCACTTCCTCACGCTGCAGACCAATGCCCAGGGGCAGGTCATGGGCGTGCAGGAGCTGGGCGGCTGGTACCAGAACGGCGGGAGCTGGTTCCTGTGGACCTACCTCGCCGAGTACGCGGCAGCGCGCAGCGGCGACACGGCAGCGGCCGCGGACATCCAGCGCAGTGTCACCCGTATTCGTTGCCTGCGGCGGTTAGAGTTGCGCCATCCACTCGATCACCAGACGAGGGGCCAGGTCAGCGTGATCCGAGTTTTCGGATTTGCCACGGCTCCCCTGTGGCAGCGCGGGCTCAAGGGGTCGACACGATCATGAAGATGACCCCATGCCGAAGTCACCTCTTGGTCAAGTTCGTCACTTTTGCACAAGAACAACGCGCATCCACACGCCTGCTGGCCATAATGCTTGACATCGTTGTCATAGGCGGTGGCAGCGGGGAGGAGCCGAACGATGCGGTCGCGCCATGCAGTGAAGACGTTCCAGTCCTCCCTGGCCACGGCGGGCCCGACACGCCGGGCACGGCGGTGAGGGACTCCTCGCCCGAGCCGCACCGCCACGCCGGACGGCCCACGGGCCCGTGGGGCGTCCCCGGCTGTCGGCCGGGGTGCTTGAGCCGCTGGCGCGCGCCCGATAGCGTGCCATGGTGCTTGAAGGATGGCCAGCTGCGTCGTACCAGGGGTGGCAAGCGACTTGTGACACGCTGCACACGCACACCCAGGTGCTCGGCAAACTAGCAGCCAAGCTCGCGCCACCCGAGCCGCAACTGCAGCACGCCGCGCTCCGCCTCACCGCACGCGGCTGGGAGACCGCGCCGCTGCCCGCACCCGACGGCTCGGGCTCCGTGGTCGTCGCGCTCGACCTCCACTCCCACGAGGCGGCCGTGGAACACAGCAGCGGCCGTGCCGAACGTATCCCGCTCACACCGCACCGGGCGGTCGCCGAGGTCACCCGCGACGTGCTCGCCGCGGTCCAGGCCGCCGTGGGCCCGGTGAAGATAGACCCGACACCGCAAGAGGTGCCCTGGCACGTGCCGCTGGACGAGGACTACGAGCACGCCCACTACGACCCCGGCGAGGTCGGTGCCTACTTCGCGGCCGCGACCCAGGCCGCGCTCGTCCTGGCGGCCTTCCGTGCGCCGTACCGCGGCAGGTCCACACCCGTCCATGCCTGGTGGGGCTCATTCGACCTCGCGGTGAGCCTGTTCTCGGGTCAGCCGGCCGAGCCGCCTTCCACGGACTTCATCATGCGCAACGCCATGGACTCCCAGGAAGTGGCCGTTGGCTGGTGGCCGGGGGACGCCCGCCACCCCACCGCCGCGTTCTACGCCTACGCGCACCCAGCAGAAACGGGCTTCGCCGGCGCGGCCCTCCGGCCACCGCACACGTACTGGGACGCCGGCCTCGGGGAGTACCTGCTGGAGTGGGACGACGTCCGGACCAGCAACGACCCGCACGCCACCGCGATGGAGTTCGCGCTCTCGGTGTTCCGTCACGCCTGCACGGTCTGCCGATGGGCCCCGGAGCTCGCCGCGAGTGCCGACTCCCACCCGCCCCCCATCACCTGACAGGTGCCCGGGGCACCAACGCTGATAACAGCAAGAAATTGGGGGGTGGTCGGTAGGAAATCGGGTAGCGGCCGGTATTGGATGGCCTGGTGGACCCGGTAACGGCGTTGCGCCAGATCGCGTTCCAGCTCGAGCGGGCGTCCGCGCCCACCTACCGGGTGCGTGCGTTCCGCAGAGCCGCCCAGGTCATCGAGGCCCTCCCGGCTGAGGAGCTGGCGAGCCGGCTCGCGCACGGTTCCCTGGCCGACCTCGCCGGGATCGGCCCGGTCACCGCCGAGGTCATCACCCAGGCCGCGGCCGGGCAGCAGTCCGGCTACCTGGCCCGCCTGCTCGCGGACGCACCACCCGCGCCGCCGCCCACGGGTCTGCGTGCGGCCCTGCGGGGCGACTGTCATACCCATTCCGACTGGTCCGACGGGGGCAGCCCGCCACAGGAGATGGCCGCCGCCGCCCGTGACCTCGGTCACGAGTGGGTCGCACTGACCGACCACTCGCCCCGGCTGACCGTGGCCAGGGGCCTGTCGGCCGAGCGCCTGCGGTCTCAGCTCGACCTCGTCGCCCGGCTGAATACCGAATTCTCGCCGTTTCGGATCCTGACCGGGATCGAGGTGGACATCCTCGATGACGGCGCCCTCGACCAGACCGAGGAGCTGCTCGCGCAACTGGACGTGGTGGTCGCCAGCGTGCACTCCAACCTGCGCATGCCCGCTGGGCCCATGACTGCCCGCATGGTCGCTGCCGTGTCCAATCCCCACGTGGACGTGCTCGGCCACTGCACCGGCCGGATGCTCGGCGGCCGTGGCCGCCGTCCCGAGTCACAGTTCGACGCCCCCACTGTGTTCGCGGCCTGCCGGGACCACGGCGTCGCCATCGAGGTCAACTGCAGGCCGGAACGCCAGGACCCGCCCAGCGTGCTGCTGCGGCTGGCGGTGGAGACCGGCTGCCTGTTCGCCATCGACACCGACGCGCACGCACCCGGTCAGCTCGACTGGCTGGACGACGGCTGCGCACGGGCCGAACAGGCCGGCGTCCAGCCCGCCCAGGTGGTCAATACCTTCGGCGCGGCCGCTGCGGCCGCTCGCAGCAGGCGGTGACCCAGGTGGCGACGCGTTCGCAGTGGGGGATGACGCCCAGGCAGAGCATCGAGGCGGAGTGCGGCCGCCGCGGGAAGGCCGCCGTGGTCGCGGGCTGCATCGACCTGCTGGCAGGTGGCGAGGCCGACAGCGGGCTGGTCACCGCGCTCGGCGGCCCGGGTGGGCGGTTGGTGCTGGACGCTGGGCCGGACTCGGCGCACTGGTACTGGCTGCGGGTCTGGGGTGCCCGGGGCCTGCTCTGGGCCTGGGACGACAGCGCCCAGGTTGCCGTGGTCGCCGCCATGTCCGACGGTCATTGGCGGGTCAGGGAGATGGCGGCCAAGGTCGTGGCCCGGCACCGGGTCGGGGCGGCGCTGACCGCGGTCGCCGGGCTGCAGCATGACCGTGTCCCGCGGGTGCGGGCCGCGGCGGCCCGGGCAACCGCCGTGCTCACCGCTACCCGGGCATGACCTGGCGGCCCTCGCAACCAGGGTTTCCGAATCCGATACCAGACTTTTGACATCTGGTCGCAGCCAACCTGGTGGCTCCCGCGTCGTAACTGGCGAAAGACCTATTGAGAAGGGACTCACTGATATGAAACTCATGCGCGCGCGTGTTCTGCTCGGCGGCAGCCTGCTGGCTGTCGCTGGGGCGGTGGCCGGGACGTTGCTGGCCGCCAGCCCGGCATCGGCCGGCGCCAGCCAGACCGTGATGGTCGACTGCCGTGGCAATGGCCAGGTCCGCCCCGCAGGCTTCGTCCTGGCGTGCGCGGACGGGAACGCGTACCTGAATCACCTGCACTGGGCCAATTGGGGGTCTGAGGCATTCAGCAGCGGAGTCTTTGTGGCCAATACCTGTAAGCCCAGTTGTGTGCAGGGTCACTTCGTCAGCTACCCGGTGCTGGCTGTCGCATGGCGGCCACAGGCGTGGCCCAAGCATGCTGGCCGGACCTTCTTCACCCAGCTGACGTTGGTCTTTACGGGCAGGCGCCCAGGCAACACCCCGGTGTCCCCCACATACCCATTGAGTGCGCTCGGAGGGGCGTAACACGAGACCGGTGGGCGGTCACGGTGGGCTGCGGGTGCCGGCGCCGTGACCGCCCCCTCGGCGCTCCGAGGGGGAAGGCGATAATTGGGAACATGACCGGTTTCGGTCCGTGGCCGTCCGGCTCCCTTCGGTGGCCGTGGCGGTGCTGGCCGGCCGTCCGGAGCGCCGGATGACGGCAGCCGTCAATGTGGTGATCTTGGTGGGGATGCTGCTGGTTGTGCCGGCCGGGCTGCGGCTGGTGGACGGGCCGGGTGCCGAGACCGGACGGCGGCTGTGGCTTGCCGGGGCACTGCCGGGTGCCGTGTCGCTATGGGTCAGCCAGGGTTCGGTTGCCGCGGTTGACCTGTCCCTGCCGTACGCGGTGGTGGCGGCGTTCCTGGCGGCCGGTGCGCCGGTGCGCCTCGCCAGGAACCGGTCACTGGCCCCTGCCGAGGTCGCGGTGCTCACCGCGCTGGTGACACCGGCGGTCGCCGCCGCGGCACTGGTGGCCGAGCGTGGCGGGTACCACCTCTTCGGGTTCTCGCTCACCACGCTGCAGTTGACGGTCGCCCACTTCCACTTCGCGGGTTTCGCCGCGGCACTGGTAGCGGGCCTGGTGTGCCGGGCCCGCGCCGCCAGCAGGCTGGCTGCCGCGGCGGCCCTGACCGTCCCGGCGGGCATCGTGGTCGTGTTCGCCGGGTTCTTCACCTCGGAGTGGGTACAGTTCGCCGGGGCGGTGGTGCTCACGGCCGGGATGTGGTCGGCTGGCTGGATCACCTGGCGTGAGATCCGTCCTGCCGCGCCCGACCCGCTGACCCGGACGCTGTTCGGGGTCTCCGCGGTGGTGCTCGCGGTGACCATGCTGCTGGCACTGGACTGGGCCCTGGGCAATGCGGCCGGCCTGCCGCACCTGACGCTGGACTGGATGGTGGCGACCCACGGCCTCGCCAACGCGTTCGGCTTCGCCGTCTGCGGGCTCGCGGCCTGGTCCCGGTTGCGCCGCACGCGCCCCGACCCCGAGGAGCACGAGGCGCCCCAACCCCGAGGAGCACGCACATGATGCCGTCAGTTGAGGACTACGCAAAGACCCAGCCCACCTATCCGGACATTGGCGCGACCCGCACCGGGTCGGCCCCGCCCGGGTACCACAGGCTCCGCCATCGCAGCCAGGTCGGTGCCGGTGACGGGGTCTGGGTGCGCGCCGCCGATGCCGTCCTGAGCTGGCAGATGCACCGCGCCGCCGGCATGCGGGTGGTCGCGACCGCGCCGCGTGCCACACCGGGGGTGACCATGGTCGGGTCCATCGGCGTGGGGCCGCTGCGCATGGTGGCGCCGTGCCGGGTCGTCTGGGCGGCCGAACCAGGAGACGGCGGCAGCCGCGCGGGCTTTGGCTACGGCACCCTGCCCGGGCACCCGGAACGGGGCGAAGAGGCCTTCGTGGTGGAGCAGACCGGCGACGGGCGGATCTGGCTGAGCGTCGAGGCGTTCAGCCAGCCCGCCAGCTGGCTTTCGCGTGCGGGCGGCCCGGTGGTGCCGCTGTTCCAGTCGCTGTGGGCCCGCCACTGTGCCGCCAGCCTGCGCCGCCTGCTCTAGCCGCTGCCGCACTCCAGCAGTGGCAACGGAGCGGGCACCAGGCCCGGCGGGGGCATCGAAGTCAGTCGAACTTCCTGCGTGTCCCACCCATCGCCCACCTCTTCATAAGGCGTACTTGAGCACGCAAGGAGCGATGCCCAAACCGCCCGAGCCGACCCCGGAGCGTAACCGCTTGTAAGCTATGCGTACACCCATATTTTTGGGGATGGCGGGCGTTACTGCGGGTTGCCTACGATGGCATCATGTTTGCCTTAACGGGGGGCGATCGAGGTAACTTTGCCCGATTGCTCATGGCTCTTGCGCTCACACTCTCGTTCGGCATCGGCAGTTCTCTCGTGCCAACATCGGCCGCGGGCGCGTCCGCTAGGTGTGGCTCGCCAAACTTCTATGCTATGGGGATCGACAACGCCAGTGACCGGTGGGGTATTGTCGGGAACATTGTCAGTTACGGTGTCAAGATCTCTGACACTAACTTCAACTTCTCTGACCAGAATCTCCATGCGGTGGCAACAAACGGTGACGGTCTTGAAGTTGGATGGTACGTCGGCTGGGGTAATCAGACCCAAACTTATGTTCTCGACCCTCACCTGTACGTGACGACCAACGGGCCAAATGAGATCGATGGGCCGTATATCGGGGACGAGACGAACGAGTATTATGCCCGCTGGCGAGGCAAACATCAATGGGATGACACAGGTCATTTTCGGACGTACTCCGCTCTGGACTGCCAAAGATGGTCAGGGACCGAATTCGGAGAACTCGGTCGGATTCGGCGCGTCCCTCCAGCAGGGCTTTGTGTTGACGGCTGCCATCCGGAAGTATGGTGCGATGTACCACGGTCTTCCTCTGCCGCTGCCGAAGGCGTTCGCCTGCCAGCATCCAGGGCCGGCTGAGGTCTTCGCCATCGTCAGAGGCTTCGCGAGCGTATCCGATGCCCGCATGATCCTGAACAGCCCTCAGTACAACGACGAAGCGCCCGGCGTAATACCATTGCAGCACGGTGCCGTTCACAACGGCTTGGTCTGGCGCATTGATAGTCAGGCCAACGGCGGGATGCAGGAGTACCTGTTCAAGTGGATCCGCAATTCGGACCTCACACAGGTGAGTGTGGTGGGCTGTCGGCTTTCACTTCCCGGAGCGCGAGCCGTGGCGCTCCAGAGCGGGTCACACGGTTAGGGCAAAGGATCAGGTGATGAAGGTGAGTCCGATACCGCCCACAGGCTCTGCGTACGGCCGTGTGCTTGTAGTTCTTGCCTGCCTGTCGTCGGTGTTCCTGATGCTCGCAGCGTGCTCCGCCACCAAGATGACCAAGACTGATGGCACAGTACTGGGCATAGCTGCGCCGTGTGTGGGCCTCGCGCTTCCTGGGAAGGCATCTGTGACGGTCTACGCTAACCGCGACGGTCATGTGGTGGGATCCCAGCGTGTCATTCTGACGAAGTCACCTGGTAATCCTTACCACCTGACTCTGCCAGTGGGGACCTACGTCATGAGTGCCCCGAAGTCGGGGCTCCCCAAAGTGCCTGTGACTATTCGTGCCGGGAAGACCGTCACACTGAACTTCATACCTTCGTGTAAGTGACCGCCGCCAGTGGTGATGCCGTGACTGCCGTGGTTTCGTGGGCGGTTCCGCAGCAGCCGCTGTCCCCGGCCGAGCCGATGAGCACGTCGGCGAGGTCGCGGCGGTTGGACCGGGGGGCTGGCAGACGCGGGTGGCCGATGCGGAAGACCGCGACCGGTACGGCCACGCCGGCCTCGGCGGCAACCGCCGGTGCGGTCTCGGGCCGGTCCACTGCGACCGAGATCGGGTGGTAGGCGAACCCGGCCGCGGTGATCGTCACCCAGCAGCGCAACAGGCGGCGGCCGGCGTCCACCAGCGTGGCCACGGACAGGTCGGCCGCGCCCAGTACGGCCACGGCCTGCGCCCGGGCCAGCAGCCGGATGTCGCGGCTGGAGAAGACCAGGGCCAGTGGCGCAGGCAGCCGGCCCGCGCGGAACGCCATCTGCAGCGCGGCCCATTCGAACCGGGTGAGCGGTAGCCCTGCCGGGGTCATGCCGGCCGGGGCACTGGGGTCGCCGCTGATCCAGCGGTCCAGGTCAGCGACGAACCGGCGGTCCTTCCATGACAGTGTGCTCGCCTTGGCGACCAGCCTCGACATGTTCCGGGGCCGTACCAGCTCGCAGCCCAGGCCACGCAGGTCCGCGCACAGCGCCGCGGGCAGTGGCGTCGCATCATAGGGGTGCCGGTTGGTCTGGCGGTCCGCGGCGGGGCCGGCGAGCGGGTCAACCGGCTCGGCGGGGGACGCATCGCGCAGTGTGAGGTTCCCTACGACCAGGTCCGCGCCGCGGCGCTCGAACCTCGGCGAGAACTCCGCGCGCATGCCGTGCCGCTGGGCCGCGAGGTCGAGGGTTTCGAGGAAAGCGCCGATCGCGAGGTAGGCGTCCCGGTCGTCGGGGTCGTAAGGCAGGTAGTCCAGGTGGTTGTAGTGCAGTTCATACGTGCCGCCGGAGTGGACGGCGATACGCCAGGGCTGGGCGTTGTGGGCGGACGGGGCGCGCAGCGCCTCGGTCAGCACCGGCCGGTGGGTGTCGGGGATCATCGGACATACCTCCTCTTGATCTGGCTGCCGCTGGCCGTGAACGGCCCGGTGCCCTGGGCGTGCAGTGCCACGAGCACCTGGCCGGCATGGGTGTCCTCGGCGACGGCGGAGCGGAAGTCCGCGCTGTTGGTGAGCAGCCGGGAACGCACGGCGGCCGCCAGGCGGTCCGCCAGTCCTCGGTCGTATGCGGTGGGGTAGCGCCAGGTCTCGACGTGGACGCGTGGGCGCACCACGCCGCCGTCGTCTTCGGCCAGGTCCAGGGCGAACCCGGCGACCGCGTCGGCGTCGAGTGACTCACCGAGCCCCCACTCGACGTCCTCCGGGTAGATGTTCGCGCCGTGGACCGAGACCGTTGAGTCGCTGCGCCCGTGCACGTACAGCAGTGGCATGCGCAGTACGGGTGCTGCCGAGCGGGCCCGTGCCCCGGCGAACGGGTCGAGCCCGAACCCCCGGCAGACCTCGAGCATCCGGTCAAAGGACAATGTGCCGCCCGCGTCGTGCACGTTGTAGCGGATGCGGGGGGAGAGGGTCGCTGGCCGGCAGACCGTGGTCACGAGTTCGCCATTGATGGTCTCGACGTAGTAGTCCGTCGGGTCGTACTGGAACACCATGGGCAGCCGGCCCCTGATGCCGAAGAGGGCCTCGGCGAGCGCCGGGCTGGCGGCTGCCTGCTTGCGGAGCCATACCGTCAGTGGGAATTCGGCGGCGATGCCGATGTCCAGGTCGCTCGCACCGTAGGCGGAGTACACGGCGCGGAAGCTGCGCTCCAGCCTGGCGCGCAGGTTCTCGCTCATGCCCTCGCCGCCGACGAAGCCGTAGAGCCGGTATCCCGAGAGGTTCCCGGCCTGTTCGAGCAGGGTCCGCAGGAACGGCGGGTAGCCGGTGATGACATAGGTGTAGCCCGGCCCGAGCAGGTCGAGCACGGACAGCACCTTGTCGGTCTCGGGGCCGGTTGATTTGATCAGCCCCAGCCGCCCCAGGGCCGCTGACACGTTCGTGCCGGTGGCCCATGCACCCATGGAGAAGGCGTTGATGGTCACCAGTGGCCCGCTGGCCCCGGGTTCGCTGTCCAGGATGTAGCGCACGAGCAGGGCGAGCCTGCGGCGCACCTGTGTGAGTTCGGTCTTGCTGCGCACCCAGGTGTACGGGCGGCCCGAGGTGCCCGACGATTCGTCTAGTTCCGCACCGGTCGCCGGGACCACGCCGTGGCGGCAGCGGGCGGCCAGTGGGTAGGCGTCGATGTAGGACTTCTTGTCGGTGACCGGCAGGGCACGCACCCACTCGGCGGCGGGGGCACGAGGGGGCACCTCCCCGACGAAGTCGGCGTAGGCGGGGACGGTGGCCAGGGCACTGCGCGCCGCTGTCCTGGCGGCCTGTGCTGACAGGCTGCTGGCCAGCCGCCCGGCGCGGCCCGCGACCCGGAACGCGGGCAGGCTGTGACTTGCGGCCGAGTTGGCCAGGCGCACACACGAGAGACGATCCATGAGGAAATCGTCGGGCCACACGCGCGGCCGCGCCTGAGCGCCGGCACCCAACCGCGTGCACACCCGGTGCTCATGCAGGGGCGCTGCCGCGTACTCAGCAGAGCGCCGCCCGTACTCAGGCCCGGCTGAGTCGGTTGCCTCAGCGGGTGAGCACCGCCACCAGCAGCACGGTGGCCGTGGCGAGTTC
>DASYYE010000394.1:0-5984 GCA_035946955.1 Streptosporangiaceae bacterium | reverse complement strand
GCTATCTCGCTCGGCCGGGTGATCTTAATTGCCGTGGTAGGGGTCTCGAGCGCGACGGCATTGTTGTCGAATATCCAGAATCCGATGGTGGCGATCGCGCGCCGCTGGATGCGAGCCGGGATGACGGCGAGTGATACGAAGGGCAGCCGCATCAGCGACAGTACGTGGCTGAGCTGGCCGGCGTGCTCGGCCGGGCTGCCGTACCTGGTGTGCAGGGCTTGCTCGCCGAGGACGACGTCGATGCGCTTGGCCGGGTTGAGTGCGATGGCGGTGCGCTCGGCTTTCATGGCCACTGTGGCATCGGTGTCGTCCGGGGCGTGCAGGAAGTCGTACCAGTAGGCGAGCATTCCCCGGGTGTAGGCCTCGGTCTGGAAGATTCCGGGCAGCACGGCCGGCTCGTGGATGCGGAAGCTGGTGGTGCGGCGGTAGGTGGCGATGGAATGCAGGGTGCCGAGGTGTTTCAGGCCGGCCCGGGACTGCCTGGCCCAGTCCAGGTAGGCGGACTCGACCACCCGGGCGGTGGCGATCAGGTCGGGGATCTGATCCTCGGCGCGGCAGGTGGTGCACCAGTCCTGGATGTTGCGGTCGGTGGGCGGCTGGATTCCGTTCTCGATCCGGCTGATCCGGGTGACGTGCTGACCGGTCGCGTCGGCGAGCATCTGGCCGGTCAGTCCCGCGGTCTTGCGGATGTGGCGGAGCCGCAGACCGAGTTCCCTGCGGGCCTGGGTGGCCGGGCTACGCGGGCCGGTACTCACGAAGCGGGGTGGCTATCTGCCAGACGCTGTCGAATGCGTCCTGGCAGGCGCGTGCGGCGTGCGGCTCGTCGCTGATCTGGAATGCGGTGTTGGTGCCGTTCCCGGCGTAGTGCAGGAACAGGACCAGGGTGTCGTCGAAGACGTAGAAGTCCCCGCTGCCCGGCAGCGATGTCCCGGTCAGCCGGGGCCGAGGCACGTAGCGAATGTCCTCACCTGCGTCGGTGAACAGGGCAGCGGAGCTGAGCACCCACTGCTGGTACTCGCTCAGCGGTTCGGACACCACCCGGGCGCGACGGCAGGTGCGGCCCGCGGTGCGGTGCTCGCGGAGCATCTGTAGGTAGGGTCCCAGCCAGGCGTAGTCGTCGGGCTCGCCGCGGCGCCATCTGGCCAGGTGCGGGAGTTCAGTGTCGGTGCCGTAGGAGTCACGTGTTTCCAGGTGCACGAACGACTTCTGGATGCCGCGGGAGAGCTGGCGCAGTTCATCAAGGCTGGAGGTGCGCATCAGGTTCGGGTCTAGAAGTACGGGATCAGCCGGTCGGGTATCTCAACGCACGTCTCGCCTTCCGGGAGGTTCAAAGCGGCCAGCGCCGCCGGGTCGGTGACTGCCCAGCCTTGCACGATCCACGACTTGCGGTCCGTGCGGTACAAGGCTGGAGAGCCGTCAGGCACCGAGTCAGGGTCCTTTGCGACGAAGGTCAGTTCCATGTTCGGTCTCTCCTTCCGGACCTGCCGGAGCTTGCTCTGGCGTCATCTTCGTCTTCCGCGTTACGGCTGTCAATCTGCAAATTTCTGCAAGTTCCTGGCCCGTCGCGCTGCGGCACGCCAGGGCTGTGCTCGCGATGACCACCGAGTTCGACGCCACCATGCCGAACATGGCGCGGGTCTACAACTACTGGCTGGGCGGTAAGGACCACTTCCCCGCCGACCGGGCCGAGGCCGAACGGCTGGTAGCGCTCTACCCGCCGCTGCCCGCGCTGGTCCGGGAGAACCGGACGTTCCTCATCGAGGCGGCCGGCTGGGCCGCCCGGCAGGGCATCGGGCAGTTCATCGACCTGGGTGCAGGGCTCCCGGCCTCTCCGTCGATCCACCAGGCCGCACGGGCTGTCCTGCCCGCAGCCCGGGTCGCCTACGTCGACACCGACCCGGTGGTGCTGGCGCACGCCCGGGCGCTGCTAGCCACCGGCGATGGCGTGGCCGCCGTGGACGCGGACCTGCGCGACCCGGCCGCCGTCCTGGGCCACCAGGACCTGCGGGCCGTCATCGACCCCCCCCGGCCGGTCTGCGTCATCCTCGGCGCGATCCTGCACTTCCTGGACCCGGAAGCCGCCTGCGCGGTGACAGCCGGATACGTGTCGCTGATGGCGCCGGGAAGCTGCCTGGCCCTATCCTGCGCCCGGTTCGATGATCAGGACCTAGCCAAGCAGCTCGCCGAGGAGTACACCGCGGCCACCTGGTACAACCACTCCCCCACCGACATCGCGGAGTTCTTCGACGGGCTGGAACTGGCCGGGCCCGGCGTGACCGAGGCGCGGACCTGGCCCAAGCGGCCTCCTGCGGCCGACGACCGCAACGGGCACGTGCTGGCCGGCGTGGGCCGTGTCCCCGGTATGTGATCACGCCACTTCGCATGAGGACTGCCGATGCCTGATGACCGGGTCCACGACGTCAGCGCGATGACGGACAGCGAGCTGGAGCGCTCCCGCCGCCACTTGATAGTGAGCCTCAGTCTCGCACTTCCGGGCTCAGCGGTGCGAGGACCCATCCTCGCGCACATCAGCGCCATTGACGCCGAGCTCGCCAAGCGGGCACGCCGCCGCGCCACGTGACCAGGACGCCGTTGCCGGAGCTGTCTGGAACCGGGCGGGGCGCGCATCATCACCCAGGTCGAGCAGGGGCACCAGCACGATGCCCGGCAGGAAACCCTGGCGGTCCCCGGCACGGCGAAGGATCGTGGGCCGAAAGCAACTGACAGGCCCGCATGTGCCCCTGTCCTCCGGCGCGCCCAGGCGCGAGTTCCCTGCTGCCGGTCTGTCTGAGCCAGCGGATTTATGACTTGGTGGGGCGCCCGGGAAGGGGTCGTGGTTTGGCTGGAGGGACCCGTCAACAGTTGCCTGTGGGTGGGGTCAAAGGCTGGCCCGAGGGGCCGGTGGATGGGATCCAAAGTAGTTCGCCGGACCGGATGAGTGTGGATTTGCCGAGGTGGTTGAGGCGCTGGATGTCGGCTACGGTGGTGTGCCAGCAGGAGGCGATGGACGAGAGGGTGTCACCCGGCTGGACGACGGTGAGGTAATTCGCGAGAGCCGGGATGATGAAACTTGGGATACCTGGGATGTCCGACGGCTGGGGAGCCGGGGTGCTGGCGGCGGGAGCGGGCTGGGAGGAAGGTTCTTGCGTATCGGGGAGCATCGGGGACGCCGAGACGGCGAAGGCGGGGGCTGGGGGCCGGGCATGCTCGTGCCCCTCGAATCCGCCGAATCCGGCGACGGTAAGCACGATGATGGCTGCCATGGCAGCTGCGGCCGGATGCTTCTCCAGCAGTAGCGGGAGCGTGCGGAGCACGGCTAGCCGACTCGGCCGGGCAGGGACGGCCGGTGCCCGTTCGCGGCGGGCTGCGCGTTCGCGCCGGGTCCGCACCTCGTCATGGAAGAGCCTGGTGCGTTCCGTCGCTGCCAGCGGGACATCCGGGGCTGTCGCGGCAGGCGGCGCGGCAGGGGCGTTTATCCAATCGGTCGCCATCGTTCCGGCCTGATCACCTAGTAGCTTTGCCAGCCGCTCATGGAGAGGCGGATGCGTGCCGAAGGGATCGTGCACTGCCCTCGCGGCCATTTCGGCAGCCTCCGCGCGGACGTGGTGGTACTGCCACCTTTCCCAGAACTCATCGAAGGGATCTGGTGCCCACTCCCGGTCTTCGTCCCGGGCGCCGGTAATGAAGCTGTCCCAGGCCACTAGCACTGCGTGCACGCCGCACAGCGCTGCGGCCATCTGCAGCGGTCCCATGATCTGGGCGGCCTTGGCATCGGCCTGAAATTCCTGGTCCTGCGTGACCGGGGAGGACAGGCGGTTGTATATCTCGCTGTAGCGAAGGATGATCCATTTGTTCAACTTCGCCCTAAGGGGGGCCTTGCCCCAGGCGGTGGCCAGATTTAGCCGGTCCAGCAGCTGGTCTGCGGCAGCCCGGGCCCGGTAGCAGACCGGGCCGACACGAGTATGACCGCGCGCGTAGTGACCGAGTTCGTGGCCCATTACGGCGGCCAGTTGTTCTGGCGGCAATGTGACGAGCAGCGGAATACCGAGGTACATCCGCCGGGTCACCGGGATCAGGCCAGCCAGGCGCGTTTCCTCAACCACTCCAGCGTTAGCCACGGCCGATAGCCGCAGTTCCTTTGGCGGGCGCGTGCCGACCTCCCTAGCCAGGGCGGTCACCTGGTCCCACAGCTCAGGTGCCTGTTCGCGGCTGATGGCAGCCGAGGCATATGGCGGTGTTCCGGTCACCCCGGCCGCGGTGAACACGGCAAACAGCAGCCACCAGAACCAAAATCCTTGGAGGACCGCCGTGAACACCCAGAAGGCGCTGATTCCCTCGTCGATTTGGAAGAACCAGATGAAGAACAGACCGCAGGAAATCAGGGTGACCGGGATCAGGTACAGGCCGGTCAGCAAGGCGATGGCGAGCAGGCCCCGCCATGTCGCGGTCATCGGCCGTGCCGTGCTTGACCGGCTAGCCGGGCGATGATTTCCGCTCGGATGCGTTCCATGCGTTCGGTGTCGGCGGCGAATGTCTCGCTCAGTTCGGCCTCACACCGGAACAGTACGATGGTGAGCTGGTCAGCAGCGGACACGAACTCACCTGCGCGCTCGTCTTCCGCCCCTCTCATGCCCAGAGTGTCCCGGAGCTTGTGGCGCGCCCGTTGGAGGTGGGTCCTTACCGCAGTGGATTTCATGCCTAGCTCCCGCGCGATCTCTTCGCTGGTGTATTCCTGGCACCACAGCGCCAGGACCTCCCGCTGTCTGCGTGACAGCTGCGGGAACAGCGCGAGCACCTCACGCGCCTCCGCCGCAAGGTGCGGGTCGGACGGCGGCGGCGGCACAGGTCCGTGCAGTTCAGCGTAATAGCGGCGCAGCCAGCGGCGCCGCGTCCTGGCCAGTTGCCTCCGCACGATCGTGCGCACGTATGCTTCGGCTGCCTCGAACCCGCTGACCCCGACCCCGTCCCACCGCTGCGCGGTTGCCGTAAATGCGTCTGTCACCGCTTGTTCTGCGTCCGCCATGTTCCATGCCAGGAAGCGCGCCCAGGCAAGGACGCGGGCGTAGGTCTTGCGGTAGAAGTCGTCGAAACCGGGCGGCAGCGCGGCGCCGTCCTGCTCGCGGTCGCTCACCGGATCTCCTCGCGGAAGATCACTACCACGCGGGTTTCCGGGCGGGCGCTCCTGTCCCGGAGCAGGGCCAGCAGGTCGCGGCCGAGCTGGATGGCGCTGAGCGCCAAGACGAGGACACCGGGATCCCGCACAGGAACCACTACCCTTCGCTACCCGTGCGCGCCGGTGATCGTTCACCGGCGCTCTCACCTACTAAAAGGCCGCATAGCGCGAGGCTGTCTACACCGCCGGCGAGAGTCCCACGAGAGCGCACACTGATGCGCTGAAGCCCGCGTGAGGCAGCTTCTGCCTCAGCGAACCGCCCATGGCCGGGTGCGGCCGCTGCATGGCCGCCCCGATGCGTGCTCACTTGAATATTGTGCGTCGCGGCACCGGGACGCACCACCCGCATGGCCCAGACGGGCTGGCCTGAACGTCGGCGTGCCGGAGAGTGTTCAAGTTCGCGTGTTTCCTGCACGCGCGGCGCTGACCGAATGCCGCGGGCGACCTGCAAGGAAGACTGAACACCCGACGCCCGGCGGACAGGGAGAAAAGCCGATAACATCGATCACCCGATCAGCGTGGCCAACTTGCTGGATGGGCTCGGAAGGCGGGCGCGACGAAGCAGGCCGTCGCGCTGACTGCCTACGCCAGCGAGCCACACGCCAGCCACTGCCCAGGCCCGGCCAGCCACAGCATTTTGGTGATCTGCGGCCAGCGCGCATCCGGCCGCCTTTGCGGGGTGCGGCGCTGTCGGCCGCACCCCGCAGGTTGGTGTCAGTCGCCGCTAGCTCTGGGCGGGGACGATGTCGCCGAACAGCCCGTCGGCCTCATCGTTGAGCCCGGCAGTGAAGTACAGGGCGTTGGGGGTGGC
>DASYYE010000393.1:0-3526 GCA_035946955.1 Streptosporangiaceae bacterium | reverse complement strand
CTGGCTGCCTTCCTGGCCGGGGACCTGAGTCCCGCGGCGACCCGGAGATGGGACGAGCACCTGCTGGAATGCGAACAGTGCTGGCAGGCGGTACGCGAGGACCGGGCTGGCCGCCGGGCTGCGGAACTGCTCCGCCAGCCCGCACCAGCCGGGCTGGCCGACCGGGTTGCCTTCGCTGTCGAACTGGCCGCCGCAGGCGCTGCCTCTCGCAGCCAGCCGAGATGGGGAGTGCGACTGCGCCGCGGCCGGGTCGCTGCTGCGGGAACGCTTGCCCTGGGTCTTGCGGTAGCCCTGATCGTGGTCCTGTCTCAGGGCGGGCGCGTCGGCATGCCCGCCCCGGTCGTGGCGGTCGCCCGCTACGCCCAGACGGTCCCGCTGCCAGCGGGCCAGCCGGAGGCGGGCCACAGCGGGCCTGCGGCGGTGGAGGTGGGCCACCCGGTCACGGTGACGGCAGACGGGCAGCGCATCGTCATGCGGACCTGGCGGCTGGGCGGGACCGAGGCCGCTGTGGCGGTGTCGGGCCGGCCCTTCCCGCTGCCCCCAGGGGCACAGGGCACGTCCGGTGGCGGTATGGGCTGGTCGGTGCGGGTGGGGAGACTCAGCATGCTCTGCATCAATGCCCGGACATCCGAGCTGGTTGCGGCACCGGTCACGGTCGCCGAACTCGCCAGGCTCGTGGCACGGCTGCCGCTGAGCTGACTCGACGTGGTCAGCTCATGGCTGCCACCCCTGGGCACACTCGGCGAGTGCAATCAACCAGCCACCGGTGGCGTCTCCTATCAGCATCAGCGACCAATGAGTTCGCACGTGTGAGGAGTACGCCAATGGCCACTTCCCCGTCCAGCCCAGGGACGCTTCCCGCCGTGGCGCGGATCGACCCAAAGCTCCTGCGCACGGCCGCGGTCGGCGGCCTGTTCGGCGGGCTGGTGATGTTCTTGCTAATGGCCAGCTACAACGCCAGCACCGGCATGGGATTCCTGACCATCCTCAACGTCTGTTTCGCCGCCTGGGTGTTCCGTGGCACCGCGATGACTACGACGGCCATGCCAGCCGCCCACCATGCCATGCGCATGCACCACACCGCGATGGGCATGCACCACGAGGCGATGGGCATGCACCATCACGCCATGGGGGCAGCCGCCATGATGAACGAGCCGCTCTCGGCCAGCCACGTCATTGTCGGTGCGCTGCTGCACCTGGCCATGTCCGCGTTCGCTGGGGCGGCGTTCGCGGTGGTGCTCGCGGTCCTGATCCGCGCGGGGGTACGGGTGCTAGCTACCCCGGCGGGGTATGTGACCGCTGCCGTGGCAGGCGGCGCGCTGCTGTATGTGATCATGATGTACGGGTTCGCGCCGCTGTGGAACACGGAGATCGTCAATTTCACCCCGCGGGTTCCGTTCTTCCTGAGCCATCTGCTCTTCGGGGCCACCATCGGCGCGTGGGTGTACTGGCAGCTCAGCCATGCGACGGCGGGCGTCCGCCTGCAGGCTCGCCGGCCCAGGCTGGGCGGCGCACACTAGGGCGCGTCCAAGGGCGGAAGAAATGCGTTGCCTGGCCCGGCCCGGCGCGTTAGTGTCGGCGTCGCCGCAGACCGCGGCGACGCTGGCGGGAAAGGAGGCGCGATGTCCGTATATCTCCAGGCGCCTCCGGAGACTGGCCGATAGCAGTCCCGGTCGTGCCTCTGCTCAGCAGAGGACTGACATGACTTCAGAACCAGCTTCACAATCCATCTCGGCCGGCCGGGCAGATGACATCCCGCCCAGCTGGGACGAGCGCACGGTCCTGACAACGTTCCTGGACTACGCCCGCGGCACCGTGCACGCCAAGTGCGCGGGCCTGTCGGATGCGGACGCCCGCCGGGCGCCGTTGCCGGGCTCGCCGCTGATGACGATTTCCGGGCTGGTCAGCCACCTGCGCTGGGTCGAGAGCTCGTGGATCGAGAAAAGGCTGCTCGGCGGCGTGATCGACGCACCGTGGACCGATGATGACCCCGATCGCGAGTTCCGGATCGCGGTCGAGGTGCCGCTGGCTCAGTTGCTGGCCGAGTACCGGGCTGCCTGCGCCCGGCACCGCGACCTGGTGGCTTCCCTGTCCCTGGACACTCCATCCCGCGGCGCACTGGGTTGGCGGACCGAGCCGGTCACGCTGCGCTGGGTCCTGTTCCACCTGACCGAGGAGACTGCACGGCACAACGGCCACATCGACATCCTCCGAGAACTCGCCGACGGCACGCGCGGCAGATGACTGCCGCTTCCTGACACTTCGGGCAGGGTAGTAAGCGGGCATGAAGCGCTGTGCTGCGGTGGCGGGGCTGGTGGCTGGCGGTGTCACCGGCCTCGCCTACTACCTGACCGTCACCGGCAAGGTGACGCTGGACACCGGCTGGGGCCGGCGCGTGCGGCCGCTTGGGCCGTTCAGTGTCGAGGTCGCCGCGCCACCCCCGGTCGTCTTCGACGTGATCGCCGCGCCGTACCTGGGCCGGACCCCACGAGCACTGGCCAACGAGCTGCGAGTGGTGGAGCGGGGGAGCGACATGGCGCTGGCCGAGCACTACACCCCGGTGCACGGCGGGCGGCTCACCGCAACGACGCTGGAGACGGTCACCTTCGACCGGCCGAACCGGGTCGGGTTCCGGCTCGCCCGCGGACCGGTGCCACACGTGGCCGAGGAGTTCAGGCTGACCGAGCACGGCGGCGCCACCATCCTCGAGTACACCGGGGAACTCGGCACCGACTTCGGCCCTGCGGGGGAATGGTGGGCCCGCAAGGTGGCCGTGTCATGGGAGGCAACGGTTCGCCACTCTTTCACTAGCATCAAGGCCGAGGCCGAGCGGCGCTCCCGCCTCGGCCGGTAGCCAGGCCAGCGAAACGACGTCGTTGAACTCACAGGCCATGTCACCCGTGTACTCCTATGGAGTGAGTCACCATGGACCGGCAGGCGATCCACACCGGCATGGTCCACGGCCTGACGACCCATGCCAGCGCGCGGGCGCCTGCGGTAGCTGGTGCTAGGCTGCTTGGCCTGGGATGAGATGGGGAAATGGCCGCAGAAAGGGTCCGGTTTTCCGTCCTCGGTCCGGTGCGTGCGTGGCGCGGGAACGACGAGCTGGGGCTGGGGTGGCCGAAACAGCGTGCCGTCTTGGCGGTGCTTTTGCTGAATGCGGACCGGGTCGTGACGCGGAGTTCGCTGATCGACGCGGTGTGGGGGGATGAGGCGCCGACTAGTGCGGTGAACGTCGTCCATACCTACGTGTGCAGGCTGCGGCAGGTCCTCGAACCGGACCGGGGTCCGCGGCAGACCTCGGGGCTGCTGGCGGCCGAGGCATCCGGGTATGTCCTGCGGCTCGGTGACCACCAGCTCGACCTGGCTGAGTTCGAGGCACTCCTTGACCAGGCCCGGGCCTCTCGTGACGCGGGCGACCTCGCGGCAGCCGTGCGTGCCTATGCCGCTGCGCTGGCGTTGTGGAACGGGCCGCCGCTGGCCGGCATTCCCGGCCCACTGGCCGCCACTGAGCAGGCCCGCATCG
>DASYYE010000392.1:0-2451 GCA_035946955.1 Streptosporangiaceae bacterium | reverse complement strand
TGACGCTGGCGCCGTTCCGGACCAGCTTCCATTCTGTCGATGCGGCTCTTGTCCTGATGGCTGTGGTGGTCGCTATAGCTGCCTCCGGTTTCCGCGTTGCTGGCTTGCTGGCGGCCCTGTCGGCTGCCTTCTGGCTTGACTTCTTTCTGATTTCGCCGTATGGGCCGTTCAGCGTCACGAGCGCCGAGGACTTCGAGACGGTCTTCCTGCTGCTTGTGGTCGGTGCCGCTGTGTCGGAGCTAGCCGCCCGCGGCCAGCTCCAGCGGATGAGAGCAGTCTCGGCTCACCAGCGCCTTGAGATGCTGTACCAGGCCAGCGTGGCCATTGGCACGACCCTGGACATGAGGCAGACTGCACATGAGCTGGTGCAGGTAGCTGCGCCCGGCTTCGCCGACTTCGCCACTGTCGACCTCGCCGTGGCCGTGCTGCGAGGCGAGGAACCGCTGCCGGGCAGCAGCACGGAACTGCGCCGGGTGGCCAGCAGCGGCATCCGGCAGGACGCTCCGCTGCTCCCAGTGGACACGCTGATCACGCTGGTCCCGGAGGTGGCGGACGATTCCCGCTTCTTCGGCGGCGCGCGTTCGCGGATCGAGCCCGACCTGCGAGCGTCCGCCGCCTGGCGGCTCCAGAGTCCCGAACCGGCCGGGATGGTCCTGGACGACGGTATCCACTCGCTGATCACCTCGCCGCTGCGCACCCACGGCGGGCTGATCGGCATAGCCAGCTTCTGGCGTTCGCGACAGGCCGGGCCTTATCAGGAGGAGGACGTGGCCACAGCAGCGGAGCTCGCCCTAAAGGCTGCCATCGCCATCGACAACGGGCGCCGCTACACGCGTGAACGAACGACCGCGCTGACCCTGCAGCGCAGTCTGCTGCCCCAGCAGCTAAACGGGCAGCCGGCAGTGGAGGTCGCCTCCCGCTACCTGCCCGCCGACTCGCAGGCCGGCATTGGCGGTGACTGGTTCGACGTGATCCCGCTGTCCGGCACCCGGGTAGCCCTGGTTATCGGAGATGTCGCTGGCCACGGCATCCACGCCTCTGCCACCATGGGCCGGCTACGCACCGCGGTGCGCGCGCTCGCCGATGTCGACCCGCCCCCCGGCGAGCTCCTCACCCACCTCGACGACCTGGTCATGCACCTCACCAGCGACGAGCAAACCGGCGTCGCACCAGGCGGTCAGCCCATCGCAGGCGAAATAGGAGCCACCTGCCTGTACGCGGTCTATGACCCGATTTCCTGCCACTGCACCCTGGCCACGGCGGGACACCCGCTGCCCGTCCTGGTCACCGCCAGCGGCGCCGCCGAAATAGCCTCCGATCACATCGGCCCCCCGCTAGGGGTCGGCGGCACGCCATTTGAGACTATCGAGCTGGACCTGGCCCCCGGCAGCGTCCTCGCGTTGTTTACTGACGGCCTGATCGAGTCCCGCCATCGCGACATCGGCCAGGGCCTGGCAGAGTTGTGCCAGGTGCTGGCGCTACCCGCTTTGTCACTGGAGGCGGCCGGGGATGCCGTGATCAGTGCCATGGGCACCGACCGTCCGGCTGACGACGTCGCCCTGTTGCTCGTCCGCACCCGCGCGCTCCCGGCCGACCTCGTCGCCACCTGGGACATCCCCGCGGAACCGGCAAAAGTCGCGGACGCGCGGACGCTGGCCACCGACCAGCTAAGAGCATGGGGGCTTGCGCGGGCGGAGTACACCACCGAACTGGTGGTCAGCGAGCTGGTCACCAACGCCATCCGGCACGGCGCCCCGCCGATCCAGCTCAGGCTGATCCGCGACGACATGCTCGTGTGCGAGGTCACCGACGCCAGCAGCACGGCACCCCACCTGAAACGGTCCCGCACCCTCGACGAAGACGGGCGGGGCCTGCTACTAGTCTGCGAGCTCACCCAGAGCTGGGGCACGCGCCAGACCACCTCAGGCAAGACCATCTGGTGCCAGCAGGTGCTGTCGGACCCGCTGCTAGAGTCCGCATGATCTTGCAACCGTTCCGGCCGTCATCGAAGTCGTTGTGGACGATCAGGAGATGCTTGACCGCTTGTTCTCGGGACATGCCTGACGTCACGGTGCGCTGGCTGGCGCTTTGCCCGTCCTCAACCCAGACGAGATGCAGCACGTTGCAGCTGCGCTGGAGAACGCGCGGCGATACTCGGATAGCGCGG
This sequence comes from Streptosporangiaceae bacterium, assembly GCA_035946955.1. Classification (GTDB taxonomy): domain Bacteria; phylum Actinomycetota; class Actinomycetes; order Streptosporangiales; family Streptosporangiaceae; genus DASYYE01. Next base: position 284 of record DASYYE010000392.1, on the reverse strand, counting down.
TAGCAGGGTACTTCCGAGACCAGCTGGTCGTATATGCGGTCAGCGACGGCACGCGGGCCCGCGATCCTCATCGGCGCCCCTCGCCGGTCTGCTCCCGGCCCGTCGCGCGGCCTGCATGTCACCAGCCGAGGCGTTGTGGTCGCTGTGAGCTTTATCCCGCTCCGGTCAGGGTTGCGGCCGGCCTGGTGCGGGCTGCGTCGGATAGGTCGGTGGGGGTAATTGGAGTCGGTGGGTAGCCTATGCCGCGGCACCTCGCCCTGTCCGCTCCCAGCACCTCCCGTCCG
>DASYYE010000391.1:0-2334 GCA_035946955.1 Streptosporangiaceae bacterium | reverse complement strand
CTCAGCGGGTCGCATGTGTACCAGTTGCTGCAGCCTGGCCAGTCACCGCTGGCCTGGCCGGGGTCAGTGCCGGTGGTCACCTTCAGCGCGGTCGGCCAGCTCGAGCAGGCGGTCACCAGTCACCGGCTCCCCGTGGGTATCCGGGCGGTGCTGTATGACCCGGAGGCCTGGTCGTTCACGCCCGCAGCCGAACAGCGTGACCCGGTGAGCGCGGCACGCCGGGCCATGGCCGTGGCCCACGCCCATGGCCTGGAACTCATCGTCACCCCGGCGCTGAACCTGACCACTGTGCAAGGCAGCGGGCAGGGCACCCGTTGGCAGCAGTTCCTGCACCTCGGCTTGGCCGGCGCCCTGGCCCGCACCGCCGACGTCATCGAACTGCAGGCCCAGAGCCTGGAACGCGACACGTCGGTGTATGAGCAGTTTGTGCGCGAGGCCGCGGCTCAGGCCCGGGCGGCGAACCCGCGGGTAAAGCTGCTCGCTGGGCTGTCCACCAACCCGCCGGGCCCCCCGGTGTCCAGCCAGCAGCTCGCCGCCGTGATCCAGGCCACCAAGCCGATCGTGGCCGGCTACTGGCTCAACATCCCGGGCAAGGGGCCACGCTGCCCGACCTGCAATGCCCCACGGCCAGACATCGCCCAGGCCCTGCTCCGGTCGGTGCTGTAGGCCGCGGCTGATCCGCGGTCAGGCCGTAGCTGGCTTGACGGCCCGGATGACCGCCGAATGCATCCCCGGAGCTGCCTGGTTGGTGAAGGTCACCGACGCATCAGTGAACCCGGCGGCGGCCAGCCCATCGAGGTACTCCATGCGGGACAGCGCACCAGCGATGCACCCGACGTAGGAGCCTGCGGCAGCGCGGTCCGCAGGAGTCAGGTGGTCCTCGGCCACCACGTCGGTGATGCCGACCCGGCCGCCCGGGACCAGTACCCGGAACACCTCCGCCAGGACGGCGGGCTTGTCGGTGGACAGGTTGACCACACAGTTGGAGATCACCACATCCACCGCCTCATCGGGCAACGGCAGGGCCTCGATCTCGCCCTTCCGGAACTCGACGTTCGTGGCGCCTGCTTTGGCGGCGTTCGCCCGGGCCAGAGTGAGCATGTCGTCGGTCATGTCCACCCCATAAGCGAACCCGGACGGGCCGACCCGCCGCGCCGACAGAAGCACGTCGATGCCACCGCCAGACCCCAGGTCCAGCACCCGCTCACCCTCGTGGAGGTCCGCGACCGCCAGCGGGTTGCCGCACCCCAGGCTCGCCAGCACCGCTTCCTCCGGCAGCCCATCCGTCTCCCCCTCGTCGTACAGCGAGCCACCGAAGGCCTCAGCCGGGTCGAGCGCGGCCGAGCCCGTGCCACAGCACGAACCGGCAGCGGAACTCTCACAGCACGCGGCAGTCACACCAGGCCGCGGATCCAGGACCGCGCGGGCGGCCTCGGCGTACCGGGCCCGGACCGCCTCACGCAGGTCGGTGCTGGTCTCGTCGCTCATCACGGTTACCCCCATGCATAGATGACTGTCGATGTCCACCCTGCCGGAGAGATAGACACATGTCAATGCCTGACGCATACTGGGCGGGTGGACACACCGGTCCGCCAGGGACGGCTGCCGCTGCCATTGGCCGATGCATGCTGCACACCGCTGCGCCAGCCGATCACCGCCAGCCAGGCCGCCGACCTCGCCCGGCTGCTCAAGTCTCTGGCCGACCCCACCCGGCTGCGGCTGGTGTCCATGGTTGCCGCACGCGAAGGCGGCGAGGCATGCGTCTGCGAGCTGACCGAACCACTCGGCCTGACCCAGCCGACCATCTCCCACCACTTGAAGATCCTCGTAGACGCCGGGATCTTCACCCGCGACAAGCGCGGTGTCTGGGCCTACTATGCGCTCGTCCCCTCGGCCCTCGACGCCCTCTCGGCGGTCCTGAGCACGGCCGACTAGCCGGCCGTCAGATGCTCATCCGGGCAGCCGCCCCGACAGCCAGCGGCTCAACGCGCCAACTCCCACATTTCCACGCCACCATGTTTGGTATCCGCTGGACGGGTAGTAGCGGCCTGTCGGGCCGTAACTGGGGCGGCCCTCGACGAGTGGCACTCGCCACGGCAGGGCTGGGCGGGTACCGCCACTCGCGGCCACGTGGCGCCGGCCCTGCTTGCTCCCCCGCCTCGGGCAGGGCCGGTGCCAAACTCTGCCAGTCCCGCTCGCCTCCGGGCCGCTGGTGACCGCCGCCTTCCCTCCTCGCTCCTTCACTCGCCCTGCTAGTCCCGCTCGCCTCCGGGCGCCTTGGAGGCACTGTCTTCCCTCGTCGCTCCTGCGCTCGCTGCGCTCGCTTCTCGCTCC
>DASYYE010000390.1:0-5434 GCA_035946955.1 Streptosporangiaceae bacterium | reverse complement strand
CACGGCGGTCCCCCGATCACGACCCCGGCCAGCCTGGCCGCTGCCCTGGCGCGGGTAGTCCCGGCGCCGGCCCCGCCCCCGGCCATGCCGCCCACAGTGATGCGGCCGCCACGCCCGGGCCCCGGGCCGGCCAACCCCTGGGAGACGTCAGGCGGCCCGGCCGCTCCGTGGGCGGGTAACGGGGGCCGTCCTATGCCCCGCGGCGCCCTCCCCAGCCAGCGGCCCGGCAGCAACCGGATGCTCACCGGCGTGGTGGTGGCACTGGTACTGGTGGCCATCGTGGTGGGTGCCTGGCTGCTGAGCCAGCGCGGCCCGTCCCATTCCACTGCCGCCTCAAACCACCCCACGCAGCAGGCGACGACCCCGGTGTCCGTGGTCCTCAAACCGGTCAGCGCAACGGCGTTCGGCCCCCAGGGTGGCGACAACCAGGACCAGGCCGCTTCGGCGATCGACGGCAAACCAGGTAATGGCTGGCAGACCGACGCGTACAAAGGATCCCCTTTCTTCGGCAACCTGTACAAGGGCACGGGCCTGCTCGTGGACATGGGCAAGCCGGTGAACGTGGAATCGGTGACAATCACATTCGGGCAGAGCCCCGGCTCGGACGTGCGCCTCGAGATGGGCGACTCCAACACCGGGGCCGACAACACTGGGGCCAACCCGGCCGGGTTCACCACCATTGCCAAGGCCAACAATGTCAGCGGCCCGATGACGTTCACGGCGCGGGCCGTGGGTGCCCACCAGTACCTGCTGATCTGGTTCACCAAGCTGGCCCCCACAAACGGCGGCGAGTTCCAGGCTGATGTCTCCAACATCACCGTGCGGGGCACGGGCTGAGGCCAATGGCTGGTGAGGAGCCGGCCGACGCGGAGTTGCTCCAGCGGCACGTCAGTGGTGACACCAACGCGTTCGGTGCCTTGTTCACCCGCCACAGGGAACGACTGTGGGCGGTGGCCGTCCGTACCCTGGGCGACCCCGACGAGGCGGCCGATGCCCTCCAGGATGCGATGGTCTCGGCATTCCGGCAGGCGGCAGGCTTCCGCGGCGATGCGGCGGTCACCACCTGGCTGCACCGCATCGTCGTCAACGCATGCCTCGACCGGCTGCGCCGCCGGGCCTCCCGCCCAACATCGGCTGGCCTGGACGAGCAGGCGATGGACGCGCTGGCCGCCCACAGACCCGGGGCCGACGAGGCAGCCACGGCCGAGGTCTCGCTGGAGGTCCAGGCCGCCCTGCGGGCGCTTCCGCCCGACCAGCGTGCGGCCCTGGTCCTCGTGGACATGCTCGGCTACGGTGTCGCCGATGCCGCGGCCGTGCTCGGCATCTCGGTGGGCACGGTGAAGAGCCGCTGTGCCCGCGGCCGTGCCAGGCTCCTGCCCCAACTGGCCCACCTGCGGGAGACACGAGCCAGCGGCCCGCTGTCACCCGCACCGGGCAACCCGGCTCCCCACGACGGGAACCGAACAGCCACCGCGCGCGTCTCACCTGGGGAAAGAGGAGGTGGGCGCGTACCGTGAGGGGCCACCCTGACCCAGATACCCTGGCTGCCTTCCGCGAGCAACTGCTGCACCGCCGCCGGGCGGCGCGGGTCGCGGCTCACCTGTCAGGCTGCCCGCGCTGCGCAGCGGCAGATGCCGGCCTGGCGCAGGTGAGCACGTTGCTGGCCAGCGTCACCATGCCCCCCATGCCCGCGGAGCTGACCACACGGATCGAGTCGGCCCTGGCCGCCGAGGCAGCCACCCGGGCCGCGCAGCCCACCCCGCAGACCGCCGTGGGCGCGCCCCAGGCCACCGCGCCCCAGCCGGCCGTGCCCAACGGCACCCGGACACACCAGCGGCGGCAAACGCCGCGCCCCAGCCGGCCGTGGACCGGCGTGGTCCTGCGGGTCGCCGCTGCCACCGCGGCGGTGGCGGTGGCGGCCGGTGGCGGCTACGGCTTGGTCCGGCTGCTCTCCAATGGCACTTCCGCCAGCTACGCCCCGAGTGGCGCGGTCAACGCGAAGTCCGACCACGCCATAGAGGGACAGGGCAACAGCCCTGCCGCTCCGGCCGGTTCTGCGCTGGGCGCTATGGCGCTTGGCTATCAGGTAGTGGCCAGCCACACCGACTACCAGCCCCGGGAGCTGGCAGCACAGGTCAATACGTTGCTCGCGGACCACTCCGTGCCCCATGGCATGCACGCGCCTGTTCCAGCCAGGACTCGCCAGCCAGGCTGGACAAACGGGCCCGTTCCGGCTACCCAGCAGATGTCTGGTGCGTCCGCGCGGCTGAACACGTGCGTGGTGGCGGCGACAGGCGGCCGCCGACCGCGGATCGTGGACACGGCACACTACCGTGGGCAGCCAGCGACAGTGATCGTCATGCCGGCCACCGCCACTGGCACCCAGGTGATCGTGGTCGGTGCGGGCTGTTCCGCAGGCAACCCTGACGTGCTCACCCGATTGTCACTGCGCTAGTCCCGCTCGCCTCCGGGCGCCTTAAGACGCCGCCTTCCCTCCTCGCTCCTGCGCTCGCTTCGCTCGCCCTGCCAGCCCGCTCGTCTCCGGGGCGCCTGGAGGCGCCGTCTTCCCTCGTCGCTCCTTCGCTCGCTGCGCTCGCTCCTCGCTCCTCAGTCCAGGCGACGCCGCGCCCCTGCGGCTCGCGGGGACGCTCGTCAGTCCAGGCGGCGCCGCGCCCTTCGGCTCGCGGGGGAATCTCGGGGGCCTAGGATCGGTTGACGCCGGTGCAGCCGAGGGAGAGGCAAACGGTGCAGTGACCACCCGGAACGTAATCATCATCGGGTCGGGCCCCGCTGGGTACACAGCGGCCCTGTACGCGGCCCGCGCGCAACTGCATCCGCTGGTGTTCGAAGGCTCCGTCACCTCCGGCGGCGCCCTCATGAACACCACGGACGTAGAGAACTTCCCAGGCTTCCCCGACGGGATCCTGGGCCCTGACCTGATGGACGCGATGCGCAAGCAGGCCGAGCGTTTCGGCGCGGAACTGGTGCCGGATGACGTCACCGCCGTGGACCTGAGCGCCGGGCCAAAGCAGGTCATGGTGGAAGGTGACACACACATGGCGCGCGCCGTGATCATCGCGACCGGCTCGAAGTACCGCGAGCTGGGGGCCGTTGGTGAGAAGCGGCTCGCTGGCCATGGCGTGTCCTACTGCGCGACCTGTGACGGGTTCTTCTTCCGCGACCACGAGATCGCGGTGGTCGGCGGCGGTGACTCGGCCATGGAAGAGGCCCTGTTCCTGACCCGTTTCGGGCGCCGGGTCATCGTGGTGCACCGGCGTGACACACTGCGCGCTTCCAAGATCATGCAGGAGCGCGCCTTCGCCAACGAAAAGATCCACTTCCGCTGGAACAGCGAGGTGACCGAGGTCCTTGGCGAGGACAGGGTGACCGCGCTCGCACTGCGTGACACCGTGACGGGGCAGGAGAGCACGCTGGAGGTGGGTGGGCTGTTCGTGGCGATCGGCCACGAGCCCCGCAGTGAGCTCTTCACGAGCCAGCTTGCCACTGACCCCGACGGCTACCTGCTCGTCGAGCAGCCCTCCACCAGGACTGAGATCGAGGGCGTGTTCGCCTGTGGTGATGTCGTGGACCGCACCTACCGGCAGGCGGTCACGGCCGCCGGGACCGGCTGCGCGGCTGCCATCGACGCCGAGCGCTACCTCGCGGAACATACGTCCTGAGTGGACCCGAACGCAACGAGCGGAAGGAAGGCACCGTGGGTGCGACCAAGATCGTGACCGACGCCAGTTTCGAGGCCGACGTCCTGAAGAGCGACAAACCCGTCATCGTGGACTACTGGGCTGAGTGGTGTGGCCCGTGCAAGATGATCGCCCCGGTGCTCGAGGCGATCGCTGCCGAGCACGGCGACAAGCTCGACGTGGTGAAGCTGAACGTGGACGAGAACCCCCAGACCGCCCAGAAGTACCGGATCCTGAACATCCCGACGCTGGGGGTGTTCCAGGACGGACAGGTGGTCAAGGAACTCGTCGGGGCGCGCTCGAAGTCAGCCCTGCTGCGCGAGCTTGCCGAATACCTCTGACAGCGTCCTGCTGCGCCAGTCCGCGGTTGTGTTCGGAAACTTCTCTCGACCAGTTGTTTCCGAACACTAACCAGCGGTCACGCAACCCCTACGCGGGGCGCAGGGCGCGTTCGGGGGTCATCGAGCCCAGCAGCCGTTCGAGGGCGACTTCCACGTCTTCCCGCCATGACACGGTGGTCTTGAGCTCAAGCCGCAGCCGGGGGAAACGGTGGTGGGGGCGCACCGTCTTGAACCCCACCGCCAGCAGGTAGTCGGCTGGCAGCACGCAGGAGGTCTCCCCCTCCCGGCGGTCGCCGAACGCCTCGATCGCCTTGACACCACGGCGGGTGAGGTCTTTGGCGACGCCCTGGATCAGCATGCGGCCAAGGCCGCCGTCCCGGAACTCGTCCAGCACCATGGCGGTCATCAGCAGGACGGCGTCGCCACTGACCGGGCTCGTGGGGAAGGCGATGGAGCGCGGCACGTAGGCCGGTGGCGCGTAGAGCACATACCCCGCTGGCACACCGTCCACGTAGGCGATCTTGCCGCAGCTCCCCCATTCCAGGAGGGTGGAGGACAGCCATGCCTCCTTCTCCAGCGAGGGGTCACCTACCTCGTGGGCACGCGCCAGGCTGACGGGGTCGAGCTCCCAGAACACGCACCTGCGGCACTTGCGTGGCAGGTCGTCAAGATTGTCCAGTGTGAGGCTAGCGAGACGGCGCGGCACCGGTACCCTCCAGGTCTCCTTCGCTGCCCTGTGGGTGTCACAGCAACCAAGGGCCCCCAGCCGCGATCGGCGCCGGTCACGGCTGATACTGGGCCAACCCGGGGCCACACCCCCGAGGGCCCCGTACTCTGACATGGTAACCCGCCGAGGAGAAGGAGGGACCGTGGCGGCCAATCATGAGCACAGCCCCAGGACCAGCCCCCCAGCCGAGCCCAGTCACGGCCCGGAAGACGCCCAGCCGGTGGCCCCTGCCGCTGCTGCCGGGGCGGCTGAGGCGGCTGCCCCGCACGGGTCGGTGCTCGACCCCAGTGCGGGCCGCTACGCCGCCCGCGCACAAGGGATGGTCGCCTCCGAGATCCGGGCACTCTTCGCGGTAGCCGCCAGGCCGGAGATCGTGTCGCTGGCGGGGGGCATGCCCTACATCACCGCACTGCCCCTGGACGCGGTCGGTGAGATGGCCGGCCAGCTCGTGCGCGACCGGGGCGAGGTGGCGCTGCAGTACGGCATCGCCCAGGGTGACCCGGAGCTGCGGGAACGCATCTGCGAGGTGATGTCGCTGGAGGGGATCCGCGCCCACCCGGACGAAGTGGTCGTCACAATGGGCTCACAGCAGGCGCTCGACCTGGTCGCGAAGATCTTCCTGGACCCTGGTGACGTGGTGCTGGCCGAGGGCCCCTCCTACGTCGGGG
>DASYYE010000389.1:0-10722 GCA_035946955.1 Streptosporangiaceae bacterium | reverse complement strand
CAGGTAAGAACCGACGCCGGACAGGACGCTGGCGAGCAGGATCTGGCCGTGGATGCCGTTGCCGAGCGGGCCCATCAGGTCAGGGATCTTCAGGGCGCCGGCGGCCAGGATCACGGGAGTGGCGAGCAGGAACGCGAACCTGGCGGCGTCTTCGCGGGACAGGCCGCGGGCCATGCCCCCCACCATGGCCACCCCGTCGCGGCTGATCCCGGCCAGCAGCGCGAGAACCTGCGAGGAACCGATCAGCACTGCCTGGAAGGTGCTCATAGCGGACAGCCGCTCGTCAGCCTCGACTGCGTCGTTGAACTCCTCCTCCCGCCTGTCCCGGCTACCAGAGGGATGCCTGTCCTCGTCCCCGTAGTACCCCTGGTCATCCCACTGTCGGCGATCGTCCCGGTACTGCCGCTCGTCTGGGTAGCGTGCCTGGTCCCGGTAGTACCGGTCGTCGTCCCCGAACCGAGCCTGGCCCTGGTACTGCCGGTCGTCTTGGAACCGTCGCTGGCCCTGGTACTGCTCCTGGTCGTCGCGGTACTGCCGTTGGCCCTGGTACTGCCGGTCGTCTTGGAACCGCCCCTGGTCCTGGTACTGCCGGTCGTCCTGGAACCGCCCTTGGCCCTGGTACTGCCGCTCGTCTTGGAACCGCCCCTGGCCCTGGTACTGCCGGTCGTCCTGGAACCGTCCCTGGCCCTGGTGGTACTGCTGGTCGTCGCGGTACTGCCCTTGGCCCTGGTACTGCCGCTCGTCCTGGAACCGTGCCTGGTCCCGGTAGTCGTCCCGGTACCCTCCCTGGCCTGCGTGGGCGGAGCTGACCGCGTATTCCCGTTCGGCGGCGATCTGTTCGTCGGCCTCGAGGGAGGCGCGTCGGCGGAAGCGTTCCCCTGCGATCAGGATCACGCCGTTGATCAGCAGGAACACTGCGGCGGTGGCCGGTTTGGCGAAGATCATCCGGAACACGTGATCGAGCGCCAGGCCGGCCAGGCCTACCGGGATGGTGGCCAGGATGATCAGCCAGGCAAGCCGCTCGTCGGGCCGCAGGTCCCACCGGGAGGTGCCCGGCTCGGGCCGGAGCAGCTGCCCAAGAGAGCTGAAGAAGCCCTTGGTGAGGCGGACCCAGTCCCGCCAGAAGTAGATAATCAGCGCGATCGCGGTGGCCACATGCAGCCCCACGATGAACGCCAGGTAGGGCGACTGCGCGGCCGCCACGTTCAGGTTCTGCGCCCAGCAGCCGCCGACCACGGCTGGGAGCAGCACGTTGTGCCCCAGGCTAGAGATCGGGAACAGCTCAGTGACGCCCTGGATGAGGCCAATGATGCCGGCCTCGGCGTAGGTGATGTGTGCCGAGCAGCCGTGCGCAGCCGACGCCAGCGGGGCGCCAGACTGGAGCAAGATCATTGGTGTCAATGCCAGGCCTTTCACTCGCGAGATCTCGTTCGGGGCGCCCGGGGTGCCTGCCCGGAGGACTTGGGGAGTCGCGGGTGAGGTGGCTCTGCACACCCACGCATCATGTTCTACATGAACTGTAGAACATGACTTCTACGCTTCGTGTAGAAGTTCTACATAATGTGTAGAAATGGCTGACGGCGTCCAGCGATGCCGAGGTGAGGCGGTGGGTCACGGGGCGGTAGCTGACGAGCCACTGCCCCGGTTCCAGCGCCCAGGTGGGCCGCTCTCAGTAGATGCAGGGGATGCCGTAGGGAGCGTTGGCCTTGACCGAGACCGCCCCCTGGCTGTCGAAGCTGTTCGATGCGGCTCCGCCCGAGCCGGTGGAACCGCTGGCCCCTGACCCGGAGCCGCCCGACGAGGACGCAGACCCCAGGGAGCTGAAGCTGGGCAGTGTCGCGCTGGTCCCGAGTATGACCTCGATGTGGCCGGCGGACACCGAACTGCCCGCGTGGGCGGTGACCCCGAACAAGGCCGCGACTTTGGCTGCGTTGGCCTGTGCCGCCGCACCGGACCCATACAGCACCTGGGTTGTGGACTGGGTGGTGGAGTAGTTGCTGGCCTGACCCTGCTGGAAGCCTGCGGCAGTCAGCCCTGCTGAGACCCGCCCGGCGAGCCCGGCTTGGTAACCCGCGTTGTACACGTCAGCGGTAGTGCCCGAAAGGGGGTAGCTCCGTGGCTTCTTGTGCTTCCTGTGCTTCTTGTGTTTCGGGGCGCTTGGCGGTGCGGAGAAAGCCTGTTTCACCTCGGCCTTGATCGCGGGTATGTCGATCATGTTCGCGTCTTCGGAGATCCCGCCGAGGACGTAGGTGTGGTACCCCTGGATGGGCAGTGTCTTGAAGGTGAGGTTCTGGCCGCTCAGGCTGCTCATCTCGCCAGCGAGCTGAGCCAGGTTGAGGCCCGAGTCGGTGATGATGTACTGCTTGGCTACGGTGAGCAGGTTGTCGAGCTGGCCCAGGCTGGTCAGGATCCCCTGGTGCTCGAGTTTCCAGACGACGTAGTCGATGACCGCCTGCTGGCGGTGGGTGCGGTCGATGTCACCGTTTGGCAGGTTGTCCCGTTCCCGTACGAATGCCAATGCCTGCTCGGCGTCGAGGTGCTGGTAGCCAGCGCGCAGGTGAGCGCCGGAGTTGACATCGGTGAGGTTCTGGCCCCCGTTCCACGACTTCACGCAGACTTCGATCCCGCCGAATGCCTTGGCGAGCGCGTAGTAACCCGCCAGGTTCACTTCGGCGAAGTGGTTGATGTGCTGCCCCGTCACCGCCTCGACAGAGGCGATGGTGGCCGCCTGGCCAGCCTCGTTGGCAAGGAAGTAGCGCTGGTCCCGGCTCATCTGGGAACTGGCGGTCTTGTTGAGGCTCTGCGCCCAGGCCAGGCCGTAGGCCTGGTCGAGTTTTCCCTGCGACTGGCCGTCATATGCCTTGGGGAACGTGACCCAGTCGTCACGGGGGATCGAAAAGCCGGTTGCCTGCTTTCCGCCCGCGAAGATGTGGATGAGGATCATGGTGTTGGTGGCCTGTCCGCCTACACCCAGGTTCTGCACCGCATAGCGGGATCCGGCGTGCATGGCCATGAGCATGCCTGCTGGCAGGACATGGCCGTTATAGTCGGTGCGGCTCTCCAGGCCCATCACCAGGATGTTCATCGCCCCGACCGTCGGGCCGCCAGAGGCCGCGTTGGAACTGCTGAAGCTCGCGAACTTACCGCTCACGTAGTGCGCGTAGCCGGTCGCGAGCAGGACAGCCGCGGCTGTGATACAGGCCAGGGCGTATCCCGCCTTGCCAAGCAGTCTGCTTTGGACCTTGGACATGGATCTCCTCCGATGCCCCGTCACCGTCGAATCGGAAGGCTACCTGCCCGGCCGGCCACTCCAAACGTCATGTGCGAAGTCGTCGTCGATGACCCGCTGGCGGCGGGCATGCCAGATGAGCCGGGCTGCCGCGACCACGATGGTGAGGCTGGTGGCAGCGGCCATCGCGACGAACCCACCGGACATCCACCCGACCGCGTTGAGGGCCAGTTCCGTGCGGGAGGTGTCGACGGCCCGGTCATGCGCCAGGCCGGCCAGCAGTGCCGCGGCGAAACCCGCCAGGGCGGGCACTGGCACCAGCCGGTAGGCAGCCTCCGGCCGTACCGTGAGTACCCCCGCCAGTGCCCCCACCATCAGGACCACACCGAGCAGAAGCCCTGGCTCGCTGGCTGTGATGATCGTGGCAAGCGCCCCCACTGCCGCGCCTACCGTCACGATGAGGACACCGTAACGGGCGGGAAGCGTGCCCCACCCACGTGACAGGTGGCGCATGTGCCTGCCGTCCGCCTCGCCGTAACCGGCGCGCCTGTCTGAATGGGAAGCAGGCCGACGAGCCCTTCCTTGGTTCGGGGCGCCACGGGCGGGTGTCCGGTACAGGTGGGCAAAAGTGTCCGACACATGCGCCCCCCGCTCCTGGCGCTCGCGGTGCGCCGGAGACGGGCCCCCACGGCGCTGCTCTCCATAGCGCCAAGACGGTTCGCTCACGGTGGTCTCCGATAGTAGCCGCTGTCTGCGGCGGGGGGCCGCCACGTCCATGGGTGAGCGGCCGACTGTCGTCAGAGGGTACGGCCTGGTCGGCCAGTGTGAGGAATCTCAGGAACTCCTGGGGCCGGTGACGGCGGCGGCGGTGGGCGATCACCGGCTCCGGGACGAGAGCGGCTTCAGCCCGAACGCCCGCCAGATCCGCGACACCGCCGTCTGGCTAAGACTCACGACACTAGTTCGCGGGCGGACCGAGACAGCTACTGCATGAGCGACTGGACGTGGGAGTACGTTCCGGACGTGGCCCAGGTCGTGGGCGGCCTCACACAGGCTCAGATCGATGAGGTGGAAAGCCTCGCGGCCCGGATTGCCGAGGCCGTAGCGGTGGTGCGCGGGGTCGTCGGCGAGACGCTGACTAACGTCGCATAGATCGTGTGCCTGCTGGGTCACGCCGCCTTGAGCCGCTTCTGTTCCGCGGCCACGATTCGGCGCCGCAGTTCGGTCTCGGCACCCGTATCTACCGCGTCTGGCGTCGCGTTCGCCATGTCGCTGCGGCGCGCGTACTCGTCGAACGCCTCGCGCTTATCCGCCAGCAGTTCGAGGATGCGCTGGTCGACGCTGTCCTCACACAGCAGCCGGTGCACGTCCACCGGACGCACCTGGCCCATCCGGTGCGCCCGGGCGATCGCCTGCTCCTCCATTGTCGGCGTCAGCTGCGGCTCAGCGATGATGACCACCGACGCGGCCTGGATGTTCAGGCCGACGCCGCCCGCCTGGATCTGGGAGACCAGCACCGCGGAACCCTTGGCGGCGGTGAACTCATCCACCATGGCCTGGCGGTCCGCGGGCGGGATGCCCCCGGTCAGCGGACCGACGACAAGCACTCCGCGGATGCCATCACGATCGGAGCCCAGCACCTGCGTCACCGTCTCCAGCACGCTGCGGAAGTACGAGAACACCACGACCTTGCGCCCGCCATCCGCGGCCTCAGCGACGATCTCCACCAGCCGCCGGAGCTTCGAAGATCCCTTCGCCGTCCCCGGGTCGAACGCCACCCGCCGCATCGCCATGAAATTACCTGCGACGACCGCGTTCCGGTATGCCCGCCGCGCCGGTCCCTCGAGCGCCACCCATTCCTGCGTCTCCAGCCGCGGCGGCAGCTCGCTGAGCACATCTTCCTGGTTACGCCGCAGGTAGACCGGTGCTACCGCCTCCCGGAACCTGGTGCCGTCCAGCGTCTCGTCCGCGATGTCCAGGTTCTCGGCGACCTCCGGGCGCAGATGCCCGACCAGCACCCGGAACTCCTCCACCCTGTTCTCCATCGGCGTCCCCGTCAGGAACAAGACCCGCCTGCTGCGTCCCGCCCACTCGCTGACCGCCTGCGTCCGCAGGGCGTTCGGATTCTTCGCGTAATGCGCCTCGTCCACGACCATCATGGCCACCGAGACGTCCAGGTCCTCCGGCATGGCGCGCAGCGCCTCGAACGTCGTGACCGCCACCCCGCCCTTGGCCGTCCACTCCTGCCAGGCCGCCTCCCGCTTCTTGCCCGGCACGTGGAGGCGGCGGGCATCCAGCAGCGTGTGCCGCTCAACCTCGCGTGTCCAGTTGATGACCACGCTCGCCGGGCAGACCACCAGGAAGTGAGTCGCGCCCTTGGCCGCCAGATGGCACATCGCGGCGAGCGACTGCATCGTCTTGCCCAGGCCCATCTCGTCGCCGAGGATCACCCGCTCCTGGACCAGCGCGAACTTCGCGCCGAACGCCTGATAGCCGCGCAGCGATGTCTTGAGAAGGGACCGGTCGAGGGGCAGTACGCGGACCTGCTCGGCGATGTCGGCGGGAAGGAAGCCCTGACTGGCCTCCTTGGCCGGGTCGAGTTCGGCAACCTCGATCAGCAGACCGTTGTAAGCGACCGGGCGGGCGAGGTAATCGTTCCACAGACGGGTCGCCCCCGGCGCTTTCCCGGCCTTGTCCAGTTCAGCCTCGGCCCTGGACAGGCGCTTGCGTGCGGCAGTGACTGGCTTGGAACTCAGGATGGCGTCCAGTTGGGCCAGGGCATCACGGGCTTCCTGCTTCTTCGACTCGGAGAACGTGAAGATCATTCTCAGTCGGCTCGCGCCACGGGCCGCCGGGTCGAGGCGACGACCGATCTCGCCCGCCAGCGGGCTCAGGTCCGGGCCCTTCATCAGGGACCTGGTGCGCTCGTAGCGGCGCAGGGCGGCGATGAGCGCGGTCTGCTCGGGGGTCCGGGCATCCGGGTCGATGCGGACGCGGGTGCTGTCCTGGATGGACTCCCGCATCTGCCATGCGGCGGCCATGATCCGCTTGGCGGTCCTCCGGCGTACCTGGGGAATTCGCCCGAGGGCTGCTGCGTCGGCCGCGAGGACCTGGCCAACCGTCTCGATACCAGCGTCCACGACGGGTGCGAACGTGACCCGCCCCCGGATGAGCTCTCGAAGCCGGTCCACCGGCATCGTGTCTAGCTCGTCGGCGACAAGCTGGTCGCGCACCACTTCGTACGCCCGTCGCGCGACCTCGCGGGATTCCTCCGGCGCGGCCAGGACCGCCTCGATGGCGTCGTGGACCGCGCGGCCGTCGTAGACAACGGCACTGGCCGCCCTCCCCGGACGCAGAGACTTAGCTTCGAGGGGCTTGGCCCCGGCCTTCGCGGGCTCCGGGTTCATCGTCAGTTCCGCTACGCGCGCCACCGTAGTGAGCCTCCGTATTGAAACTGGCGATCAGCCTATTTGCGACGATAGAGGATATCGCGGACGCGCGCTGCCCTGCCGGCAGTCAGGGGGCGCGGTGAGCAATTCCTGTGGGCTGTCCTGTGGGCTGTCACGTGTGGTGATCAGCTCGGCGTTTGCCGAGAGTGGAACCGCTGCACCACACCCCCGACATTGCCCAGGCCGCAGCCACGGGCTGAGCGGGCCCCCGGCACCCATTGCCGCCCTGCCCCACGTCCGGCCGGACCAGTGGCACAGACAGGAGAGCACCACCATGACCGCCGATGCAGGCTCCCTGCGCAATGACCCCTCGCCCATGGACCTGGGTCACACGTGCGCTTTCTGGCTTGCTGACCACCACGCAGCGCGAATGTCTACGCGTCCCGCGCGCAGCGCGAAGAACGGCTCATAAGCAAGTGCGGTACACCAGGAACATCCCGGACAACCAGACCGAGACAGTCGAGCAAGAGCCTGCTCACGGCCGGTCCCCGATATCGCGGTCGGCACCAGAGCGTGGCGGGATGCAGGGGCCTCGCCACAAGCCGGATCCCGGCCCTGCGGTGTGACATTGCCTGCTCTACTGGCCACCAGATCCCGCTCGCGCAGCTCACGGGAACTCTGGTGGCCGCTGTAGCGGGAGGTGGGTGCCTTTACATCGACGCATGACGCGTAACCGTCTGCGCGGGCGCGCCCGCGCCTTGGCAAGCCACCGGCGACCCTCCGATTGCGATGCGCGGCTGCTGCTCAGCGGCTGGCGCGGGGCGCCCGGGTTTGGCAGCGATTGCCAGGTCTCGTACTCTTGCCGCAGGGCCACTTCGCCCCGTGCCCGGGTAGCCGCGCGCGGAGGGATGCGAGGAGATGCTGCAGTGGTGGCCGATCAGCTTGAGTTGAGCTTCGGCGGGTTGCTGCGGCGGCTCCGTGCCGAGGCTAAGTTGACGCAAGAGGAGCTGGCGGAGGCGGCCGGCGTGTCCCCGCGGTCCGTCAGTGACCTGGAGCGGGGTATCAACCGCACCGCCCACAAGGAAACCGCGCTCCTGCTGTCCGATGCGCTCAGCCTGGCCGGGCCGGTCCGTGCGTTGTTCGTCGCGGCCGCCCGTGGGCGCGGGCCGGCCGCAGCCGTGCTGGTGGCGTGGGGCGATACGACCCCGGGAGCCTTCGCGGCCGCGCCGACCCGGGCGCTACCGCGAAGTATTGCCTGCTTCACCGGCCGTGAGGCCGAGCTGGATAGGCTGCTCGGGGCGGTTGACAATGTGGCCGCGGCCGGTCCTGTAGCAGGGATCCATGCGATCGACGGGATGGCCGGGGCTGGTAAGACCACCTTCGCCGTGCACGCGGCCCACAAATTAGCGCCGTATTTCCCTGACGGACACTACTTCCTGCCACTGCATGCCCATACCCCCGGGCAGCGACCGGTCGAACCGGCGGACGCGCTGGCCAGCCTGCTGCTGACGGCCGGCCTCATTGCGGGCCAGATTCCGTCCGGCCTGGAGGCACGGGCTGCACGGTGGCGTGACCACGTGGCAGACAAGAAGATCCTGCTGCTGCTGGATGACGCGGCCGGGCAGGAGCAGGTCCGGCCGCTGCTCCCGGGTACCGCGGGCAGCCTGGTGCTGATCACTAGCCGTCGGCGGCTCAGCGCTCTGGAAGACGCCGAGGTGATAAGTCTCGGCACCCTGCCCAGGGATGACGCGGTGGCGCTGCTGGCCCGGCTCTCCTGCCGCCCGGACCTCAAGTCTGTGACGGGTCCGGCTGAGGAGATCACCCGGCTGTGCGGATACCTGCCGCTGGCGATCGGGATACTCGCTGGGCAGCTGCGACACCACCCTGCGCGGACTGCGGCCGACATGGCAGCCCAGCTGGCGGCGGCCCGGGACCGGCTGGCCATGATGCAGGCCGAGAACCTGTCCGTCGCCGCCGCTTTTGGCATGTCCTACCAGAACCTCACGATGAGCCAGCAGCGGCTGTTCCACCGGCTCGGCCTGGTCCCCGGTCCCAGTGTCGATGCCTACGCCGCGGCGGCACTGGACGACATCAGCCTGGACGAGGCGCGCAGCGACCTCGACGGGCTGTATGACCAGAATCTGGTCACCGAGCCCGCATCCGGCCGCTACCAACTGCACGACCTGCTCCGTGAGCACGCCCGTACGCTGGCCACCGCCGACGACCCTGCGGACAGTGACGCTGCGGTCGGCAGGGTGCTGGACTACTATCTGCACGCCGCCGCAGCGGCCGGCCGGCACTTCGCTCCCTGGACGGCCGCCTATGACCGCCCGCTCACCGGACGCGTCCCACCCCATGTCCCAGACCTGTCGACGCTCGGACAGGCCGCCGACTGGCTGGAAACGGAACGTCCCAACCTGCACGCAGCCGTCGACTACGCCGCAGTCCGCGCGTGGCCCGTGCACGCAACCCGGATCCCCCATGCGATGAGCGACTTCCTCCTCGCCCACGGCCACTGGGATCAGGCTTCTGCCCTCCACCAAACCGCCCTCACCATGGCACGCCAAGCCGGGGACCGGGCCGGGGAGGCCGACGCCCTCAACGAGCTGGGTATCCTGCGCACGCAGACCGGGGACTACCCCGCCGCCGCCGTCAATCTGTCCGGGGCACTGGCGCTGTACCGTGACCTTGGTGACCGAGCGGGGGAGGCCGGAGTCCTCAACCGGCTGGGCATCATGCACGCGCACACCAGTGAATATCCGGCCGCTGTCGCCTGCCACCAGCAGGCCCTCGATCTGGCCCGTGAGCTCGGCGACCGGCGCGGCCAGGCCTCCGCCCTCAACAACATAGGTCTGCCGCAGCAGATGAGTGGGGACTATCCGGCCGCTGTCGCCAGCCATCGGCAGGCCCTCGATCTGGCCCGTGAGCTCGGCAACCAGCGCGGGGTGGCCTACGCCCTCAACGCCCTCGGCTGCGTAGAGCAACTGACCGGGGACTACCACTCCGCCGCCACCAGCCAGCAGCAGGCCCTCGCGCTGTTCTGCGATCTCGGCGAACAGATCGGCCAGGCCTACGCCCTCAACGACCTGGGCGTAGTACAACGACTGACCAAGGACTACCCGGCCGCCTCGGCCAGCCATCAGCGGGCGTTCAAGCTGTTCTTCGACCTTGGCAACCGGCTGGGCCAGGCCGAAGCGCTGAACAACCTCGGCGAGCTATCGGCAGAGACCTCAGACAGCAACGACGCTCGGCAGCACCATACCCAGGCGCTCGCCATTGCCCGCAGCATCGGCGTACCCCTCGAGGAAGCACGCGCTCTGGAAGGCCTCGGCCACAGCTATCTCCAGGACCGTAACCCGCATGAAGCCGTCGCGCACCTACGGCAGGCGCTCACCATCTACCAGCGCATCGGGGCCCCCGCCGCCCAGCGCGTCCAGGAAACCCTCCGTCACCTCGGCCTCTGACCACAGCCCACAGGCTCAATGACGGTCTGCGGCGCCGGTGGCTGCGGGTTCGTCGCGTTGGCAGTGCGCCTTCGTCAGCACGGCGCAGGTGCGCACGCCGTCGAGCTGGTATCCCGTTTCGGCGTGCACAGTGAGCGCGTCGCGTGCATGGTCGAGCGCACGGCACGGATCCCGGCGGTCGAGGTGTATTTCGGCGAGGCAGGTCAGCGCCTGCCCTTCCGGCACCCGGTACCCGCATCGCACCGCGAGGCCATGCGCCTGCGCAGCGTAGGCCAAGGCCTGGTCGAGGCGGCCGAGCCGGTGCTGTGTGGCCGCCAGGCCGAGGAGGGCCCCGGCTTCCGCGTACCGGTCGCTGGTCTCTCGAGCCAGTTCCAGCGCCCGCTGGTGGCACTCGGCCGCTGCTGGGCAATCTCCGAGCGACAGGTAGGTCCCGCCAAGGGTGTTGTGCGCCCCTGTCTGGTGACGGAGGGCGCCCGTCCGCTCAGCGAGTGAGAGTGCTTCCCGGCCGAACTCGAGTGCTTCATCGAGACGGCCGGCGTCGCGGTGTACAGCAGCGATGCACCGCAGAGTCTCCGCCTCGCTGCCCCGGTCACCGACTCCGAGGTGGAGGGCATGCGCTTGCCGGAGATGGTCGAGCGCC
>DASYYE010000388.1:0-9882 GCA_035946955.1 Streptosporangiaceae bacterium | reverse complement strand
CCAGGTCGAGGGCCGGCTCCGCGGGCACCCCGAACATCTGGAAGACACCGGCCCGCTCCTGGGTCGATGCCGCCAGCTGCTGGTCCCAGAAGTCTTCCCCCGCCTGTGGTGTCTGCCAGATCTTGGCGAACTCGTGCCACTCGAACTCGACGTCGCCGACGCCGGCGGCGTCGGTGACCCATGATCGGACCAGCTCGGGCCTGGTCGAGACCACTCGGACCACGAACCCGCCGCCCCAATCGTGCCCGACCAGATCGACTGGGTCACCGAGGCGCTCCAGCTCCGCCGCAAGCCAGGCGGCGTACTCGTCCATCGTCGCTCCGAAACCGGCCGGGCGGGCGCTGTCGAACCCGGGCAGCGACAGTGACACCGTGTCGGGGCGGTCGAGCGCAGCCAGCAGGTCGTGCCACACGGCCGGGGTCTCGGGCACTCCATGGACGAAGACGGCGGTCATGCCTGCCATCCTGCCACCGGAAGGAGCGGTCTCACCAGGCAGTTGAACGGCTCACAAAGTGGAGCACCAGCCGGCACTGCGGCGGGACCGCGGCCACCGCCTTTGCGCGAAGAAAGTCAGTTGACTCCTAAATCCGGTCCAGCGACAGTCAACCCAGGCTTGCTCAGCGCCGTTGTCAGGTTGTGACCGCTTGGTTGTTACCGCAGAAGGGGGAGACAGGAGAGAGGGTGTGTCTGCCGACCAGATCCGCTATTCCGTGCTGGGCTCGGTGCGCGCGTGGCGGGGGGGTGAGGAACTGGATCTGGGCTCCCCGAGGCAGCGCGCTGTTCTGGCAGTGCTGCTGCTGAGCGCCAACCGGGTTGTGCCGCAGAGCGGGATTACCGACGGGGTATGGGGGGAGGACGCGCCCGCCAGCTCGGTGAACCTCGTGCATACGTATGTGGCACGGTTGCGGCGGGTTCTGGAGCCGGGCAGGGCGCGCCGGGGTGCGGGGCGGGTGCTGGCCCGCAGCGGATCTGGGTATGTGCTGCACGTAGGGGCCGGCTCGCTGGACCTGGATGAGTTCGCTACGTTCGCCGGGCGAGCCAGAGCCCGCCGCCGTGCCGCTGATCTTGCCGGAGCGGTCAGCGAGTACACGGCCGCGCTGGCGTTGTCGCACGGGCCGCCGCTTGCGGGCATTCCCGGGCCGCTCGCTGATACCGAACGGACCCGGCTGGACGAGCTGCGTCTGGCCGTGGCGCTGGAACGGGCCGAGGTGACGGTTGAGCTCGGCGGACACGAGGAGGTGGCCGGGGAGCTTTCGGCACTTGCCGCCGGGCATCCCCTGCGAGAGCGGATCGTGGCGCTGCTGATGACCGCGCTATACCGCTCTGGACGCCAGGCCGAGGCGCTTGAGGTCTACATGCGCACGCGCGCCCTGCTGGCCGACGAGCTAGGGATCGACCCGGGGCCAGAGCTGCAGCAGCTTCAGCAGCGGATTCTGGCCGGAGACACGCCAGAGGCCGGTGCTGGCACGGCTGCCCCGGAGGCTGGCGTGATGGTGCCACGCCAGCTTCCCGCCGCTGCCGCGCACTTCGTAGGCCGCACGGCGCAGTTGCGCCAGCTCACTGCCTTGCTGGAGGGGGCCACCTCCGACCCGGGCGGGACCGTGGTGATCTCGGTGATTAATGGCCTGGCCGGGGTGGGCAAGACTGCCCTTGCGGTCCATTGGAGTCACCAGATCGCCGATCGCTTCCCGGGCGGGCAGCTCTATGTCAACTTGCGCGGCTACGACCCCTTCGGGACGCCGATGCATCCGGGTGAGGCGCTGCGTGGTTTTCTGCAGGCATTCGGGCTTGCCCCGGATCGAATCCCGCCTGCCCTGGATGACAGGGCAGCGCTGTACCGCAGCATGCTGGCCGGCCGGCGGGTGCTCGTCGTGCTCGACAACGCCCGCGACACCGCCCAGGTGCGACCACTAGTGCCAGCCAGCCCGGGCAGTCTTGTGGTGGTAACCAGCCGGAACCGGCTGGCCAGCCTGGTCGTCGGCGAGGGTGCCCGCCCCCTCAGCCTGGACGTACTTAGCAGCGAGCATGCGGCAGCGCTGCTGGTCCGCCGCATTGGCAGCAGGGCCGCGGCTGAGCCCCAGCCGGTCGCAGAACTGACGGGTCTGTGCGCCCGGCTGCCACTGGCGCTGGCCATCGTGGCGGCCCGTGCTGCCAGTAATCCCCAGTTTCCGCTGGCGGCGGTGGCCGCGGAACTGCTGGAGGCCTCGGCCCGGCTGGACGCGCTAGACGCAGGCGAGCCCCATGCGAACCTGCGAGCGGTCTTGTCCTGGTCAACCGATGCCCTGGACAGTCAGGCATCGGGCGTGCTCGGGCTGCTGGGCGTGGCCCCAGGCCCAGACATCAGCCTGCCAGCCGCCGTCAGCCTGGCCGGACAGCCCCTCGCCCAAACCCGGGCCCGGCTGCGCGAACTGGAGGACGCGAACCTGATCACCCAGCATGTCCCCGGCCGATACCGCATGCATGACCTGGTCCGCCTGTATGCGGCCGAATACGCGCAGCACACGCAGCCACAGGCCAGCCGTGATGCCGCGCTGCGGCGGCTTACCGATTTCTATCTCCGTACCGCTCACACCGGTGACCGGCTCCTCGCCCCCTACCGGCCCGAACCACCCAGAGCTGGCGAGCCTGACTCTGGCTGTCATCCTCAGCCGCTGACCAGCATCGCTGAGGCGCAGGCCTGGTTTACCAGCGAGTACCCCTGCCTGGTGGCTGCACAGCAACTCGCCGCCGGACGGGGCTGGCACACCGCCGTGTGGCAGCTGGCCTGGGCGCTGACCACTTTCCACCGCCGGCAGGGACGTCTGCACGACCAGGTGGCCACCTGGCGGGCCGGCCTGGCCGCCGCAGCGCGTTCAGCTGACCCGGCCGCCCTGGCCCTAGCCCATACCTGCCTCGGTGCCGCCTGTGCAACGGCAGGCCACCATCGCGAGGCCCTTCATCATCTCCGTAGGGCACTGACCTGCGCTGATGGCGCCGGGGACATTGCCGGCCAGGCCCTCGCCCACAGCGTTCTCACGGAGGTCTGGGAATACCAGGGCAATGACCAGCAGGCGCTGGATCATGCGACCCGCGCGCTCCACCTCTACCAGACTCTCGGCGACCCGCTGCAAGAAGCCCGGCTGCTCGGCGACGTGGGCTGGTACCACGCCCGGCTAGGCAACTACGGCCAGGCGCTTGCCCACTGCCGTGCCGCGCTTCCCCTGCACCGCCAGCATGACGACCGCGAAGCGGTGGCGGCGACACTGGACAGCCTGGGTTATATCGCCCACCACGACGGCGACCATGAGCAGGCCCTCGACTACTACCACCAGGCACTCACCATGTTCCGCGACCTCAGGGACAGCTACAGGGAGGCCGAAATCCTGGACTGCCTCGCCCAGGCTCACGCCGCGCTAGGCCAGCACAGCGCGGCCCGCGATGCCTGGAAGCACGCCTGCGAGCTGCACCGCACCCAGCAGCGCCCCGACGACGCTCAGCGCATCCAGCAGCAACTCGACGCCCTCGACGACAGCGGCTGAGCTTCACGCAATTCACCGGCCACTGCCTCCTGCCTCAGCCGACCCCAGGCAGCAAGACCAACCGTGTTCGTGGTGGCGGCGCTGGGGCCAGGGGCCCAGCCCGACAGGCACCTGCTCCGTTACGCGAGCCTCTTCAACGCGATGATCTCGGAAGCCTGGACGCCCTGGCCCGGGAGTTGCCTCGGGGCCGCGCCGGGCGCAGGCTTGTCATCGAGGAGGTGCGGCATGCTTCGTCGGTCATGGTTGTGGGCGCTCGCCATCGGCCTCGCCGCGCTGCTTACCGTGTTCAGCGCCGCCGCGGCCTCCGCGAACGCTGTCTGGGGCAGTTAACCTGAGCGAACGGCGGCTGCGGCCGGCGCGGCGCGCGGCCCGGCCGTTCCCGCCAGCCGTGGCTGCAGCCGGGGAGATGACCCGCCGCGTCGGCGGCCTGCTCGGCCAGTAGCGAGCGGCGTGCCGTTCAGGCGGTTGGTCCCGAATGTTCACCTGGGCATGGTTCACCGGGCTTCTTAGTAATTCGTACGCTGCGGTGGTCTGGGATCCTCGCCTGCTCGCCGGAGGCTGTCATGTCGGCATCCGCACGGAGTCTGCTCGCCCTGACCGTGGCCGCCGCCTGGGCGGTCAGCGGAGCGTCGGCGGCGCTCGCGTCGCCCGCCCCCTCCACCGCCGGGCACTACGACCACGTGTTCGTCATCGTCGAGGAGAACCACGGCTACACCGACGTGATCGGGAACCCGGCCGCGCCCAACCTCAACGCGCTGGCGTCCCAGTACGGAGTCGCGACCAGCTACTTCGCGGTCGCGCACCCGAGCGAGCCGAACTACGTCGCGCTGCTGGGCGGCAGCACGTTCACGGTGAACTCCGACAACGCGTACTACGTCCAGCAGGTCGCCGCGCCCAGCCTCATCAGCGAGCTCGACCAGGCCCACGTCAGCTGGAAGGCCTATCTCCAGGGGGTGCCGCACCCGGGTTACCAGGGCATCTGCTACCCGGCGAACTGCAACGGCGCCCCGGACAAGGACCCGCTGTACGTGTCGAAGCACGACGGCATCCAGAACTTCACCACCTCGCTAAACCCGGCCGACTGGTCACGCCAGGTTCCCGTCGGGCAGCTCGCCGACGACCTGCGCGACGGGCACGTGCCCGCGTTCGGCTGGGTGATCCCCGACGAGTGCCACGACCAGCACGGCGATCCGCCGTACTGCATCGACTCCGGCTCCACCGGGGGCACGGACCCGCAAGACCAGCGGTTGGTGGCGGTCGGTGACCAGTACCTGGGGCACCTGGTGGCGGAGATCACCGGGGCCCGGTTCTGGGCCCGGGGCAACAACGCCATCAACATCGTCTACGACGAGGGCGACGACAACGCCGGCGGCGGCGGCCGGGTGGCTAACGTGGTCATCACCAGCCACGGACCCCGGCACCTGCAGGATCGTGCGACCTACAGCCATTACTCGCTGCTGCGGACGATCCAGGCCAACTTCGGCCTCCCCTGCCTGCAGAGCTCGTGCAACACCACGCCGATGACGCCGCTATTCGCCGTCAGCGGCTCGGCCGCGGCCGCGTTCACGCCGCTGTCGGTGCCCGACATCGCCGCGCTGTCGCCAACGCCGAGCGAGCCGGTCAGCTTCGTCACGGACCGGTCGTCGAGCGGCGGGTGGGCCGTCCAGCCCGCTCCGACGCTCGGCACTGGTGACAACACCTACGGCGCGGTGGCCGCGGTCTCACCGTCGGACGTCTGGGCGGTCGGCAACTTCCTCCCCGACACTGCGGCCAGCAACGTGGACGCCACGCTGGCCACCGCTGCACACTTCGACGGGACCAAGTGGACGCAGACCTCGGTGCCCGATTCGGGCCCTAACTTCAACACGCTGTTCGGCGTCGCGGCCACACACGGCCGGGCGTGGGCGGTCGGTGTGGCGCTCGACAGCTCTTACCAGGCCCACAGCCTGATCGAGGCCTGGGACGGCCACGCCTGGCATGTAGCGACGACGCCCAGGCTCGACAGCCAGCGCGACACGCTGTACTCGGCGGTGGCCCTATCCGCCCGCGACGTCTGGGCGGTCGGCCACCAGCAGGGGGATGACGGCACCTACAGCACCCTGATCGAGCACTGGGACGGCCACGACTGGTCGGTCGTGCGCAGCCCCGATCCCGGCAGCACCGGCAACCACCTCTACGGCGTGGCCGCCGCCGGGCCCGACGACATCTGGGCGGTCGGGCAACAGGACGGAAGGCATTCCGACACGCCGCTGGTCGAGCACTGGAACGGCCACCACTGGGACGCGGCCGACGTGCCGTCCGCCGGCCTGACCGGCGGCCTGCTGCAGGGCGTCACGGTCCACGGCCGCCAGGTCTGGGCCGTCGGCCAGAGCGACGACGCCACGAACCAGGCCCGCCCGCTGGTCGAGCACCTGCGTGACGGCGTTTGGAGCGCGGAGCGGCCTGCCGGGCTCGGCTCAGGTTTCTCCAACGTCACCGGCGTGGCCTACTCCGACGGCACGGTCTGGCTGGTCGGCTCGTACCTGGACCAGGCCAGCGGCAACCAGCTCACCCTGGTCGCACGCAACAGCGGATCCGGCTGGCAGCAGGTGCCCGCACCCAACCCGGGCACAGGCGACAAGGTTCTCGGCGGGATCTCGGCCGCCGACGACACCGTGTGGGCCGACGGCTACTTCAAGACCGATACGGGACGCAGTCCCCTGATCGAGTTCCACCTGGCCGGCTAGCCCAGCCCACAGGCCAGCTCCGGCACCCTCGACGCCGTCGGTGCCTGGGTGATCTGCACCCGAGGTCATCACAGGTCGGGCCGGGCCTGGTGATCGATCTGCATGAGCTCGACCGGGGCTCCGTTGACCTCGATGAAGGCGACGGTCACGCCCGGGCTCGGACTGTTCGGATCGATGATGACGTGGCTGCCCGCCAGGGCCGCCAGGAGGTCGTCAACCTCGAACGCCACATGCGGCACGGTCTTAACAAGATCGGGATAAGGTGCGTCGTCCCAGTACCGCTGCCATTGAATGCCGAACGGATTATTCAGGTGATCGCTGACGGTCATCCTCAGGTGCGGCAGCGCAATCTCGCCTTCGAACGAGCCAGCGGTCGGGATTCCGACATGATTGAACTTCACCAGCCCACGATATGGCGTCCGGCCAATGCCGGAATCACACGGCCGGTTCCGCCTGCCTCGGCTGGTTGATCATCGCGCCCTGCGCTCCGAGCTGGCGGCTGGGCTGATGGGTCTGCGACGAACCCAATCTCTTCCTGCCCGCGCACGTACCCGCCGCTCTGCACGGCGACAGGAACTCGTCAGATCTGTCGGAGGCGGGCTCAGAACTGGGTGATCGGTAACCGAGGTCACGCGGGACCGGTGGGGTGGATCGGCCGCTATGTGGTGGGGCCGACGTTTGGCGGGTGGTCAGACGCGGGTCCAGGCCAGCAAGATCGTGGATGCGGCCAGCAGGGCCGCCATGGCGCTGTTGAGCACGCGTCGGGCGCGTGGGGTGCGGAAGAAGCGCTGGAGCGCGGCACCGAGCGCCAGCCAGGGGAAACAGCTGGGCAGAGCGACCAGGCTAAACAATATCGCGAAGATGACAGCTTGGCCCAGGGCACTGCCGGCGCGCCGGTCCAGGAAGATGGCGATGGCGGCAACGCCGACCAGCCACCCCTTGGGATTGACCCATTGAAAGGCTGCCATGCGGAGAAATCCAGCGGGCGCGTTCATGGTCTTTTCTGAGTGTCCGGCTGTCGCGATCCGCCAGGCCATCCAGCAGAGCATCACTGCCCCGCCCCACTTTAGAACCTGGAGGGCCGCAGGATGAGCAAGGAGCACGTTGCCCAGCCCGAGGGTGATAGCGAACAACATCGCGCCCATCCCTGTCACCTGCCCCAGCAGACTCGGCAGACCCCGCCGGACACCGACCCTTGCCCCGACCGCGGTCAGCAGCGCATTGCCGGGGCCGGGAGTTCCAGCGACGACCGCGGCGAACGTCATAAAAGCGATCACCTGGGCGGGGTCATGCAGGACTGTCACGCGCCGCTCCGTAGATTTGGTCCATGGCCCCCAGCCTGGGTGATGCATGCGGCGCTGGTCTTGAACGTTCGTGCGACCCAGACGAGTGGGTAGACGCCATGGCGCCGGCGGATGGGGTGGAATTGTTCCGCGCTCGCCTGCGCGGCCGCCCGTTCAGCCGCCACCGGCACGATGTCTACGCGATCGGCGTCACCGAGGAGGGGGTCCAGGCGTTCGAGTACCGGGGCACCGTAGAGCGCAGCCTCCCCGGACAGGTCTTCGTGCTTCATCCCGACGAACTGCACGACGGCAGGGCGGATGGGCCGGGTGTGTTCGGCTACCGCCAGATCTACCTCAGCCCGGACCGGATCGCCTCCGCCCTGCCGGCCCTCACCGGACGGCCGGCGCCGCTGCCGTTCGCTCCCCCGGTGACCGACGACCCAGTCCTCGCGCGCGTGGTGCGTACGGCGTTCGCGAGTGCGCCTGAGCCGCTGGCGCTTGACGCTCTGGTGCTTCAGCTGGCGCAAGGACTGCTACGGTTGGGCGCCTCCGGTCCCGCCATCGCGCTGCGCTGCCGGGTCGACCTGCCCGCTGTCGAGCGTGGCCGCGATGTCCTGCGGAGCCGGCTGGCGATAGTGCAGTCAAGCGAGGTGGAGGCGGTCACGGGCCTGAACCGCTACCAGTTCGCCCGCCAGTTCCGTGCTGTCTACGGGACCAGCCCGTACCGGTATTCGGTGATGCGGCGCCTCGACGTGGCCCGGGGCTGGCTGCGCGACGCGCGCCCGCTGGCAGAAACCGCCCTCGAGGCCGGCTTCGCCGACCAGGCCCACTTCACCCGGACGTTCAAGGCGGCATTCGGCATGACACCCGGCCGGTATGTCGAACTCTGCGCGGCCCGTGCGGGCGATAAACCTGCTCGTCCTGGCGCCGGGCAATGGCGCCAGAACAGGTAATGCCGCCGGACGCAAACCGGTAACGCGACGCTGCGCGGACCTACTCCCCGGACCAGCCACGAGGTAGCCTGCGGCACGCGCCCAGGCGCCCTGCACGCGAATGGCTTACGAACTAATCGTGACGCGTCTGAGCTGGGGAGGTCCTCGCCGCGCGAACAACCGACATGCCCAAGGTCAGACGCTTACGCCGACCCGCCGATGCATGCCATCTAATTGGACGGCTGTAGGTGCGAGCTCTTGGCGCTCGCGGTTGTGCATATCGGTCGGTCTGTTGTGCCGACGGGCTCGTGCGGGGATCGCCGCGGCGTTCCTTGGTGGGAACCTTGCGGCCGCTGGCGGTGTATTGAAGTGGGCGTGCTCGGCTGGGTGAGGAGAGCCATCGACGACGCGGAGGCGGTAGCCCGGGCCCGTGGTGGTGACCTTGACGCCTATGGCGTGCTGGTCGCCCGGTACACGCTGCGTGCGCACCGGGCCGCTTTCCTGCTGGGCGCGGGGGAGGAGTCCGATGACGTGGTGCAGGAGGCGTTCGTGAAGGCGTTCCGGCATCTGTCCCGGTTCCGGGCAGGTGAGCCGTTCGGCCCGTGGCTGCTGCGCATCGTCACCAACGAGACCAGGAACCTCGCGCGTTCGAGGCGACGGCGCGCCGCGCTGGCCGTGCGGCTGGGCATCGCGGAATCGGCCGGCACGGCGGCGGACGCTCCGGTCGATGAGGTGCTGGCAGCAGAACGACGTGCCCAGCTGCTGGCCGCGGTGAGGGCGCTCCCGGACCGGGAGCGGCAGGTGCTGGTGTGCCGCTACTTCCTCGACCTGTCCGAGGCGGAGACGGCGCAGGTGCTGGCCTGGCCGCTCGGATCGGTCAAGTCGCGCACGTGGCGCGCGCTGAACAGGCTGCGCGGGCAGCTTGTTCCCGGAACGCAGAGCCGGGTGTCCAGTGGCTGACCGGAGCGCATGGCAGAGCGCGGTGGAGTCCGAGCTTCGGGCGCTGGGCCGCGAGCTTGAGGTGCCGGCGGCCGGCGACCTCACCACGGCCGTGCGGCAGCGGCTCGGGGGGCAGGCGGACGGGCCCCGCCACGTGCCCGCCGTGCGGACCGGTGCCTTCCGCAGGCTGGCGTGGCGCGCCGCGCTGGCTGTGGTGGCGGCCTTCCTGGTGATCCTGATCGCGACCCCGCAGGGGCGGGCCGTGATCAGCCATGTGCTCCGGTTCGCCGGCGTCGAGCTTCGCCAGGAGCCTGGCCCGGTGCGCTCACTCGGAAGCGGCGTCCTGCCCGGCGAGCGGCCGATGTCGCTGGAGGAGGCCCGCCGCCTGGCCTCCTTCCCCATCCTGGTGCCGACGGTGCTCGGCCGGCCGGGCGCCGTGGTGGTCAGCGACGGCGGACGGGTCGTATCCCTGATCTACCGCCGG
>DASYYE010000387.1:0-10021 GCA_035946955.1 Streptosporangiaceae bacterium | reverse complement strand
CTCCACACACCCGCCCTGCTCTTCGACGTCACCACCCGCGACACCCACGACCAGATCATCGAATACACCCGCGCCATCTACCGCGGCGACCGCTACCGCATCTACTCCGACCTCACCCTCGCACCCTGAGCCACCGCGCAGCTTCGATCTAAAAGCCCCACCCGCTGGCCCAGTTGGCGGTCTTTGCGAGGTCACGAACCGTGTCAGGCCAGATCCCGGATGGGTGTAAACGTGGCGGTGTGCCCGTATGGGCGAAGAGGTTCTGAGCGAGCAACTCAAGATTGCCTGACGGGGGAGCGGCGCCCCACTTCCTCGCACCTCAGGGCACTGTCGACGTTCCTCAAGCCAGGGGTGGGCTTGCCGATCTGGGCTCTGAGGGGCAATCGGATGGCCGGATGCGGTCATGATGCTTTCTCGCTCTTTATCCGGCGCATGGGGTGCGGTTACGTTTGACCGCAATTGCGCCACACAGTCACGTATGGCCTATGCCGCATCCGGTCACAGCGCGGCGTTCGCGAGAGGCCAGGCCCGATGGAGGAGGTGGCAAGGAAGGTCATGGTCCCGGTCACTGACGTCTCGGCGGTCCGCCCCGCGCTGCACGCCTGCATCAGCGAGTCCCGAGCGGAGATGGCTCTCGGCAGCAGCCAGAGCAGCGGCGAAGCCGCGTACGCACTTCAGGAAGTCATCTCCGGCGGCAGCAAACGTGACCGCATCGTGTGGCAGGGCGACATCTCCATGCAGGTACCGGTCACCTACCTCGGCACCGGCGACGTCGGCGCGGTCGCCCCTGGCACAACATCACGCGGCGCCGGTAGGTGTGTTCGGCCGAAACTACCCCATAGCGCCCATCTGGCGGGGGGGCCACGCAAGGTTCGTTTCAGGTTCTCACAAGATCCGTCCTGGACAATGGGGTGCGTCGGTGCCGGGTCGCGGGGCCCGTGCCGTTTCGCGCGTGTTTCGCTGGGAGTGGCGGTAACCCTTTGGTGTATAGGACTGTCGTTATGGAAAATGTAAGCCCTTCCATAGTCATCAGTGACAGGAGTTACCGTGACGGGCGAGGGGCACAGTTCAAGCTTCTCTATGGTGCTGAGGCCGCGAAACTCCTGTTCGTCACGCCGCAGGTTGCCAATGCTCTAAGGGCTGGCGATCTGGCGGCGCTGTCACCGGAGTGGCTGGCGCCTCTGCGTGATGCCCGGGTTATCGTCCCCCCGGGCGGCAGGATGTCAACCGCATGGGATAGCTCCTGTGTCCGTTACGTCCTGCTGCCATTTTCTTATTGCGGGATAGGCTGCCCCTCTTGTGGGCAGGAGAACGTCCGTGGCCCTCTTACGGCGAACCACAGAGACAGGGTCCGCGCCCGGGTGCTTCGTGCACTCCGGCTGCCATCGACTACTCATGCGCGGATCGACTGGATGGGGTCCGAGCCGGTGGAGGAATTTGCTGTCATATGTGACTTGGCCAGAGACTTTGTGCGGGTATCAAAGGAGCTCGGGGTCCACTACAGCTCATCTATTGTGACTAACGGCTGCCTCTTGACCCTCCAGAAGATTGGCGCACTCGTAGGGGAATGCGGCCTTACCCACTTCGAAATAACCCTTGACGGGCCACCGGAAGCCAGCCCTGTACGCCACGCGCCAAAGAATGGGACTGGTTCTTTGCGGGGGGTCGTGGAGCTGGTGGGGGAGGCGCTCCAGGAGCCAGGCTGGCGAAACGTCCATTTCCAGTTTCGTATTAGTGCCGACCTTCGCGATGGGGGCTCAGTGCCACGCTGCATCGAGTCGATGGCCGGGCTGGGGTTCGTCCAGCCTAATGTGTCATTTTCGATACGCCCGAAGCGCTCGTGGGCTGAGCATTCAACCTCAGACCCGGGCCTTGGCATTCACGCCAAAGTTGACCAGAAAGGAGGCGGTTCACCTTGGCCGTCAGGCTTCGGCATCGCCGCCGGTGTATGACCCTGCTATGCGCGTACACAGCGACTGCGGTCATCGTTGCCATGCTGGGGGGACAACTGGGCATAGCCGGTACGGCGCAGGCGGCGTCGTCGCGGCGCCCGTGCGATATCTACGCTGCTTACGGTACGCCTTGCGTGTCGACGACGGCGGGTGCGGTGGCGGCAACCGTCAGCAGCGTGCAGCGGTCTGAGATGGCTGTCCTACAACTCCTCCAATGGCCTGATCGGCGACTCCTGGTGGCAGGCGGCGGTCGCGCTGTCGACCGTGGAGACGTTCCAGCAGGCCACAGGGGACAGGGCCGACAGCTGGGATCTCATCAACTCTGCCCGCCACACTTGCCGCGTTACGCGGTCGGCTCCGCGCCCATGAGTTCTGCGCCTGCGGCGAGTACGCGCGAACGGACCCACGAGTGCACCGGGTCGGTGTCGAGACGTGGATGCCAAATCATGCAGTACGCGAACGGCTGGAATTCCGCTGGTGCGCGCGCGACGCGGAGTGTGGGGTCCGCCTCGTAGAGATGTGCCAGGCGGCGTGGCATCGTCGCGATGAGTTCCGTGCCGCGCAAGGCTATGGCAGCAGCGGTGAAGTAAGGCGCGCGAAGGCCCGACGGAGGTCGGACGCCCAGGTCTTGGAGCTGTTGCTCGACGAGCATCTCTTCGGCAGGCAGCACAACGACACTAGAGTGCGGGTACTCGGCCAGGTGCTCGAGGGTGAACTGCTCCTCTCTGACGGGATGGTCACGCCAGACCACGCAGACAAAGTCCTCCTCGAAGATCTTCGTCCAGCGCATGGGCGTGGGTGCCTTGACAGGAGAGAGCGCGAGGTCGATCCGGCCTCGCTCGAGGTCGTCGAAAGTATGTCTGCTCAGCGGTTCGATGACCATCGACAGGTGCGGGGCTTGGCGGAAAATCTGTTGGAAGAGCCCCTGGTCGCCGAGGATCGTGGTCGCGTAGTCGGTGCAGTTGACGCGCACCGTGTCATCGGCGGTAGCGGGCTCGAATTCGCCGCCGCGCACGAGTGCCCGCAGCCGGGGCAGCATTGACTCGAGTTCACGGAGGATGGTCCGTGCCCGGGGTGTGAGTTCGTATCCGTTCCCGGTGCGCACCAGCAGGTCGTCATGCAGGGTGGTCCGCAGCCGTTGCAGGCTTCGGCTCATGGCCGATTGGCTCATGTGAGCACGAGCGGCGGCCCGGGAGATATGGCGCTCCTCCAGCAAGATGCCGAGCAGCGGCAGCAGATTGAGGTCGGCTGATTCATCATGCGTCACACGCATAGCTTACATCGCGAAATTGCGCTGAACGCAATCGTCTGTCTCGGCCAGACTCTATTGGGCTGCCCGCTCATACTCTGACACCCTGTCGTCCCCCGGGCCGGGCCTGCGATGATGGCCGGGTACGCGTGCTGATTCCGCTCAAGTAGCCCGAGAACAGTGACTGGTCGATCACCATGCCGTTGTAAGGGCTGAGTGCGCGCAGGTGCTTGCCGCCGGCGGTGTAGACGAGCTTGTCCCAGCCATGCCCGTCCCGTAGGGCCTGCGCCGCCAGGCCCGAACAGACCTTGTCCACGCCGCCCGCGGGCAGGCCGTGGACGGTCTGGTGACCACCCGAGGTGTCGGTGAGGTGGAGCCCGACGGGCAGGCAGACAAAGTCAACGGCGCTGATGTTGGCGAAGATCTGGGCACTGTCGTACGTGAACTCACAGAAGTCCCACATCTTGTGAATGTTCGGGTCGCTCAGGTTGCTCACCGACGGCTGGACCAGGGTTGGGCCAGGGTCGAGGTAGAAGGTCAGCTTGGATCCGACCGAGAACCACAGGCGCGCGCCGGCGAGGTGCGGGACGGTGATGCGCTTGGGCGCTGCGCCGGGGGCATGCAGCGGGATGGCGATGTCCGCCCCCACCGGGGACAGAGGGCTGGGCGGCGAGGACGGGTAGTAGGGCGTGCGCCCATCGGCCCGCAGCAGTATCAGGGCGTTGCCATGGTCGATCGCCAAGCCGGTCACATAGGCGTGGACACTGTCCGATCCGGTGTTGTTCACCAGGTCGATGGCGAGGTTCGCGGGGGTGGACCGTGCCCCTCGGCGGTCCTGGGCGCTGGCGAGCGCTGGCAGGGAGAGCGCGCCGGCCGCCGCCAGCGAGGTTCCGATGAAGCCTCTCCGGGAGTTCATGGGCGCCTCCTATCCTTTCCTGGCGACAGTCACGGAGTTGACGCTCATCGCGCCCCCCGAGGTGGTCGAGGAGGTCGGTGTCGTGCATGAGCAGACCTTGTCCGGGTACTGTCCGCCGATCGCGAGATCGAGGATGAGGAAAAAACCGTGGTCGACGGCGGACTGCCAGGTGGAGGTGCCGACCTGGCTTTCGGTCACGTTGTGGTAGGCGTGTCCGTTGAGGTACCAGGTGATGGACTCGTTGGTGGGGTTGGTGCGGTTGACGATGACAGAGTAGGTGTTATACCGGTTCTGGCAGCCTGAGCACGGCTGGAGGCCGCTGGTGATCCCATTGGTCTCGTCGCAGGGGCCGCCCGGGTCGACACCGCAGTGGAAGGTCCCCGAGTGCTCCGAGAGTGCGTTCACGTCCTCCATGACGTTGATCTCGCCGACGGACGGCCACATCGGGCAGTCCATGGTCCCGGACGTGCCGGCGCCGCTGGCACGGAAGCCAGCGCCGAGCATCCAGAACGCGGGCCAGTAGCCGAGACCGCCGGTCGGGCTGGGCTGCATGATGGAGGCGCTGACCTTCAGTTTGCCGCCAGCGGGCGCCGCGAAGTCCTTCCGCACCGTCTCGATCCGGCCTGACGTCCACGACCCACCCGAGTCCACGGCGGTGATGTTCAGGTGGCCGTGCCCATCTTCGGACACGTTGCTGGCCGAGGAGGTTTCGGAGTCGACCTCGCTGGTCCCCCAATTGCCGGTGCACCCCGTGCCGTTGTACTGGGTCCCGATGTCATAGGTCCACCTGCTGTCGGCTCCTGAGCCGGCGGCGCCGGAGAACGTGTCCCTGAATACGGTCTTCCATACCGACGCCGATGCGGGGTGTGTGCTCGCGGAACTGCTGGACGCCAGAGGTGCCACCAGGAGCATCGCCACCAAGGCCGCGCAGGTGGCGGCCCAGGCCTTCCCTCGGGCAGTGGCCTCCTTCGGCCGGCGGGGGACTGCACGCATACCGGGCTCCTTTCTCAGCGGGCATTTCTCAAGGGCGGGAGGCAGCAGCCAGCGGGGCATGACAACGGCCATGGCATCGCGGGCCAGGTCAGTGTGCTGTCAGGCGCATCACGGGTAACTGACCACGTCCACCCCGACGTCGGGGTTCGCGTTGGTGGCCGACCCGCCGGCGCCGTTGATGACGTGGTCGATACCACCGGTCGTGGCTTTGTTGAGGAATACAGTCAGCAGGTCGTGGAACTGGACCCCCGGCTTGTCCGGAGCCTGGAAAGCATTCGTCGCGAAGATCGCCAGGCCCTGGTTGAAGTAGCAGTAGCTGCCCATCCCGTACCCCTGGAAGCTGGTGACCTTGCTGGCCACCCTGAACGCTGGGTAGCCGTCGGTCGTGGGGTTCTCCATCCAGGCGGACTGGCTTGGCACCTCGTAGGGCATCTCGTTCTGGAAGAAGATCACCGTCCCACCCTGGCCATTCCAGATGACCTGGGACTTCTCGCTGTGCTCGACGAAGAGACCGTAGGCCGTCACATGGTTACCGTTGACGACCAGGCCCGTGTGCGAGACGTTCTGGGTCCAGCCCACGCCATTGCCGTGGTCGGCCCGCCATGACCAGACGTCGTCGAGGATGGTGTAGGAAGAGTTCACGACGAGAGAGGTGGTCGCCCGTCCTGGCGTCGCACCGCCGATCCGGAAGAACACGTCCTGCACCAAGTCCGGCGTACCGGCGCGTCCCACGCTGGCTTTGGTGCCCACTTTCAGCAGTACCCGGGAGTTCTGTGTGCCCGCATCGAAGATCACGCCGGACAGCTTGACCCCGCCCACGTCGGCCACCTGCATCGATTCGAGGCCGTTCGCCGGGACGAGGGTGGGGAAGCCAAGGCCGAGGACCACCGTGTTCGCATGCTTGACATCGAGGGTCTGGTCCAAGCTGTAGATCCCCGGCGTGAGGAGCAGGTTCTGGCCCCGCGACAGCGCCGCATTGATCACCGACGCGGAGTCGGAGGGGTGGGCGATGAAGAAATGTCCGATCGGGATGGACGTCCCCGCCGTCGGACCGTTGGCCCAGGAGGCACCGGCCGAGTTGTGCTGCAGCGACGGCACGAACACCTGGTAGCCCCCGCTGGAATCGGTGTAGAGCAAAGGCTCTTCCTGCGTGACTGGACTGCTGGCCAGCGTGGTGTAGGGCTGTGCCCCAGGCTGGCCGAAGCTCTGCGGTGGTGCGCCCACATCGCCGGAGAAGACCTGGTT
Organism: Streptosporangiaceae bacterium; assembly: GCA_035946955.1. Taxonomy (GTDB): domain Bacteria; phylum Actinomycetota; class Actinomycetes; order Streptosporangiales; family Streptosporangiaceae; genus DASYYE01. The sequence goes on along the minus strand of DASYYE010000387.1, from coordinate 3,666 downwards.
CCAGACACCATTGCTCCAGCTATCGATGTTGCTGTTCCTGACGAAGAACTGCTGCTGTGAGCCACTGACCACCTTGCCGCCGGAGAACACCGAGTCAGCGATCTCGCCGCCGCTGGAGTAGCTGGGCGTGGTGCAGTAGTCGTCGAGTGACATGGTGCCGTTGACATCCACCCGCCGCACCGGCGCCGCCTGGGATGTGGCCCAGAACTCCGCCCCGCCCTGGCAACTGGACAGACTCGGCGACGCCATCACGTTGATGGTCAGGTTCGACAAGGAGCGCCAGAAGTTGGTGAGTGCGAGGCAGTTCGTCGTGCTCGTTGTGGGCACGCACTGGTTGAACACGTCAACGGCGCCGTTGATCACCACGTCGTGCGGCGAGGCCCCGAGGCCAGCCACGGTGGTGTAGTAGCCAACCTGGAAGCTGAGCGGGTTGGCGGAGGAGCCATAGGTGCCCGGCTCGAACAGCAGCGCGTAGCGCTGGGTGCCGAACTGGTTCCCGACCTGCTGTTCGCGATCGAGTTGACCGTATTCTGAATCTGGCTCTGCGGCATGCTCGGGCTGAAGATGTAGACGTTGGGCCCGAAATTGGGAGCGGCGGACGGGAGCGGTCCCGATAGGCGGTCAGTGGCCATTGCCGAGGCGGCACCAGCCGCGGAGGCGACAGCCGTCAGCAGCGCGACGGCGGCCACCGCAATGGCGCGACGTGGTCCTCGGTGGCATCTGACGTGCGGAGGGGCTCCGGAAGTGGTGTCCCCGGTCTTGGTCATGCCTGGTCGAACCTCCTGGCTGGGAGTTGCCCGGGGCGGGCGTACGGTCAGCGCGCCGTGGGCTCATGTGCACGATGACGACCTCGTCGCGGCCGGAGCCGGGCCGTTCCCGGCACGGGGAACGGCCCGGTGTCGATGGGTTCCTGCTGGGCACTGGCCAGCGCGCCGTTGACGCTAACCCGTGGTGATGGCGAAGACGTGCAGCACCCCTTGGTTCGCTGAGCTGGGAAGGGTGACGCTGGCCACTGTCTTTCCGGCCGTGAGTGTGATGGGCGAGGTGGCGAAGACGTAGGTGTTGACGGTCTCCTTGGTGCCAGTGGACGTGTCACGGTAGGGAGTGGTCACCGCGGTCGTGTTCCCCGGCGAGACCGATCCGCCTCCCCCGCCCAGAGTCCAGTCAGAGAGAGTCAGGGTGACCGACTGGGTGGACCCGTCGGTGAAATGGACAACAGCCGTCCCGGTGGAGGGCCCGTTGGTGGCGGAACCGAGGAAGGCGATGCTGCCGGACCCGGAGACCTTCAGTGTCTGGCCGGCGGCAAGGTAGTTGTCCGGCTGGCCCACCGCAACGTTCGGCCAGGTGAAGGTGGTCCCGCCGGCACTGACTGAGGATCCCGGCGTGACACCTGCCGCCGCGAGTGCCTGCGCCGAGTAGGCGTTCCCGTCGTTGTCGAAGCTGGCGCCGGTGGAACCGTCATTGGTGATCCCGGTGTTGTTGTACCCACTGCCGCCGCTGGTGGCGCCGTAGGACGGCGGCGCCGCCGACGGCGATGATGCCCAGGAGGTGTTCGCCGAGGCGCCCAGGGTGTAGGTGAGGATGCCGCCGCTGGTGATGGCGGAAGTGGGCGCGTAGGCGTTGTTCCAGGCGGCACCGTTCCAGGTGGCGCTCTGCACGTAGGGGGCGTTGTCAGCGGCGCCGTTGCCGTTGATGGTCAGCTTCTTGCCGGAGTGCAGGGTGACCACGGCTTTGGGGAACAGGGGCGAGCCGAGCGCGAGGTCGGCGGTGCCCGGGGTCTCCGGGTACATGCCGAGCGCGGACCAGACGTACCACGCGCTCATGGTGCCCAGGTCGTCGTTGCCATCCGCCAGGCCGCCCGGGGTGTCGGTCCAGATCTGGTCCTGGATCTGGCGGACGGTCTCCTGGGCCTGGTACGGCTCGCCAACGTAGTCGTACTCCCACGGCAGTTCGATGCTCGGCTCATTGCCCATCCAGGCATAGCCGTTCGCGCCGGTGAAGCTGGACAGCACCGTGTTCAGGTAACCGGTCATGTTGGACTTCCCGCCCATGGCGGCGGTCAGCCCGGCCAGGTTGAACGGGACCATCCCGGTGTAGATGTAGGGGGTCGCTTCGACGAAGTTGCTGTCGCTGCCGCTCTGGGCGTTGAAGTTGGCTTCCCATGACCCGTTGGCGTTGCGGCCCTCCATGAATCCGGTGGCCGGGTTGAACACGTTGCGCCAGTCCTGCGCCCGGTTGCGGAACCTCGCCTCGTCGGGGGTGTTGTGGAGCGCCTTCGCCAACGCGGAGATGGCGAAGTCGGCCGTGTTGTACTCCAGCGTGGTGGAGGTGGCGCCATAGAAGTTGCAGCACCCGTAGCTGCCGTCGGCTGGCAGGTATCCCGGTGAGTTGAGATAGTCCAGTCCCGGCCGGATGTTGCCGATGACGGTCGCTTCGTGGGCCATGTCGCTCAGCGCGGTGGCGGTGTCGAAGTTGCGGGCGCCGAAGGCGTAGTAGTCGGCGAGGATCGGGTCGGCGGGGTCACCGACCATGACGTAGGACTCGCCATTGTACTCCATCCACTTGGGCAGCATCCCGCCCTGGGCATAGTCGTCCACCATGGACTGGGCGGTGTCGCTGGCGGCCGACGGGTCGAGCATGGCCTCGAGCTGGGCCTGGGCGCGGTAGATGTCCCAGCCGGAGAAGTTGGTGTACTCGGCGGAGTGCCCGGAGCCGACGGTGTGGACCTGCCCGTCGACACCTATGTACTGGCCGTTGGTGTCGCTGTTGACGTTGGGGTGCAGTAGTGCGTGGTACAGCGCGGTGTAGAAGACCTGCTTCTCGCTGTGGGTGCCACCACCGACAGTGATACGGCCCAGCAGCGAGTTCCACTCCTTCTCCGTGGCCGCCTTCGTGGCCGGGAAGTCGAAGTTCGGGTTCTCGGCGGAGAGGTTCGACTGCGCGTTGGCGACGGAGACGAACGACACGCCGACCTTGGCGAGCACCGTCTGGTTGCTGGTGGTGTCGAAGGTGAGGTACGCGCCGTTAGGTCCGCTGAGCCTGGGACTATGGGCCTGTCCCTGGGGGAGTGCGCCGTGGTAGACGGGGTGGTCCGGCCGTTCCGCGGTGCGGGGGGAGACCGGGGCAGTGCGCCGCGGGGTGCCCGTGGCCCTGGCGGACAGGTGCCGCGCATGTGGGTGGAGACCGTTCGGGGTGAATGTGCCGTTGTTGCTGAACGGCTGGCTGAACTGCATGTCGAAGTAGAGCGTGTAGGTGTTCCCCGCGCCGCAGAAGTGCCCCGAGGTCACCGAACCGCTGACCTCGGTGCTGCTCACCACGTTGAAGCTGGTCGCCGAGTCGGCGTTCTGGCTGCCATTCAGCTTGAGGACCAGGTTGGCCTGCGTGGTGGACGGGAACGTGAAACGGGCCAGGCCGGTCCTTGTGGTCGCGGTCAGTTCCGTCTCGACCCCATTGCTGCTGGTCACCGCGTAATAGCCAGCGTGGGCGGACTCCTGGGAGTGGGAGAACGAGTCAGTGGCGGTGGGGTCGATGCTGCCGGTGGTCGGCAGCACCGGCACGTCGCCGCCTGCTCCGCAGCCCGGCCCGGACACGTGCGTCAGGCTGAACCCGGTGATCGTGCTGTCGTTGTAGGAGTAGCCACCACCATCCGGACGTGACGACGTGTCC
>DASYYE010000386.1:0-5706 GCA_035946955.1 Streptosporangiaceae bacterium | reverse complement strand
ACGCACCCCCTTGCTCTGTTACGGTGGGCCTTCGGGCGTTATCGTTGCGCTGCCATAGGCTTGCCGGGCGCGTCCCGGCGGCTGCCAGCAGGCCGCCGCGAGCGCCAGGTCAGCGACTGGGCTTGCCCCCGCCTGAACCCTTGGTCATGAGGTGGTTGTGTACGACTATGTGATCGTAGGCGCAGGTAGCGCCGGGTGTGTCCTTGCCTCACGTCTCACCGAAGACCCGTCCACGCAGGTGCTGCTACTCGAAGCTGGCCCGCCGGACGACGCCCAGGAGATCCACATCCCGGCCATGCTGAGCCTGCTCTTCCAGAGCACCTACGACTGGGACTTCCGCACGGTGCCGCAGCAGCGCGCGGACGACCGTGTCATCTACTGGCCGCGCGGCCGCATGCTGGGCGGGTCGTCGTCGATGAACGCGATGATCTACGTGCGCGGCAACCGCCTCGACTACGACTCCTGGCGGGATGACTACGGTTGCAGCGGCTGGGGTTACGCCGACCTCATGCCCTACTTCAAACGGGCCGAGCACAACTCCCGCGGTGCCGACGCCTACCACGGCGGGACCGGGCCGCTGTCCGTGGCTGACCTCGGGTACCGGTCCGACTTGACCAAGGCGTGGGTGGCCGCCGCAAGGGAGTGCGGGCTCGCGGCCAACGAGGACTTCAACGGCCCGCACCAGGACGGCTGCGGCTTCTACCAGGTGACGCAGCGGGCCGGCCGCCGGTGGTCCACGGCTGACGCCTACCTGCATCCCGCGATGTCCCGCCCAAACCTCACCGTCCAGCCGGACGCGCTGGTAACCCGGGTCATCGTGTCCGGTGGCCGCGCCATCGGCGTGCGGTACCTGCTGCGGGGAGCCGAGGAGACGGCCCACGTCAACGCCGAGGTGATCCTGGCGGCCGGCACCATCGGCAGCCCGCAGATGCTCATGCTGTCCGGCGTGGGCCCGGCCGAGCACCTGATCGAGCTCGGGATCCCCGTGCAGGTGGACAGCCCGGGAGTGGGCGCCAACCTGTCCGACCACCCGGTCGTGACGGCCATGTGGAGCACTCCGCGCACGCACGCGCTCTGGGAGCGGGCGGGCCCGCGGCAACTGGCCCGGTGGCAGCTGCGTCACTCCGGCCCGCTCACCTCCAACGTGGCCGAGGCCGGCGGCTTCAGCCGGTCCCGGCCCTCGCTGCCCGCCCCCGACCTGCAGTGGCACGCCCTGCCCACCCCCTACCAGGGCCAGGGGCTGGCGGACCCGAAGATCCGGGCACTCTCGCTGATGGTCACCCTGGTCGACGTCGGGAGCCGGGGCAACGTCTGGCTGCGCAGCGCGGACCCGCGGCACAAGCCCGCCATCGACCCGGCCTACCTCTCCGACAGCGCCGACATCGAGCCGCTGGTGGAGGGCATCCAGATGGCGCGGGAGTTCGCGGCCGCAGGTGCGCTGGCCAAGGTGTGTGCCGCCGAGCTCGCGCCTGGGCCGCAGGTGCGCACGGCCCAGGACGTACGGGAGTTCATCCGGGGTGACCTGGGCACGCTGTTCCACCCGGTGGGGACGTGCGCGATGGGGGGCGACTCGCTGCTCGCCGCCAGCAAGCTGACCAGCGTCGTGGACCCGGAACTGCGCGTGCGCGGGGTGGAGAACCTGCGGGTGGTAGACGCCTCCGTGATGCCGACGGTCCCCCGGGGCAACACCAACGCCCCGACCGTGGCGATCGCCGAACGGGCTGCGGACCTCATCATCGGCCGTGCCCCCCTCGCCCCAGCCGACCCCGCCCTGGAGAGCCAGGCCCTCGTGGTCAACGTGGACTAGGAAGTTCTTCGCGAAACGGGCACTACCAGGGAAAACCTGGGCTCTTACCTCTAGTCAGGCCTAACTACCCATCGGTAGGGTATCAGCGCTGCCCGCACACCAGCCCACACCCGTCTTCCCACCCAGGGTGCGCGCCGCGGGCCAGGAGGCCGACGGGCGCGCCGTCGGCTGGGGAGGCTGTCCAGGGCATGTGCAGCGGGCCAGGGGGCTGGCTGGGCACGCGTCGGGCCAGTGAGGTCGTCTGGCCCGCCGCGCCCCCCGGCCCCCTCGCATGGGCAGCCCGCATCGGTGCATTCTCGGAGGTTGGACGATGAAAAGGCTGTTCAGCGTTGCACAGGCCGTCATGCTCGCCGGAGTGCCCGCCCTGGTCGGCGGGTCGGCGCTCGCCGCCCAGACGTCCCATGGTGCGTCAGCGCCCCAGACATTACTGGTCTGCAACGGCAGCACGATGCCGTGTCCGCAGGGGGTAAGCCACTACAGCACCATCCAGGCGGCCGTGGACGCCGCGCACCCCGGGGACTGGGTGCTGGTCTGGCCGGGTGTGTACCACGAGAAGAGCATGGCCTGGCCGCAGGCGGGGGTCTGGGTCGCCACCCCTGACATCCACATCCGCGGCTTGGACCGCAACACAGTCATCGTGGACGGCAGCAACGGGTCCGCCCGCCACCCGTGCCCGTCCGACCCGGCGCTGCAGGACACCAATGGCGGCCTGGGACGTAACGGCATCGAGGTATGGAAGGCCAGCGGGGTCACGATCCAGAACCTCACTGTGTGCGACTACCTGGCTGGCTCGGCCGGCCGCGGCAACGAGATCTGGTGGAACGGGGGTGATGGCAGCGGCGCCATTGGCCTGGGCGCCTACGAGGGCTCCTACCTCACCGCCACGTCGATGTACGGCCCGTCGGACCTCGCCAGCCCGAACCTAGCCCAGTACGGCCTGTTCGTGAGCAACGCCAGCGGGCCCGGCCTGATCACCCGCTCCTATGGCAGCAACATGGCTGACGCGGCGTACTACGTGGGTGCCTGCCAGCGGGAGTGCGACACCACCCTGTCCCATGACCGCGGCACCAACTCGATGCTCGGGTACTCGGGCACCAACGCGGGCGGCCGCCTGGTCATCCGCGACTCCGAGTTCGACCACAACCGCACCGGCCTGGCCCCGAACTCACTGAACAACGACGACGCCCCGCCGCCGCAGGACGGCCGGTGCCCGAACAGCACCACCAGGCCGTGCCTGGTCATCGAGGACAACCTCATCACCGCCAACAACAACGCCAACGCCCCATCCTCCGGCCTGGAGCCAGCCGTGGGCGCGGGTGTGGAGGTATCGGGCGGTTCCTACGACATCGTCCGTGACAACGTGATCACCCGGCAGGGCTCGTGGGGCGTGGTCACGCACGACTTCCCCGACACGGAGACGCCACCGCCGGGCTCGCACTGCCAGGGCGGCGTCCAGCTCGCACCGGGCCTGTGTGTGTTCACCGCGCACGGCAGCCAGGTCTACGGCAACCTGTTCTCCGGCGACGGGTCGTTCGGCAACGTCACCAACGGCGACCTCGCGACCGTCGGGCTCCTGCCGCAGTCCGCCACGCCACGTAACTGCTTCTTCGGCAACCACGCGTCGGCGGGCGCCCTCACGTCCGAGCCCGCCAACATCCAGGACCCGGCCGTGGACGGCAGGCCATGCGGCCAGCCGGGCACGACCGCCGACAGCAACCTGGTCTCCCAGCTCATCTGCGCCACCGGGGCCACCGGCCTCGGGCCCTGCCCCAAGGGGTCGCACTACCCGCGCCAGACCAGGATCACCATCGTGCCGCTGCCGCGGCTGGCTTCCATGCCGGACCCGTGCGCAGGCGTGCCAAGCAACGGTTTCTGCAAGTCAGCCTGACCGTGGGCCGCCGCTGACGCGAAGCGGGCGTGCACGGCCTGCCCCGTGCACGCCCGCTTCGCTCAGTTGTAGCGCTTGCCGTGGCGGAAGGTGGTCAGCATCAGCAGCCGCTGCAAGTCCTTGTCCTTGCGCCGCAGCGTGGTCACGTTCACCATGGGCCGGAGCCGCTGCCTGGTGATCGCCTTGGCCCGGGTGAACTCCCGCAGCCCGTCGGCGCCGTGGATGCGGCCGAACCCCGAGTCCCCGCTCCCGCCGAACGGCAGCGCAGGCACCAGCGCGAACGCATTGACGGCATTGATCGAGGTCATGCCCGCGCGCAGGGCCCGCGCAGCGGACATGGCCGGCTTGCGTCCCCGCTCGAAAACGCTGGAGCCCAGGGCGTAGTGGCTCTCGTTGGCCAGCCGGACGCCTTCGGCCAGGTCCGCAACGGAGGTCACGGTCACAACCGGCCCGAACGTCTCCTCCCGCACCGCCTGGGCCTCTTCAGGCACGTCGGCCAGGATCACCGGGTCCACGAAAGGCCGCCGTACGCTCTGCATCCCGCCAAGCACCGCCCGGCCGCCGCGGGCCAGCGCGTCAGCGATGTGGTCCTCGACCACGTCAGGCTGGCCCGGCATGGTCATAGGCCCGTAGTCTGCCTCGCGGTCGTCGCCCGCCCTGGCGGCCGCCATGCGTTCACTCAGCTTCTCGAGGAAGGTGTGGTACACGCCCGCGGCCACGTAGACGCGCTCGATACCCACGCAGGTCTGGCCGGCGTTGGTCAGTGCGCCCCAGGCGGCGGCGTCTGCGGCCGCATCGAGGTCGGCGCTGGCCCCCACCAGCAGTGCGTCCTTGCCGCCGCACTCGGCGACCAGTGGCGTCAGGTTCTGCGCACAGGTGGCCATCACACGGCGCGCCGTCGCCGCCGAGCCCGTGAAAGCGATCTTGTTGACGGCGCTGAGGGCGAGCGCCTCACCGGTCGGGCCCAGCCCGGTGACCAGTTGCAGCACCGGCTGCTCGGGCACGGCCTCAGCGAACGAGCTGACCAGCCACCCCCCGACCGCCGGGGTGAACTCACTGGGCTTGAACACCACCGCGTTGCCAGCGGCCAGTGCGTAGGCGATCGAGCCGAGTGGCGTGAACACGGGGTAGTTCCATGGCCCGATCACACCCACGACACCCAGTGGGGCGTACTCGATCGAGGACACGTGGTTGTAGGCGAGCAGGCCGCTGCGCACCCGGCGCGGGCCGAGCACCTTGCGGGCCTTGCGGGCGGCCCAGTCGATATGGTTCACGGCCAGCGTGACTTCGAGTTGCGCGTCCGCCAGCGGCTTGCCTGACTCGGTGTGCATGAGTTCCGCGAGGCGGTTCATGTAGCGGGTCAGGTAGGACTTCCAGGCGAGCAGCCGGGTGCGGCGCTCCTGCCAGCTCAGGCCCGCCCACCACACGGCGGCCTCATGGGCACGCGCGACCACGGCGTCCACCTCGGCCCTGCCCAGGGCGGGGAAGGTGGCGATGACCTCCGAGGTCGCCGGGTTGAGTGAGTCGAAGGTCTCCCCTGGGGCGGCCTGCTGCGCCGCCCATTGGGTGTCCATCGCCATCAAGCACCTGCCTCCGTGCTCTGCGGCCTGACTGTGCCGCCTGGCCGTTGCCGCTAGTAAACCACCCGGTAGCGCCGGGTGGTCTCCTGAGTGGGCGTCCTTTGCCAGGCCAGTGGATACGGTGGCTGGTGATGGGACGTCCATATGTGCTGCTGAGCTGTGCTATGTCGGTGGATGGCCGGCTGGACGGGACGGGGCCCGGCCGGCTGGTCCTGTCCAGCGGTGCCGACCTCGACCGGGTCGACGGCGAGCGAGCGGCCGCCGACGCGATCATGGTGGGGGCCGGCACCATCCGCCGCGACGACCCGCGGCTGACGGTCCGTTCCGCGCAGCGCCGGGCGTCCCGTGCCGGGCGCGGCCTGCCCGGGCACCCGCACCGCGTCACCGTCACCGCCAGCGGTGACCTCCCCCCGGGCGCCCGGTTCTTCGAT
>DASYYE010000385.1:0-16915 GCA_035946955.1 Streptosporangiaceae bacterium | reverse complement strand
GTTCCCCCCGGGTCAATGACCTGGAGTTAATAGCCACCGAGCTGGTGACCAACGCGATTCAGCACACCCCCTCGGGCGGCGACGGCGGCCAGTTCACCATCAATGTCCAGGCCAAACCAGGGTGGGCGCGGGTCGAGGTCTCCGACGAGGGCACCGGCCAGTGGCACCCGCGCAGCGCCTCCGCGGACGACGAGTACGGCCGGGGCCTGGCCATCGTCGCCGCGCTCGCCGAGCGGTTCGGCCACGACGCCGCCGGAGGCTCACAGACCGTCTGGGCCGAGGTCACCTGGCCGGAGGCACGTCATGACCGCTGACCAGGACACTCCCACGAGCCGCAGGGGCAGCGCTGTGGACGGGCCGCGCCAGGCCCACACCCATCGCAGCGACCCGAACCTAGGTGCTGCCCCTGCACCCATGCCGCCCGAGCGCCGCGACCCCGGCCAGACCGGGCACCGCCCCGGCCGCCCCGTCACCGTCCTGCGTGACCCCGCACTGCTCGCCCAAGTGCTCCACGGGCTGCGCCGCCTGCCTGGCACATCCCCGGCAGGCCCGCCCAAATGACCGTCTCAGCCGCGCTCGGCGACGAAGGTTCCCATCGGCGACGTGACCACCAGGCCGTCAGTCTTCAGTGCGTCGAGTGCTTTGCGGACGGTGGTCAGGGCGACTTCGTAGTCCTGCGCGAGGGTCACGATCGAGGGCACGCGGGAGCCGGGGGGCAGCTCGCCGTTCTCGATCTGTCGCACCAGGTCAGCGTGTATCTGGCGCCAGGGTGCGACCGGCCCTGGGGTGATCATGCGGACAGGCTACGTTGCGGTCCCTGGCGTCCCACCACCACCGCATGGGGTAGCGCGCTACCTCACACAGTGACACACTCGACAGAAAGGGCGGGGCCGCCAGGCGCTAGTGACGCCGGACGGCCCCTGGAACCCCGCCTAGCTAGGAGGCGTGATCCTTGATGGACAACCCTGTCATGGCGCCCGGGGGGACGCCAGATGAGACGTTCCGCGTGGCGTGCGCGAGGCTGGCGGCCAGTGTGGCCGGTGGCCGTGAGGTGACCGACGCGGCCCGGCAGGTGGCCGTGGCGCTGGCCGCCATCGAGCGTGACTATCCCGGTTGGCGGTGCTGGCGGGCGTCGATCTCCCCGCTGTACTACGCGCGGCGCCCGGATGTCATCCCCCCGCTGGTGGTCCGCTCGGCGAGCGCGGAGGGCCTGCGGGGCGAGGTCGAGGCGGCCGAGCGTGACCACGGGCAGGTGCGGCGATGACCGGCGCCGGAAGCGCGGGCCCGTACGAGACTGAGCGCCAGGCCGCCGCGGCCATCCAGCGCATCTATGACAGCCCACCCGGCGCGGGGGCGTGGGCTGAGCAGAACCACCGGCTCCTCGAAGACGCCTGCCAGGGCGCCGGGGTCGAACTCGGCGGCGGGTGAGATGTCGGCACAGCAGCGGTTCCTGCGTCGGCCGAGGGGTGAGCGCGAGGGGAGCGATCAGGATGCCTGACATTGACGACCGCTGGTACCGCACGATCGAGAACCCGGATGACCCAGATGGCAAGCCGCGGAAGGTGCCGACAGCACGGCACGGTACCGGCAAGCGGTGGGACGCGCGCTGGCGCGACGACGCCGGGGAATCGCGGCACAAGGCGTTCGAGCGCAAGCTCGACGCCGAGCGGTTTCTCACCGGGATCGCGGCTGAGCTGCTGCGCGGGGTGTACATCGACCCCGCCGCCGGGAGGGTGACACTGCGGAGCTACGCGAAGTCGTTCCTCGCCGGGCAAACCGTTGAGGCGACCACGCGCGAGGCCATGGAACTGTGGTTCCGCCTGCACATCTTCCCAGTCCTCGGGGACATGCCGCTCGCAGCGCTGGCGCAGCGTCCCAGCCTGATCCAGTCCTGGGCACGCGGATTGCAGTCCGAGCTGGCGGCGAACTACGTGCGGACCGTGTTCGCGAACCTCTCCGCCGTGCTGTCGGCTGCGGTGGATGACAACCTGATCCCGAAAAACCCGTGCCGGGCTGGTTCTGTGCGGCCCCCGCGCGCCGAGCACCCGCGGGTGCGGCCGTGGAGCACCGACAAGGCCGCCGCTGCCCACGCGGTACCGGGCGCTGGCCGACTGCGGCACCGGGCTCGGCATGCGCCAGGGGGAGGCGTTCGGGTTCAGCCCCGAGGACGTTGAGTGGCTTGCCACCGAGCCCGTGGTGCATGTGCGGCGTCAGGTCCGCATCGTCGCCGGGCGCCTTGTGTTCGCCCCGCCGAAGGGTGGCAAAGAGCGCGACGTGCCGCTGCCAGAATCGGTGAAGCTGCGCCTCGCCGCGCATGCCGCAGCGTTCCCGGCCGTGGCCGTGACGCTGCCATGGAAAGCGCCGGGCGGCCGGGAGGAGACCGTGCGCCTGATGTTCACCTCACGGGAGCACGCCGCGCTGAACCGCAACTACGTCAACACCTACCTGTGGAAGCCGGCACTGGGAAAGCTGGCGCCCCGGCGACGCGGGAGGACGGGTTCCACGCGCTGCGCCACCACTTCGCCAGCGTCTTGCTGCATGACGGAGTGGACATCCGCGCTCTCGCCGAATACCTCGGCCACGCCGACCCGGGGTTCACGCTGCGGGTGTACACGCACCTGATGCCGTCGGCGCCGGACCGGATGCGCGCCGCCGTGGACCGCGCGCTCAGCAGCGACACGGCAGATACGACAGCGGCGCGCTGATGTGCGCCAGATGTGCGCCTCAGCGCGCCGCTGTAGACCGCTTCGCAGGTCAGCCGCGTTGTTCGATCAGACGTCGTAGTAGAGCTCGAACTCGTGCGGGTGCGGCCGCTGGCGGATCGCGTCGATTTCCACTGAACGCTTGTAGTCCAGCCACGTCTCGATCAGGTCCGGCGTGAAGACCCCGCCGTCCACCAGGTATTCGTGGTCGGCCTCCAGGTTGTCCAGCACCTCGTCCAGTGACCCCGGCACCTGCGGGATCGCCAGGGCCTCGTCGGGCGGCAGCTCGTAGAGGTCCTTGTCCACGGGCTCCGGCGGCTCGATCTTGTTCCGGATGCCGTCGATGCCCGCCATGACCATCGCGGCGAACGCGAGGTAGGGGTTGGCGGACGGGTCAGGCACGCGGAACTCCACACGCTTGGCCTTCGGGTTGGAGCCGGTGATCGGGATACGCGCGCAGGCGGAACGGTTCCGCTGCGAGTAGACCAGGTTGACCGGGGCCTCGAAGCCGGGCACGAGCCGGTGGTAGGAGTTCGCGGTCGGGTTGGTGAAGGCCAGCAGCGACGGCGCGTGCTTGAGCAGGCCACCGATGTAGTAGCGGCCGATGTCGGACAGGCCCGCGTAACCGACCTCGTCGTAGAACAGGGGAGCCCCGTCCTTCCAGAGGCTCTGGTGGCAGTGCATGCCTGAGCCGTTGTCACCAAAGATCGGCTTGGGCATGAACGTCACGGTCTTGCCGGCCGCCCGTGCCACGTTCTTGACGATGTACTTGTAGAGCATCAGGTTGTCGGCCTGGTGCAGCAGTGGCGCGAACCTGATGTTGATCTCGGCCTGGCCCGGGCTGCCAACTTCGTGGTGCTGCATCTCCACGGTGATGCCGCAGGCGATGAGCGTGCGGACCATCTCCGAGCGCAGGTCCGCGTAGTGGTCCATCGGTGACACCGGGAAGTAGCCGCCCTTGTAGCGCGGCTTGTAGGCGAGGTTGCCGCCCTCTTCCTCGCGGCCGGTGTTCCACGCGCCCTCGACCGAGTCGATGTGGTAGTAGCCAGCGTTCGGGCTGGTCTCGAACCTGGCGGAGTCGAAGATGTAGAACTCGGCTTCGGGGCCGAAGTAGGCCGTGTCACCCACGCCGCTGCCACGCAGGTAGTCCTCAGCCTTGCGGGCCACGTTGCGCGGGTCGCGCGTGTAGGGCTCGCCGGTCAGCGGGTCATGGACGAAGAACGTCAGGTTCAGCGTGGGGTGCTGGCGGAACGGGTCGACTACCGCGGTGGTCGGGTCCGGCAGCAGCAGCATGTCGGACTCGTGGATCTGCTGGAACCCGCGGATCGAGGAGCCGTCGAACATCAGTCCTTCGGTGAAGACCTTCTCGTCGAACACCTCGGTCGGCACGGTGAAGTGCTGTACCGTCCCCGGCAGGTCGCAGAACCTGACATCGACGAACTGGATCTTATGGTCGCCGATGAACTTGAGTATCTCGTCGGCGTTGGTGAACATCGACCCTCCCTGGAGGCCACGCCGGTTGGCCAGGCCTGCGTGACTGATTGTGACTGCCGGACAATGTTAGTGTCTCAGACGTTACTCTCTGTGACCTGTTGCCTGTGGCTGGCTTGCCCGCATCAGGCCGGGCCTACGCACCACCCGCGGCTGCGAGGCTAGGCGGTCGCCGTTTCCGCGCCGTATCTCAACTGTTTCGTGCGTGTTACACCGCCCAGCCGCGTTATGGAACTCCCGGCCGGAGGGATACCGTGGGGGCGTGGCAGACCAGCAACAGACCAGCCGGGAGGCACTTGGCGGCTGGATCAACGGGCCGACGCGACAGCGCAGCGACCACATCTACCTGGGAGAAGACCTCGGTCTCCCGCGCGATGGCGCAGGGTCCATCGCCGGTATGGGCCGTCGGCTCCTCGCACTCCTGGTCGACTGGCTGCTGAGCCTCGCGGTCTCGCTGGCCGTGTTCCGCACGGGGAGCTGGACCCTGCTGATCTTCGCGGGGGAGACCTACCTGCTCACCGCACTCACCGGACTGACGATCGGCAAGCGCCTGCTGGGCGTCCGCGTCGCCCGCATGGACGGGAAACCAGTCGGGTTCCTGTGGGCGCTCGTGAGGACGCTCCTGCTGCTGACCGTCATCCCAGCGGTGATCACCGACCACAACATGCGCGGCCTGCACGACCGGGCCGCGAACACGGTCGTCATCCGGCTGTAACGCCCGCCTGCGGGCGAATGCCGCCGTCAGCGCATCCCGGCCGGGCACCTGCAACCGGTTCTTTCCGGCTGTGCGTGCTCAACCTGCCCTTCCCGGCAAATGCCCTCGTTCCCAACCTTGCGGTCAGGCGTCCGCAATTCGCCCCACAGCGTTGACCAACAGCCTGCGTTGTAGTTGCGTTTGGCGCAGGGATAGGCACGTGAGTGCTGGGGAGCGTGAGTCGTGGCCGACTCAAGTGGAGGTTTTCCAAGCGAGCCGACATTTACCGGGTCGGTACCCGGGCCGACCGGCGCGGCGCAGCCGGGAGATGGGCCGACGGCAGCTGGGCCGGCTGGGTTCGGGCCGACTGGCATGGCGGGGTTCGCGGGGCCGTTCGGCGGCCAGCAGGCGGCTGCTCAGCCGGTGCCGGGCGGGCCTCCAGCGCCGCCGTCGGTGTCGCTGCCCAAGGGCGGCGGGGCGATCCGTGACATCGGTGAGAAGTTCAGCGTCGCGATGGCCACGGGCACGGCCAGCCTGACCGTGCCGGTGACCACCAGCCCTGCCCGGTCCGGGTTCGGCCCGTCGCTGACGCTCAGCTACGACTCCGGCGCGGGCAACGGCCCGTTCGGCCTCGGCTGGAAGCTGTCACTCCCCGCCATCACGAGGAAGACAGACAAGGGCCTGCCTCACTATCGCGACGACCCCGACGCCGATGTCTTCCTGCTCAGTGGCGCCGAAGACCTGGTCCCGGTCCGCGAGGAACAGGACGGCCACTGGGACCAAGCATCCCAGCGCCGGGTATCCGCGGGCCAGGAATACCTGGTGCAGTGCTACCGCCCGCGCGTCGAGGGCCTGTTCGCCCGGATCGAGCGGTGGCGGCATCTTGGGTCTGGGGAAACCCACTGGCGGACGATCACCTCTGCCAACGTGACCTCGCTGTACGGGGGCACGGCCGAGAGCCGCATCGCCGACCCGGACGACCAGTCACGGGTCTTCAGCTGGCTGATCTGTGAGACCTATGACGATGTCGGCAACGCCATGGTCTATCAGTACCGGGCAGAGGATCGTGCCGGCGTGGACACCGCGCTCGCGAACGAGCGGCACCGCACGGCCAAGTCCGTGTCGGCGAACCGCTACCTGACGCGGGTCCGTTACGGAAACCGCGTGCCCTGGCGTGTGCGCGGGCCCGGCCGATCCGCGACCTCCGCACCGGTCGACCCAGGCTGGATGTTCGATGTCGTCTTCGACTACGGCAACCACGGCCTCGACACCGCCGCAATCAGCCCAACTCGCCCCTGGCCCGCGCGTCCCGACCCCTTCTCCACGTACCGCCCTGGGTTCGAGGTGCGCACATACCGCCGCTGCCACCGTGTCCTCATGGTGCACCACTTCCCGGATGAGCCCGAAGTGGGTGCGGACTGCCTGGTGTGCTCCACCGACTTCACCTACACCAGCACCCGCAGCACTGGCATGACCACGCTGGCCTCGGTGACACACACCGGCTACCGCCGCCGCGGCGACAGCTACCGGCGGGAGTCGCTGCCGCCAGCCGAATTCGGCTACAGCCAGGCCGTTATCGGCCGCGACGTCGCCGACCTGGGCCCAGACGCCTTGGCGAACCTGCCCACCGGGATCGGCGGTAACGGCTACGAGTGGGTGGACCTCGACGGCGAAGGGGTCTCGGGCATCCTCGCCCGTCAGGGTGGCGCGTGGTTCTACAAGGCCAACCTCGGAGACGGGTGTTTCGCGCCCGAGCGGGTTCTGCCGACCCAGCCGGCTATGGCGGGCGGCGGCAGTCGCCAACGGCTCCTGGACCTGGCCGGTGACGGTCACCTGGACCTCGCCGAACTCGGCGGTACCGTGCCCGGTTTCTACGAGCGCAGCAGCGAGCGCGGTTGGCACCCCTTCCGGCCGTTCCGGTCCCGGCCCAACATCTCCTGGGACGACCCCGACCTCCGCCTGGTTGACCTGGACGGCGACGGCCTCGCCGATGTTCTGATCACCCGCGACGACGCCTTCACCTGGTACCCCTCGCTTCGCTACGAGGGATTCGGTGACGGCAGGCGTGCCTACCTGCCCTGGGGCTCCGAAGGCGGGCCGCGGGTACTCCTGGCCGACCCAGCGCAGACGGTCTACCTCGCTGACATGACCGGCGACGGCTTGTCCGACCTCGTGCGGGTCCGGGATGGCGAGGTGTGCTACTGGCCGAATACCGGCTTCGGCCGGTTCGGGGCAAAGGTCACCATGGCCAGCTCCCCTTGGCTTGATGACCCGGGAGTCTTCGACCAGCACCGGGTCCGGCTGGCGGACGTGGACGGCTCAGGCACCGCGGACCTCCTATACCTCCACCGCGACGAAGTGCGGGTCTACTTCAACCGCTCCGGTAACGGCTTCAGCGAAGCACACACGGTGGGCGTCGGCTTCCCGCAACTGGACAGCCTCACCAGCGTGATGGTCGCGGACCTGCTCGGCCAGGGCACCGCCTGCCTCGTTTGGTCCTCCCCGCTGCCCGGCGACTCAGGCCGCCAGCTCCGCTACCTCAACCTGATGGCGCACGGCAAGCCCTACCTGCTCACCGAGGTGGTGAACAACCTCGGCGCGGAGACGAAGATCCAATACGAGCCCTCGACCAGGTTCTACCTCGCGGACCAGGCCGCAGGGCGGCCCTGGGTCACCAGGCTGCCTTTTCCTGTCTATGTAGTCACCCGGGTGGAGGTCATCGACCGGGTCAACCACAACAGCTTCACCACCCGCTACGCATACCACCACGGTTACTACGACGGGTTCGAGCGCGAGTTCCGTGGGTTCGGCATGGTCGAGCAGTACGACGCCGAGGAGTTCGCGGTCCTCCAAGCCGTCGGCGAAGACGTCGCCGACCATGAGGCGCAGGCAGATCTGCCCCCTGTCATGACCCGCACCTGGTTCCACACTGGCGTCTTCAGGGCTCAGGAGCGGATCAGCCGGGTCTTCGAGCACGAGTACTGGCAGCAGCCCGGGGACGGTGGCCCCAGCCTGGCCGACACCCACCTGCCGGAGACACTGCGGCCGGTGGGCGAGCCTCGGCGGCCGTGGCGGCTGTCAGCTACCGAGGCCCGCGAGGCGGGCCGGGCACTGCGCGGGACGCCGCTGCGGCAGGAGGTGTATGCGCTCGACGGCAGCGAGGCGGCGGGCCGACCCTACCTCGTCACCGAGCACAACTACACGATTGAGCTGCTCCAGCCCGCCCTCGACCCGCGACCCGGCGTCCCGCAGAACTATCACGCGGTCTTCCTCACTCATCCGCGGGAGAGCGTCAGTGCTCATTACGAACGCACGCTCTACCAGGCCGGTGCTCACCGCCGGGCCGACCCCCGAGTCAGCCACGAGGTGATCCTCGACATCGACGACTACGGGAACCCAGTGCGCAGCGCTGCGGTCGGCTATGGGCGCCGGTTCCCCGACCCCGTGCTCGCAGCAGACGATCAGCATTCCCCGGCGCGGCACCGGCTGACCTGCACCGAGAACACCTATACCAACGCCGTGGAGCTGCCGGACGCCCACCGTACCCCGACGCAGTGCGAGTCGCGCACGTTCGAGGTCACCGGCGTGCGGCCGCGCGGGCCCCAGCGCCTGTTCGGCTTCGACGAGCTGCGCGATGTCCTTGGCTCGCTCCGTACTGAGCTGCCGTACCAGGACTGGGACGCTGGTGCGGCGACCGATGCCGTTCCCGCGAAGCGGCTGATCGAGCACATCCGCGTCAGATACCGGCGTGACGACCTCACAGGACCGCTGCCGCCCGGGGTGCTGGAGCCGCTGGCGCTGCCGTACCGGACCTACCGGCTCGCCTTCGATGCCGGCCTGGTCGCTGCACTGTACGGCAGCCGGGTCACCCACCGGATGCTCGGCCAGGCAGGCTACGTCAGGGAGGGGGACTCCTGGTGGGCACCTTCCGGTCAGGTGTTCTACTCCCCAGGCGCGCGCGACGACCCTGCGGCAGAGTTGGCCTACGCGCGGGCCCACTTCTTCCTGGGGCGCCGCTTCCGCGACCCGTTCGGCCACACGACAACGGTCGGGTACGACGGCTACGACCTGCTGGTGTCACAGACGCAGGATCCCCTGGGGAACACCGTCAGCGTTGGTGAGCGTGACGACGTCGGCCAGGTCACCTCCAGCGGGTTCGACTACCGGGTGCTCATGCCGCACCTGGTCAGTGACCCTAACCGGAACCGGGCTGCGGTAGCGTT
The DNA here is from genome assembly GCA_035946955.1 of Streptosporangiaceae bacterium. Classification (GTDB taxonomy): domain Bacteria; phylum Actinomycetota; class Actinomycetes; order Streptosporangiales; family Streptosporangiaceae; genus DASYYE01. The sequence goes on along the minus strand of DASYYE010000385.1, from coordinate 7,805 downwards.
CGACATCTTCGGCCGGGTGGCGGGGACTGCCGTGATGGGCAGGCCGGGGGAGCGGCTCGGCGACACCCTCGACAGGTTCGACCCCGATCCGGGGGAAGCCGCGGTCTTGGCCTACTTCGCAGACCCGTTCGCGCACACGCACCGGCTGCTCGGGCCAGCGACCACGCGGGTGCTTTATGACCTTGACGCCTACCGGCGCAGCCTGGGTGCTGCCGAAACCCGCCCCGCCGCCATTGCGGTCCTTGCCCGGCAGACCCACGACAGCGACCTTGAGCCTGGTGAGCTCACACTGGTCCAGCAGTCGTTCACCTACTCGGATGGTTTTGGGCGTGAGGTCCAGCACAAGACCCAGGCGGCCCCCGGACCCGTGACCGACGGCGGGCCGGACGTGGTGCACCGGTGGGTCGGCAGCGAATGGACCATCTTCAACAACAAGGGCAAGCCGGTCCGCCGCTACGAGCCTTTCTTCACCGCCTCGCACCAGTTCGAGTTCGCCCGCATGGCTGGGGTCAGTGCGGTGCTCTTCTACGACCCGCCCGGGCGGGTCATCGCCACCGTGCACCCGGACCAGACCTTCGAAAAGACCGTCTTCGACCCGTGGTACCAGGCCACCTGGGACGGCAATGACACGGTGCTGCTCGACCCACGTGACGACCCGGACGTCGGCGGCTACGTGGGCCGCTACCTCGCCGCATTGAGCGAGGAGCCCGGTGGGTGGCAGACCTGGTACGCCCAGCGCATCGGCGGTGGGCTCGGCCCGGATGAACAGCACAACGCCGAGCAGACCGCGCTGCACGCGGGCACCCCGGCGTTCGGCTGGTTCGACACGCTAGGCCGGACGTTCCTCGTGGTGCAGCACAACCGCCTCCCCGGTGACGGCGGCGCCCTGGACGAGTTCTACCGGACACGGGGCGAGGTCGACATCGAAGGCAACCTCCGCGAAGTCCACGACGCGCTCGGCCGCCAGGCGATGAGCTACACCTACACGATGGCTGGCGGCGAGGTCGGCTACGAAGGCATCGACACCGGGGGCGGGCTGCGCCTGCCCGACGTCACGAGCAGGCTCGTGCGGTCCTGGGACTCCCGCGGGTTCGCATTCCGCACGGACTTCGACGCACTGCGCCGCCCGGTGCGCGGTTATGTCCGCGGCCCCGGAGTCGCTGGCGAGGCGCTGCAGGTGCGGACCGTGTACGGCGAGGAACTGCCTGACGAGCCACCCGGCCACGTCGTGGCCCGCAACCTGCGTACCCGGGTCGCCGTACAGTACGACAACGCTGGCGTCGACACGTTTGAGGCCTACGACTTTAAGGGAAACCTGCTCCAGGCCCAGCGGCGGCTCACCGCTGCGTACCGCGAGGTCCCGGACTGGAATGGCCAGGTTGACGTCGTGCCACACGCGTACCGTTCAGCCACGTCCTATGACGCACTGAACCGGCCCGCCAGCGCGACCTCCCCGGATGGGAGCGTTACGACCCCCCACTACAACGCGGCCAGCCTGCTCGAGCGCATGGATGTCCGGCTGCGTGGCGCCACGCAGCCCACGACCTTCGTGGTGCACCTCGACTACAACGCCCGCGCCCAGCGCACCGCCATCTCCTACGGCAACGGGACGCGGACCGCCTACACCTATGACCCGCTGACGTTCCGGCTGGTCCAGCTGACCACCGAGCGAGGCAGCCGGCGACTGCAGGACCTCCACTACACCTACGACCCAGTAGGCAACTGCACACTGGTCCACGATGCCGCCCAGCAGCGGGCCTTCTTCCGCAACCGGGTCGTCGAACCGTCCAGCCGCTATCACTACGACGCGGTGTACCGCCTCTTCGAAGCAACCGGCAGGGAGCACTGCGGCCAGGCAAGCGATGGCGCTGTCCGCGCCGTGGCCCCAGGCGCATCCGACACCGCCACCACAGGTCTGCCCCAGCCCGGCGATGGCATCGCGATGGCCCGCTACACCGAGCGCTACAGCTACGACGCCGTGGGCAACCTGCGCCGCATGGCGCACCGTACCGCGGATCCACGCCATGGTGGCTGGACACGCGACTACCACTACCGCGAACCGAGCCTGCTCCAGCCGGGCCACCGCGGCAACCGGCTGAGCAGCACCGGGCCCGCCGGGGAGCGGCGGCAGCACCGCAGGTACCGCTATGACGAACAGGGCAACACCACGTCCATGCCTGGCCTGGGGGCTCTGGGCTGGGATCCAATGGGTCGGCTCCACATGACGTCACGCCACGTGTCAGCGGACGGGTTCCCGGCGGCTCCCACCTATTACGTCTATGACGCCGCCGGGCAGCGGGCGCGGAAGGTCACCGAGGCAGGCGGCGGGCACGGCGGAGCACCCAGACCACAGCCCCCATCTCGTGCATCGGCCGTGTCAGAACGGGTCTATCTCGGTGCGTTCGAGGTGTACCGCCGCTACGGCGCCGATGGTCGGCTCGTCCTGGAACGGGAGACGCTGCACCTGCTCGACGGCCTGCGCCGCATCGCGATGGTGGAGACGCGGACCCACGGAACCGACGATGGCCCCGGTCAGCTCATCCGCTACCAGCTCGCGGACCATCTCGAATCATCCGTGCTGGAACTCGACGAGCAGGCCCGAGTGATCACATTCGAGGAGTACTACCCCTATGGGGCGACCTCCTACCAGGCTGTGCGTTCCCGGACCGAGACACCCAAGCGGTACCGGTTCACGGGCAAAGAACGCGACACCGAGTCCGGCCTGTACTACCACGGTGCCCGGTACTACATCCCATGGCTCGGCCGGTGGGCAAGTTGTGACCAGCCCGGCGTGTCTGACGACCAGAGCCCGTACTGTTACGCAGCCGATAACCCGCTCCGGTACAACGACCCCACCGGCCTCGACCCCAATGACCTGCTGAGCCCCGACCAGGTCGGCGAAGGCCCGGACTACAGCTACCAAGCTGTCAATCCGGACACCGGTAAATATGTCAAGGTCGCCTCCGGCGGACCCATGGTGATCAATGGCGAGTCCGTGGCGCCCCAGCAGTACAAGTCCTATGTTGCGCCCCGGGCGCCAGGAACAGAGGCCGCGCCCAAAAAAGAGGCGACGCAGAGTTCCTCACCGGCCCGGCAGACCATCGCCCAAAAGCGCGAGGAGGACTGGAGTGCCGCCAAGGCCGGGATGTGGAACCGTGTCGTGGACGTAGCAGAGGTAGGGCTGAAACTGAGCTTCCCTACAGCCGCCGTGCTGGCCCCGCCGCATCTCCTCGACTGGGCGAGAGCGGCGCCGCCCACGCCGACCGGCAATGAACTGCGTGACTACGAACTGCGGGGGAACTACGAGTCCGGGGGGACATTCGTTGACGTCGTGCAGGCAGGCGTATCTTTCGTCCCGGTCGGGGAGATCCTGGAAGGCGTCACCCTTGCCGCTGGCAAACTCCCAGCGCTCACTGGCACGGGCAGCCTGGGCGGTGGCGAGCTCATCAGTTTCTCCGAACAATGGGCAGCGGCGGCTGACACGAAAGTCCCCATGGAGACCGAAGAGCTGGCAAACATATCCGTCCGTGGGCCGCAGGGGGGAAAGCCGCTCGGGACCGCCCAAGGACGTGAGAACCGGCTGGAAGCACTCGCGGAGAATGAGTGGGACGAGAACCAGCCAGCCCACGTAAGGGGATGGCTGGAAAATGAGCGTAGACGGCTCGCGACCCCGCGCCCGCCTGGGCTGCCGCCCCCCAAAGGACTCCGCAATCCTCCCGGGTATGTGCAGGGGCACTTGCCAGCTACACCAGCGCGCGAGGGGTTCGACTACTTCAACGCCAAGCTGACCTGGAGCGATATCAACAAAATGCAGGAGCTGATCCGTAGGAGATTCGGCTGGCCGTAGCGGCGGCGGTCTGACTGGCCACTAAGAGCACAACAGTCCCATCACGTAGGCAAGTGGGTCGGCAAGCATCGGGGAAAAGGACACAGAAATGACGGACCTCCTCATCATCAGGCTGCACCCGGGCCAGCAAGTCGACCCCAATGAATTCAGGAAGTGGCTGCATGGGCTGGAGATCAGCGCCTATGACCTGACCTTTACCGACAATGCCGCCGTGGTGCAGCTCGGCGCTTCCCAGGGGGTGCTGCTCGGCAAGACCAGCGGGCTCGCCCAGGTGCCGCCGGATGGCTCCAACAAGATAGGTGTCCACCCGAACACACACCCGGTCCCGGTCATGCAGCACTACATCGACTACACCGCTGGCCTGGTCACCAAGCACGCCCTGCAGTCGGCCGCCACTGTTGCGATCAAGGCCGTCCCGCCCGCCGGGCACCCCGAGTACCCCAAACCCACCTCATACGACCTCCGCCTGGTGATCACCCGCAACGGGGTGGCGATCACCGACGACGAGCTGGACTTCAACGTCGCGGTGGCGTCGCGCGCGCCCCTGCCCGACGACCAGACCTGGTACTTCCAGCAGGCTGCCGCCACCTACGTCACCCTCCCCCCGGTGTCATCGGGCAAGCTGGCCCTGGACCTGTCCCCCAACGGCCCGCCACCAGCGTTCGGGGCGCTCGTGACCGCGATCGACAAGGTGCTCGCCGACGACCCGGGCGGCGGGGCGAAACTGGCCACCCACGCCCCGCTGACCCTGGGGCAGTGCCAGCAGATCGCCTCGGAGATCATCTGGGACCGCTCCTACTACCCGCCCCCGGCCCAGCCCACCGGGGACGGCTCTGCCGACAACGGCTACGGCTCGCTGTATACCAATCCGAACCCGAATGGCCCCGACCCCTCGAAGACTGACCCTACCCGCCAGAAGTTCGAGGGCCAGTGGGCCTCCTACAACGCCACCACCGATGCGCTGGCGATCAGGCTGGCCGGCTACGTGTACGCGGCCTCAGCCGCCGTGCAGTGCGAGCTGTCCAGCACCAAGGCGACCACCGCCGCCTTTCCCTTCCCGCTGGTCACCGGGCAGGGCACGCCGGTGGACACCGAGGTGGAGCTGGAAACGATCCCCGCAGGTGCCTCGTTCGCCGTGCCCGCCGCCTACTTCTACGCCCTGGCCACCCAGCTCTCCCCGCAGATCACCGCGGACCAGCGTTACAAGCTCGCCACCCTCGCGCCGGAAGACAACACGCTCAAGCAGATGACAGACGCGGCCACCGCGGGCACGGTTACCGCTGGCGTGACGATCGAGGGTGTGGCGCAGGCGCCCGAAGGGTTCCTGACCGACTCGACGCTGACGGCCATCAACATCAGCCAGGCCGCGCGCCGCCTGGCTGCCCTGGGCACGGTCAGTGGCTCCCTACCCGCGGTCACCGCCGACGCGCACGTCACCGAACTGGTCAAAGCCTGGCTCGGCTACAAGGACGAGACGGCGAAGATCGACACGGGATTCTGGCAGGGTGAGGTCGGCGCGGCCGCGACCGCGGCACACCAGGCCGACTACCTGGTGCTGGTGCTGCAGGTCGTGACCGGCGAAGCCGCTGGCTCCGCGGAGTTCACCGCGTTCCTGGCGGCCATCCAGGCAGCCCCCCTGTCCGTCACCAATGTCGCGGAGCTGGCTGGCCTCACTGACCAGCAATGGCAGACGTTTTTCGTGGCTGACCCCGCGCTGCTGCCGGCGTTCACCCCGAAGGGCTCCACGCTGGAGCGGACCGCCGCGTTCATCGGGCACCTGCAGCAGTTCTTCACCACACCGATCGGCTCGGTCACCCCGGTACTGCAGTCACCGAACGAGCCGTACTCGCTGGGCCCGCCGCCAGGTGACGTCCTGACCCTGTTCGCGCAGAACTACTCCGCCGAAGGCGGCGGGACGTTCAAGTTCGGCACCGCCTGGGACCAGACCGCACTCGGCGCGGCGGTCAACGACACCTTCCCCCACGACCACCAGGGACAGGCGTGGCTGCACGACGCGCTGACCACCATCGAGGCGCTGTACGACCTCACCGCGTTCGCCGCCAGCGACGCGAAAACCAGCGAGCTGCGGTTCTCGCTCATCGAGGCGCTGTACGCGCGCGGGTTCACCAGCGCGGCTCAAGTGGCCGCGCTGACCGCCAGCGACTTCACCGCCGCGCTGGCGGGCAGTGTCGCCTACCCTTACGCCACACAGATCCAGACGGCAGCCGGGGGGCCAGCCGCACCGCCGGGCTCGGCAGGCTCAGACTTCAAACCAGTCAACCCAGACAGGTCGCTGACCAACTGTGTGCCACCCGAGCACCTGTCACCGCTCGGCCCGGTCGCCTACCTCAGCGAGCTCCTGTCCGCCTCTGCCGCCTCCACCTGCGAGGAACCCAAGGACACTGACACCAGCCAGCAGATCGGCACCCTGCTGACGTCGCGGCGCGGCCCACTCGGCGACCTGCTGGCGACCCGCGCGAACCTCCAGACACCGCTGCCCGCCATCGACCTGGTCAACGAGAGCCTGGAGGCACTGGCCGCTGCCGTCGCCGCTGGCGGCACGCCGGCCGGAGGCGCGGTCTTCGACACCAGTGCCACCTCACTGGCGGACCTGCGGCTGCGCGCCCACGGCGAGGACGAGGAGCACGAGTGCGGGTGCGGCACGCAGCCGGGCGGCCTCGACCCTGCCGAAGCTTTTGCCGCCATCGCCGAGCACTCCTCACCGGCCGCACGGCACTGCCCACCGGCCGAGACCGCCGCCTATGCCGCGCTGCGCACCGACTTCACCGCCCCCCGCCTGCCCTATGACCAGCCGCTGGACGTCTGCCGCAGCTACCTGTGCCAGCTGGAGACCAGCCGGTTCGAGGCGATGCGGCGGTTCCGCAAGGACATCACCGAGTTCGTGCTCGACCCCGCCCCCGCCGACGAGCCGGCCGGGTTCGCCCGCCACCTGTGGCGCTACCCGGTCCGCTTCGACCTCGCCCTGGAGTACCTGGGCATCTCCACGGAGGAGTACTCGCTCCTGTACTCCCAGCCGCTGGCCGCGCAGGCGGGAGAGGGGCAACTGACCCTCTGGCAGGCCTACGGGTTCCCGGCCGCGCAGGCAGGGGAGGCCTCCTGGACAACGGTGGTCACTGGCCTGCCGGAGTTCCTGCGCCGGACCGGGCTGAGCTACTGCGAACTGGCCGAACTCCAGCGGTCCGGGTTCGTCCAGTTCACGGTCCAGGCCACGGCGGCCAGGCAGCCGCCAGGCACCGATACCGCGACCACGGCCACGCCGGGCGCCCAGGACACGCCACCGGCCGATGTGGCACCAGGCCGGCTGCCCGAGTGCGAGCCCTGCTGCCTCGCCGACTGGACCATCACCTTCCCCGGGGCCACCACTGACACCGCCGGCGCCGCGCAGACGCGTGACCCGCAGACACCCTTGTATGAGTTGCTCGTGTTCATCCGGCTCTGGCGGCGGCTGCGGGAGCGTGCCTGGTGCGACCTGACGTTCACCGAACTCGCTGCTGTGGCCAAGGCCCTGGGCCTGTTTGGCGGGACGCCGTCGAGCCCGGTCGTCAACCCGGACTTCCTCCGCCAGTTCGCCGCGCTGCTGATCCTGCGCGACGACCTGCGGGTCAGCCCCTTGCTGCTGCTCCCACTGTGGGCAGCCCCGTCCCCGGCTGACCAGCGTAAGGCCGTCGCGCTGCTGCTGGCCGGGGTCGAGCGCCACGCACGCGCCTGGTACCGGTGCCCCGCGCGCGAACCCGAGTTCGTCAAGGTGGCGACCTCGAACCTGGACCCGCTATCGGTGCTGGCCGGGTTCGACCCGGACACGGCCAGCGACACCTGGCAGGCGCTGCCTACGCACACACTGCGGTTCGCCGAGGTGCTCGGCAAGGTCTACGCGTCCAATTTCACCGTGGGGGAGGTGCTGTTCCTCTTCACCGCCCTGCCCCACCTCGACGGCGAC
>DASYYE010000384.1:0-31051 GCA_035946955.1 Streptosporangiaceae bacterium | reverse complement strand
GGGTCAGGCCGCCGAAGATCCGTCACGACTTCGTCATTCTCCACAAGGTTGACGATATCATGCGCACCCAGCTTGCGAGTGGAGTAACGTTCCGGTACAACTAAGCAGGGTCCGGATTACGCCGCCAACCTGCTCAGGGTTGAGCGGTAGCCCATATTTGTGCGATCTGGGAGATCGTCGTGATCATGCCATCAACGAGCGCAGTTCTGTGGTGGGAACTGGGCGCGCATCTGCATGGTCACTGGCCACCGGGGCTAGGGTGGGGCGCCGCTGGAGGGTTTGCCTACGCCCTGGCGCAGTTCCTCACGGACGACCAAGAAGCGCTCCCAGAAGGAAGGCCAAGGCGGCTGTGCCTGCTCCAGGTGGCTGTCCGGGTGACATTGGGTGCGGTCATAGGTGCAGCGACACTGACACTAGGTGTTGGCGCTGCGTTCGTCACAGGTCTCGCTGGGCCAGCGGCACTCGTAGCGCTTGGGGCAAAGTTCGGACGCCGCAAGCCACGCTGAGGCGGGAAGGAGGCAGCGGCTGTGCGGCGGATTCAGTCCGATAGGTCGGCGACCCGGTCCCGCAGCGCGGCGTGAACGGCTTGCGGGCTGGTCAGCCACACTCGTACCGCCCCGTCCTCGCAACCGCTGGCGAGTTCGTTGCCGTCGGGCCGAAACGCCAGTGCCCACACCGCTCCCGGATGGGCGTAGGTCACGAGCAGGTCGGCGCCGTCCGCGTAGTTCCACAGCCGGACCCCGCCGTCGTGGCTGCCGGTGGCCAGATGGGTGCGGGCCGGGCTGAACCTCGCCGCGTGCGACTCGCCAGTCGCCAGCCTGCGCACCTGACTCGCGTTGCGCGGATCCCACAGGCGGGCGGTTCCATCGCTGCTCGCCGTGAGGACGAACTGGCCGCTGCGGCTCCAGTCCGCTGCGTACAGCGGCGCTGTGTGCCCGGCGAGCCGGGCCGGTTCGGCGCTGGCGCCGGGCTGCCAGATGCTTACCTCGGTCTGCCAGTCGGCGACTGCGGCATACTCACCGGTCGGGCTCCACGCTATGTCCTCGACGAGCTGGGTGCCGGCCAGGCGTGAGCGCTCCCGCAGGTCATCGGACGACCACACGGCAACGGACCCGTCGTAGCTGGTGGAGGCGAGCAGAAGCCCGTCGGGACTCCACCGCACCGCGCTGACCTTGTCCCGGTGACCGCGCACCGTGGCCTGCTCCGCCAGCGTGAGCGCGTCGTGGACACTGACCGTGCCGTGGTGGCCCCCGACGGCCAGACTGCGGCCGTTAGGGCTCCAGTTGACGGCGGCGGCGTCGGCAGCCAGGTCGGTCGGCGGGCCGCCGCCCGCGGGATCCCAGATACGCACCAGCCCGTCCTGCCCGGCGGATGCGATCCGGCGCTGGTCGGGATGCCAGGCGACGCTGAGCACCCGGCCGTCGTGCCGGCCGGCGATCCGCGGCACAAACCCCTCGTCGATGCTCGTGACGCGGGCGGTGGTGTCTTCGCCGCCGGACAGCAGGAACCGGCCGTCAGGGCTCCACGCCACGCCGGAGGCCCAGCCGACGTGGCCGGGCAGTGTGTCGACCGTCTGCCCGGTGTCGGGGTCCAGGACCCGGACCCGGCCGTCCTCGCCGCAGACGGCTGCCCGGCGCTGCGTCGGCGACCAGGCCACGCTGAACAACGGCGTTGCCGTCAACGGGATGCGGCGCACCGGCACGAACCTTTCCGCATCCCAGAGGCAGGCGCTGCCGTCCTCGCTCGCGGTCAGCAGCTCGCCGCCGTTGCGGCTCCAGGCGACCGCAGGCACCGGTCCGTCATGCAGCCGCAGCGTGGCCACCCGCTCGCCACTGTCTGCCGCCCAGACCGCGGCGGTGTGGTCGTAGCTGCCGGTGCAGATCCATGCGCCGCCTGGGTGCCATTCGGCCGAGCGCACCCACTCGCCGTGGCCCTCCAGCACGCAGACGGTCACGCCGGTGGCTACTTCCCAGACACGCGCCGTGTGGTCGGAGCTTCCGGTCACGGCGCGCCGGCCGTCAGGGCTCCACCGCACCGACGACACCCAGTTGGTATGGCCCCGCAGCGTTCCGGTCGCGCGCCTGGCCGCGACGTCCCAGATGCGGGCTGTGCCATCCCAGCCGCCACTGAGCAGCCGCGCGCCAGCCGGGTCGAAGTCGAGCGACGTCACGGGGTCCTGGCCGGCCGCTATCACCGCCAGCAGCCGCCCGGCGGGGGCGTCCCACAGCCGGATCGTGCCGTCATAGCTTGCAGTGGCGGCAATCCGGCCGTCGGGGTGCCATGCCACCGCAGCGAGCCGGTCGACGTGCCCGCGCAGGATCCGGCGGATTTTTGCCTGGTTGAAGACCCGGAACACGGCCCGCTGGACGAGCGGGATGTCGCCGCCGTCGTCGGCCGCCCGCAGCGCGAGCGCCATCGCCTGCTCCGGCGCGGCGTCGAGCTCGAAGACGGCCTGCCCAGCCCGGGCAAGGGTGCGGTCGGACTGCTCGCGAGCGACTGCGGTGTCCTGCGCGACCCGGCTCGCAGTCAGGAACGCGTCTTCCAGCCGGCTCAGCAGGCCGGGGTTACGGGCCGCACAGTCGCTGGCGGCAGCGAGGCGCAGTCCCCGGTACAGGTAGCTGTCGTCACGGCCGTGGTCGGCCCACTCCTGTGCGCCCTCGGTCAGCAGTTGGTGTGTGCGCAGGTCGTCGGCGTCCTGCTGGAGCCAGTCTTTCAGCATGCCCCAGTTGTCGATGAGCGCCTCGTGCACGATCTCCACCGTGTCGTGGCCGGCCGTGACCAGCCGGGCGTCGCGGTGCGACAGCCTGACGATCACCTGCTCGATCTCACGTGGATCGGCGGTGACCAGGTCGAGTTCATGCCGGGGGACGCGTCGCCGGGTGTATGCACCGTCGCGGAACGCCACCAGTCGCAGGAACATCAGCCGGGCCAGCTCCCGCTGCCGGTCGTCCAGGCGCGCGTAGGTGTCGTCAGCCAGCCGGTTCAAGGCGCCGCCGATCGCGCCGACGGCGTCATAGTCGGCATGGGTGAGCCACACGCCGCGCCGGCGCCGCCACAGCTCGGCGAGCGCGGTCTGCAGCAGCGGCAGCGCACCGGTACGGCCGCGCATGTCGGTCAGTACCCGGTCGACGAGGCCACGTTCGAACAACGCGCTGACGTGCTGGGCGGGCATGAGCATCGCCTCGCGCAGCGAGGGGTCGTCGAGTGGGCCGAGGAGCAGCTGGCCGTCGGTGAGCAGGTCGCGCAGCTCGGCGTAGCCGAGGCAGTGCTGGACGAAGTCGGCGCGCAGCGTGATGACGATCCGCACCTCGTCGGCGAGGTTCTCGGCGGCTCGGTGCAGGCTCTGGATGAAGTGCTGCTGCGCGTCGATGTCGCCGCGCCGGCGTGGTTTGAGGGTGAACACCTCCTCGAACTGGTCGACGATGAGCAGCATCTGTCCGGCACGTCTGTCGGCGACGACTTCGTGTACGAGCTTGCCCAGCTCGTCGGCGTCCCGTAGCAGTTGCAGTTCAATGTCGGCGGCGGCGCTGACCTGCCCAGGCGGCAGGAAGGGGGCGAGGCTGGCAGCGAGTGCGCGTATCGGCCAGGCGCCGGGCACCATGGTGGCCACCAGTGCCCGTTGCCCGACGGTGGGCACCAGCCCGGCCATGACCAGCGACGACTTGCCAGAGCCTGAGGCGCCGACGACCGCTGTGAACGGTGCGCGGCGAACCTGTTCCACCAGCCGCGCCGTCTCCCTTGAGCGGCCGAAGAACAGCGGTGCCTCGGCCGTGGTGAATGCGCGCAGGCTCGGGAACGGCGCCGGCTCGTCCGGCAGCCGCGTGTGCGACCGTTGCGGCGCGAAGCCTTCGATGGCGGCGATCAGCTCGGCGGCCGCGTCTGGTTCGCGCAGGTCGACCGCGAGCTGCTCCGGCAGGAAGGCGGGCAGCAGCCGCGCGGAGGAGCCGGGCAGCAGGATCGGCACGACACGGATGTTGCTGTGCTGGCGGGTGGCGTCCTGCACCGCGCTGCGGATGCTCGCTGACCGCTCAGTGGTGACGCCGGCCGGCCCGACGAGCACCGCAACCGTCTCCGTCTCGCTCAGCGCCGCCCCGATCGGGTCGGGGGCCCTTGCATCGTCTGCGGTCATGGGGTCGGTCACCGGCTGAATGCTGTGCCGCAACAGCAGTCTTACCACCTGCTCTACCGAGGGGTCGTCGGCCACGTCGTAAGACAGGAAGACGGTCCGCGACGGCGATGGCGGAGCCTGCCCGGCCGCTGTCGCGTCGGCCGGCTCGGCCAGTACGTCGACCAGCTCCCCGGCGGTGGCGGGCAGGCCGGCGAGCGTGCGCAGCCGGTCGAGGTGGTCGAGGTCCAGCAGCGTGAACCAGCGGTCAGCCCGCGTGGCGGTGAGCACACCCAGGCCATCGGAGTGATGGTGGCGTGACATCAGGCCGATGAGCGCCCCCCGGGCGAACACGGCAGCGCCGGACATGCCTTCCCAGGGGGACACGTCCGGGTCGGGGTCGCGCTCTGGCGCGTCGACACGGATCTCGAACGTGCCTTCGCGCCGGTGCGACAGCGCGGCGATCGTGCCATGTACGTGACTCGAGTCGCGGAACCAGCCGTCGGCGGTACGCCGCAGTTTGTACCTCGGGAAGCCGACCGACGAGCACGAGAGCACCGTGTCGATGTCGTCGACCCAGCCGAAACGGACCGCTGGCAGCGAGCCGGTGACCCCGTCCGGCAGTGGCCAGGCGCCCTCGAGGACCGCTACGTCGATGGTCTCATCGGACCAGGCGACGACCGCCGGGCCGGCTGCCTCGTCGGCGCGGTCGGCGTCGAACCGGACCTCTACCTGCACGGCATCGACGACGACGTGGGCGGCGGTAAGCACAGCCGTGGCCGAGAGCCGGTAGCCGGAGCCGCGCCACCGGGATCCGTCGGCCCGGGTGGAAATGACCTCCGCGGCCCGGTGTGGGTCGAGCCGGTGTCCCTGGACCTGCGCTGGGTGCCCCCCCGCCGGGCGCATACCGCTACCGTTCTCCTGGCAGCTCGCCCCCGGAGACATAAGGTGGCGTGGCCGAGTGGGCGTTGCGCGGGGTGAGTGACAACTTCACCCGCTGCAGGGATGTGGCGGCCAGCCGTCCGTCTGCGCCCAGTTCCACGACCCAGAACCGCACTCTGGCCTGCGCCCCGGCACTCTTGTCCACGCCGACGCTGACCTCCAGCTCGATCGGGCCGAGCTCGAACTGCAACCCATCGTCAGGTGCGGCCGCCATCGATATGGTCAGCTCAGAGCGCAGGTCGCGAATGAGCTCATGCAGTTCGATCACGGCAGCGCTCCCCAAGAGCCGAAACCGATCGGGGTGGGTTCAGCCTAGCTGGTCAAAGTCAATCACCCTGGCTGCTGCGCCGCCCCGGTACGCCCGGGAACCGCGCAGGTCCCGGGCGACCTTGACCCGCAGCAGCCAGCGGTCGCTTCCGTCATAGCGGGGCACGAACGCTGGCCGGCCGTGCACCACCTGGTGGTTGTCGAGGAAGTACAGGTCGCCCGGCCGGGCGGTGAACGGCCGGGCAGCCGCGTCGACCGCCGCGGCGAGCGCGGTCAGTGCCTGCGCTGCGGAACCGTCGCCGGGCGCGGGGGTCATATACACCGAGTCGGCACTGAGGTATGGCCGGTCCGCGGACCCATACAGCACGGGCCCGTACTCGACCCGCCCGGCTGAGCCCACCTGCGGCATGCCGAACAGAGGCTGGCGCAGGACCTGCTCGACCTCGGGGTCGAGTACCAGGTCGCTGGCCAGCCCGACGGTAGTGGGCACCTGCTGCGGGTTGCGCAGACAGGCGAAGGCGAGGTGGTCGGGGCGGAACCGGAAACCGGCCTCCTCGGTGTGCCAGGTCAGCACCGAGGTGCTGCTGGCGGCGCTGACATGTCCCTCGGCGCCCGCGATCGGCACGATGTGGTTGACCATGTGCCCCTCCTGCGCCGAAGACAGCGCGAAAGGGTCGCCCACGAGCGAGGCGGCCAGCATCAGGAGAACCTGGTGACGGTGCGTCGGGCCCGCCCGGCCGGGCCCGTTGTTCCGCCAGGCCGCCTGCCAGTCACCTGGGGTAGGGCCCAGCGTGCCGTCCCCGACTCGCCAGCCCGCCACGGCGAACAGCGGCCGTTCCTGGGCGCGGCAGGCGGCGAGGTGGGCACGCACCCGCACTGGCAGGCCGTGTGCGAGCGATTCGGCCGCCAGCAGGAATCCCGTGTCGTCAACGGCCGGGTGCCGTGCAGTCACCTCGGTCAGCAGCGCGTCGATCTCGTCGACCTCGCTGTCCAGCAGCGTCAGTTGGCTGGTGCCGGCCACCAGGTGTCCCTTGAGGGTGGCAGACGATGCGGCGCGGACCACGCCACGGGTAATGGACGGCCTACCGGATGGGAGGCGGCGGTGGCGGTGGAGGCGGCGGTGGTGCTGTGGGCCGCGGTGGCGGCGTTGGTGGGAAGCCTGCCGACGGGCCAGGCTCGGCAATGTTCGAGGTCGCCTTGGTTGTTGTCTGGTCGGTTGGCATGGTTTCGGTCCCCCTTACGTGGTGGCTGAAGTCTGCCACCGTTAGGTGCGCAACTGAAGTGCGAGCAAAGCCGCAAACCGCTGTACCTTGCGGTCACCTGACCGGGCTGTCAGTCGACTGCTGCCGGAACCCGCATTTTCGTCTCCGTCCGTGCCTGGGCGGCTCGTTCGATGTTCCGTTTCAGCACAGTCAGCATGCGGGCCTGCATCGGCCAGACAACCGGGGTGTAGAGCCAGTAGTTCGCGAAGCGCTCCAGCCAGCGTGGGCGCAGGGTCTGGTAGCCGCTGATGACCAGGCGTGTGCGCTCGCCGGGCAGCTCATTGAGCAGGAAGGCCCAGAGTCCTTCGGTGTAGGCGGATGGCCGTGGCTGCATCGGGTCGAGCTGGCGGCCCCGCAGGTCTCTCAGCCCGCGCAGGCCCAGGAACCTGTCCGGTTCAAGCGCTGCCACCTCCCAGGCATCCACGGGGCCGTTGCGTGTCCAGTACTTCACGTAGTCGCCGATGGCGAGACCCTGCCACTCCGGGTGGACTTCTGTGGCACTTGGCCGGCCGCCGTTGTCGAGGCGGTCCCAGGAGTACCAGCCACCATGGTCACCGCCCATCTGGACCAGCCACGGCCAGACCTGGCCCGGCGGCGCGCCGATCGTGACGGCCATCGTCGCCGCCCGCTGGCCGTGGGGGACGAGTTCGGCGCCAGGGTACGGCGCGGTGACTTCCTCATCGGTTGCGCCCCAGCGCATGAGCCGGGGACGCAGCCATGTCGCGTAGACGAGGACTGCCGTCCCGGTCACACAAATGATCTTGCGTCTGGTAGCCATACCGCAACAGCCTCCCCACGGGACTACGTCACGACCTGCGCCACGGCTCCAGCACGACGTCTGCGGGGGAGGAACTGCGCTGTGCGAGCGTGGCCCCCCACTCGTGTGCGCGTGAAGTCTCGTCTGCCTCGAGTTGGTTGTCCTTGGTGACCAGGAAGCTCTCTGGCTGTGCCACCAAGGTGAAGCCGTGGGCGCGCAGCAGGCGGCCCACGCCTTGCGACGCCCTGCCGGTCAGTGCCGCCGGCCCCTGGAGCCTCGTATCGAAAGCGGCGGCCTTCAGCGAGTGGTGGCCAAGCGAGCCGAGCCACTCGCGCACGCCCTGGCCAAGTGCGTCAGGTTCGGCCGTCAGGCCACTGTCTGGCTTGCTGGCGGCTTCCGCGGCTGCTTTGCGGGTGGATCGCCGGCTCATCCCGTGGATGTGGGTGGGGCCGCCGACTACGACCAAGTCGGCGTCGGCCAGGGTCTGCTGAGCGGCTCGTGACACCGGGACGACACTCACATCGAAAGTGTCTGCGAGGCCCGCTGCGATGGCGTCGGCAACCTTGTGGGTGTTGCCATACATCGATTCGTAGACGACCACGGCATGCATGGCCATCACCTCCCATCTGCCCTTCTTCTCAGCTCCAGTGTCCGGGGACAGACACAGCCTGCGTCACGGTCAAACGTCCCGGCCCCGGGACCGAACGCCCCCTACTGCCACCCCAGGGGCGAACGTCCCCGCCAGGCGGGCCGGCGGCCCCTGACCCCGCGACCGGGCACAGGGCAGCCTGAGTGGATCAGGCTCACGAGGTCGGCGGGGAGGTGCGCGCCGTGCGGGCTCAAGTCGGCGACCTGATCGAGGTCGGGCATGGCAGGACCGGGGTAGTTATTGGCGTGCCGTCCCTTGACGGGGCACCGCCGTACATCGTCAAGTGGACCGGCGACGGTCACATCGCGATGGTCACCCCCGACCAGTACGCGCGGGTGATCCCGGCACGTCCCCGGCGGGAGTGCGGGCGGGAAAGGGAGGAGAATGACGGCCATGCCTGAGCTGGAGACGCTGGACGAGACGGAGTGCCTGCGGCTGATCGCGCCGGGTGGCATTGGCCGTATTGCCTACACCGGGCGGTACGGCCTGAATGTCTTCCCCGTCAACTACGCCCTGCACGGCGGCGCGATCGTGTTCCGGACCGCCCAGGACAGCCCTACCGGGGAAGACCTGCAGACCGGTATCGCCCATGCCGAGCACGAGGTGGCGTTCGAGGTCGACGACTTCGACACCGGGGCACGGACAGGGTGGAGCGTGCTCATCCACGGGCCGGCCCACGCCATGACCTCCCCGCAGGAGCGTGCCGACGTCGCTGCTTCAGGCGTCACCCCATGGCCGTCCGGAGAACGGGAGCACGCCATCCGCATCACCCCCCGCCGCATCACCGGACGTCGGCTGAGTGGTTAGACGCCCGCTGGCACCTCCCGCAACGCCGGGCCCGAAAGACAAAGCTGTGAGCGGTGGGCCCGCTGGGCCCACCGCTCACAGTTGGGGACGAGGGCCGGTCATGCCTCGTGGCCATGGCGGACGACCACGACGGGGCATTCGGCGTGTTGCAGGACCTGGCTGCTGACGGAGCCGAGTGCCATGCGGCTGAACCCGCCGCCGCCACGGGCACCGACCACCAGCAGGTCGCTGTCGCGGGATGCTTTGACCAGTTCCTGGGCAGCGACGCCGTTGACCGCCATCACGGACACTGACGCTGGGTGCGGTTCACCGCACTCGGCGACAGCCTTGTTGACGGCATCTGCGGCGGCCTGGCGGGCCTCTGCCACTGCTCCCTCGTCCGCCGGGTAGGTGACCGGCTTCCCGGTCCAATGGTTAGTGGCTACTGGATGGACCGTCACGACGTGCAGGGCCGCATGCTGGACGCCTGCCTCACGTACCGACCATTCCAGCGCCTGGTGGGCGTGGCCGGACCCGTCCACACCCACGGTGATAGCGCGCATCGCACGCCTCCTTTCGAAAGACGCAGCCACCGTGGCTGCGTCTTCACACTTAGTGACGCATGACCAGCACCGGGCAGTGGGCGTGGTACACACAGTGCTGACCCACCGAGCCGAGCATGGTGCCGCCGAAGCCGCCGTGGCCACGGCTGCCGACCACAAGCAGGTCGGCGCCTTCGGCCGCGTCGAGCAGCACCTGGGCTGGGTTGCCCTCCACCACCAGTTGCCGCACGGCGTCAGCGGCGTCGGGCACGGCCTCCGCCACCGCTGCGGCGAGGACCTTCTCCGCCGCTTCGGCGAAGTCGAAGTCATCGAACATCACGATCGGCGCCATGCCAAAGCCCCCGGTCACCGCCGGGTAGTGCCAGGCGATCACCGCGTCCACCTTGGAGGCGGTCAGGCGTGCCTGCTCGACCGCCCACTGCAGGCCCGACATGGAGGACGGTGACCCGTCCACACCGGCCACGATGCGGTGCCCTGGGGTTGTGTTCATGACAGCCCTCCTTCCTCGGCCGGGGGCCCACCCGGGCCTCCGGCCGGTACGACAACCACCCGGCACCGGGCGTTCCGGGTGCAGTAGCGGCTGACCGAGCCGTGCAGCGCACGCTTCATGCCATGTCCCGTGCCGGTGCCCACGACCAGCAGGTCGCCCGTGTCCGCCATCCCGGTCAGCACCGTGGCCGGGTCGCCTTCCGGTGTCTCGATCGTTACGGGGATGTCAGGGGGCACGGCGCCGCCCACGGCGTCGCGCAGTGCCTTCCCCGCTAGCTGCTGGGCCGCTGCGCGGGGCTCGTTGCCCTGGAAGGCCAGGACGACACGGCTGGGGCGGTCACCATGCCGGCGCCTGCCGCCGTGGCGTGGCAGGCCGAGCGCCCACGACCGGACCGCGACCAGCGGACACCTTGCTCCTGGGCCAGGCGCAGCGCCGCAGCCAACGCGGCCTGCCCGCCTGGCGAATCGTCGACACCCACCACGACCCTGGGCGGGTGCTGCGGCCGCGCGGACGCAGTGGGCTCTGCCCATGCCGAAACCGTTGTCACTGACTGCCACCTCCTGCCGGCCTCTGACACCAGCCTGGTCTCCGGCGCTGGCCGCTCCCAGGGGCGGACAGTGACAACCGGCGGGACCTTGGTCCCTGCTTGCACACAGGGGCTGGCGGGCACGCTAAGGGCGTGGATCCGCAGCCAGCCCCGGCCGCCGTCATCGGGCGCCCGGGCCTTGACGAACTACTGGCAGCGCTGCGAGCGGAGGGGTTCCGCCTGGTGGGGCCGGTGATGCGGGACGGCGCCATCGTCTACGACGACATCACCTCCTCCGCCGACCTGCCAGAAGGGTGGACCGACGAACAGGACGGCGGCACGTACCGCGTCCGCAGGCGCGGGGACAAGGCGCTGTTCGGGTACAACGTGGGCCCCCAGTCGTGGAAGCGTTACCTGTTCCCGCCGTCCAGCCTGCTGTGGCGCGGCCATCGCGACGATGGCGGCCTCACCGTGGACACTGACCCGCCCGGCGACGGCGAGCCAGCCGGGAGGTTCGCATTCATCGGGGTGCGTTCGTGCGAGCTGCACGCGATTGCGGTGCAGGACCGGGTGTTCCTGGGCGGGGCTCACCCCGACCCCGTCTACGCCGCCCGCCGCGACGGTGTCTTCATCGTCGCCGTCAACTGTGGGCAGGCCGGCGGCACCTGTTTCTGCGTCTCCATGGACACCGGCCCTCGCGCCACCGCCGGGTTCGACCTGGCCCTCACCGAACTGCTCGGAGACGGCGGCCACCGCTTCCTGGTCGAGACGGGCAGCGAGCGGGGCGAGCGGGTCATGGGCCACGTCGCACACTGGCCCGCCACCACCGCGGACCTGGACCAGTCGCGGCGTGCGAGCGAGTACGCCGCGGCCACCATGGGCCGCTGGCTGGACACCGACGGCATCAAAGACCTGCTGTACGGGAACTTCGACCACCCCCGCTGGCAGGACGCGGCGTCGCGTTGCCTGTCCTGCGGTAACTGCACCATGGCGTGCCCGACGTGCTTCTGCTTCCGGGTCGAGGACGTCAGCGACCTCGCTGGCGTACAGGTCGAGCGGCACCGCTCCTGGGACTCCTGCTTCACGATCGACCACTCCTACCTGCACGGCGGAGCGGTCCGGGTGTCTGGGGCGTCCCGGTACCGGCAGTGGATGACACACAAGCTGGCCACGTGGATCGACCAGTTCGGGACGTCCGGGTGCGTGGGCTGCGGGCGCTGCATCACCTGGTGCCCGGTGGGCATCGACATCACCGAGGAAGCCGCGGCCATCAGAGCCGCCCCGATCCTGCCCCTGCACCAGGAGGAGGACGATGGACACGCTTGAGCCGCTGCTGCGCCGGCACGAGTTCTTCCAGGGACTCGCGGATTCCGACGTGGCGCTGCTCGCCGGTTGCGCGGTGAACGTCCGGTTCGGGCCAGGTGAGTTCCTGGCACATGAGGGTGACCCCGCCGACAGGTTCTTCCTGCTCCGCGACGGCAAGGTCGCCTTGGAGATCAGCGCCCCCGGCCGCGGCCACGTCACGGTCCAGACCGTCGGCCAGGGCGACATCGTCGGCTTCTCCTGGTTGGTTGCCCCCCACCTGTGGCAGTTCGACGCGCGGGCACTCGAAGCCGTCCGGGCGATCGCACTGGACGGCGTCTGCCTGCGGGGCAAGTGCGAGCAGGACCCACGGCTCGGCTTTGACCTCATGCAACGTTTCGCGCGGATCGCGGTAGCGCGGCTGCAGGCCACCCGGCTCCAGGTGCTGGATGTGTACGGCCATGCGGGCGCTCACTGACCCGGGCGCCGGGGCACCGCCTCCCGGCTGGGCCACCCCGGCCCCGTGGCGGGTCGCGGCGACCCGCCGGGAGGCACCTGGCGTGGTCACCCTCGAGCTCGACGCCCCGGCCGGCCTGACCATCGGCTTCGAGCCCGGCCAGTTCACCATGCTGTACGCGCCCGCGGTCGGGGAAGTCCCCATCTCGATCTCAGGTGACCCGGCTGACGTGTCCCGGCTGGTGCAGACCATCCGGGACGTCGGCCCGGTCACCCACGCGCTGTGCGCGCTGCGGCCCGGTGACCAGCTCGGTGTCCGGGGCCCGTACGGCACGAGCTGGCCGGTGGAGGCGGCCGCTGGCGGCGACGTCGTGGTTGTCGCGGGCGGGATCGGGCTGCCGCCGCTGCGCCCGGCCCTGTACCGCATCCTCGCGAACCGCGGCCAGTTCGGGCGGGTGGCCCTCCTGTACGGCGCCCGCACCCCAGCCGACCTGCTGTTCACCGGCGAACTCGCACACTGGCGGTCCCGGTTCGACCTTGAGGTCGAGGTGACAGTGGACGCTGCCGGCGACGGCTGGCACGGCGACGTCGGTGTCGTCCCCGGCCTCATCCGCCGGGCCAGGTTCGACCCGCCGGCCACCACCGCCTTCGTGGTCGGGCCAGAGGTCATGATGCGGTTCACGGTCCGGGCCCTGCTGGCCGCGGGCGTGCACGCCGGCCGCCTGTTCGTGTCCATGGAACGGAACATGCAATGCGCGGCGGCCCTGTGCGGCCACTGCCAGCTCGGCCCGTTCCTGCTCTGCCGGGACGGCCCGGTCCTCAGCTACCAGCGGGTCGCCCACTGGATGAACCTGCGGGAGGTGTGATGGGCACACCACGCACACCCAAGCTGGCGGTGTGGAAGTTCGCCTCCTGCGACGGGTGCCAGCTCACCCTGCTCAACTGCGAGGACGAACTGCTGAGCATCGCGGGCGCGGTCGAGGTCGCCTCGTTCCCCGAGGCCTCACGCGCCGTTGTCGAAGGCCCCTATGACCTCTCGCTGGTAGAGGGCTCGGTCACCACCCCATCCGATGCGGACCGGATCCGCGAGGTCCGTCAGGCCTCGGCGTTCCTGGTGACGATCGGGGCGTGCGCCACCTCCGGGGGCATCCAGGCGCTGCGCAACTTCGCCGACGTGACCGAGTTCACCTCCGTGGTCTACGCCCACCCCGAGTACATCAAGACCCTTGCCACCTCCACCCCCATCGCCGACCACGTGCGGGTCGATTTCGAGCTGCGCGGGTGCCCGATCGACCGCCGCCAGCTCCTCGACGTGGTGAGTGCCTTCCTCGCTGGCCGCCGGCCCAATGTGCGGGGACACAGCGTCTGCGTGGAGTGCAAGCGCGCGGGCCACACCTGCGTGATGGTGGCCCACGGCACCCCGTGCCTTGGCCCGGTGACCCAGGCTGGCTGCGGGGCGCTCTGCCCGTCATTCGCCCGCGGCTGTTACGGCTGCTTCGGCCCGATGGAGGCACCGAACACCGCCGCGCTGGCTGCCCAGTGGCGCGCCCTTGGCGCCAGCCAGCGCGACCTGCTCCGGGTGTTCCGCACCTTCAACGCTGGCGCGGAGCCGTTCCGGGCCGCTGCCGCCCGCGAGGAGGCCGACAGCCATGACGCACGGTAGCCGCCCTCGCGCGGGCTCGGTCACCGTCCCGGCGCTGGCCCGGGTCGAAGGCGAGGGCGGCCTGCAGGTGGTCGTCCGGGACGGCCAGGTGGTCAGCGCACAACTGGACATCTATGAGCCGCCCCGGTTCTTCGAGGCGCTGCTGCGTGGCCGCCGGTACACCGAACCACCGGACATCACCGCCCGGATCTGCGGGATCTGCCCCGTCGCCTACCAGATGAGCGCGTGCGCGGCAGTGGAGGACGCCTGCGGAGCCGAGGTACCCGCCGCTATCCGTGCGCTGCGGCGGCTGCTGTACTGCGGCGAGTGGATCGAGAGCCACGCCCTGCACGTCTACCTCCTGCACGCCCCCGACTTCCTGGGCTACGAGAGCGGCATCCACCTCGCCCGCGACCACCCCGACGTGGTCCAGCGGGGCCTGCGGCTCAAGCGGGCAGGCAACCGGATCATGGAGGTGGTCGGCGGCCGCTCCGTCCACCCCGTCAACGTGCGCATCGGCGGGTTCTACCGGGCACCCACCCAGGCCGAGTTGCGCGGGCTGACCGCGGAGCTGGAATGGGCACGCGAGGCCGCGCGCGAGACGGTCGCGTGGGTGGCGGAGTTCCCGTTCCCCGGCTTCGAGACGGACTACCAGTTCGTGTCACTGCGCGACCCGGACGGATACCCCATCACCGGGGGACGGGTGGTCTCCAGCCGTGGGCTGGACATCGCCCCCCGCGAGTACGACAGGCACTTCACCGAGGAGCATGTGCCGCACTCGACCGCCTTGCACTCGCGCCTGCGTGACGGCAGCACCTACCTGGTCGGGCCGCTCGCCCGCTACAGCCTGAACTCCCACCTGCTGCCCGGCGGTGTCCTCGCCGCAGCCCAGGCCGCAGGCCTCGGCCCCACCTGCACCAACCCGTTCCGCAGCATCATCGTGCGGGCCGTGGAGACCCTGTACGCGTGCGAGGAGGCGCTGCGGCTCATCGGTGCCTACGAACCCCCGGACCCACCCTGGGTGGCGGTCCCCCCACGGGGGGCCACCGGGTACGGCTGGACCGAGGCCCCCCGTGGGCTCCTCTACCACCGGTACCGGATCAGGGCCGACGGGGCCATCGAGGATGCCAAGATCGTCCCACCGACCTCGCAGAACCAGCGCGCGATCGAAGCCGACCTGCTCGCCTTCGTCCAGGACCGGCTCGACCTCGGACAGGAACGCCTCACCTGGGAGTGCGAGCAGGCGGTCCGCAGCTACGACCCCTGCATCTCCTGCGCGGCCCACTTCCTCGACGTCCGCCTGGACCGGTCATGAACCGGGCCATCGTCATCGGCATCGGCAACCCCTACCGCGGCGACGACGGGGCCGGGCTCGCAGTCGCGGCGCGCATCCACCAGGCCTGCCCGCCCGGGGTCGCCGCGGTGCAGATGGGGGGCGAACTGGTGTCGCTGCTCGACACCTGGGACGGTGTGCCCGCCGTGTACCTGGCCGACGCGGTCTGTTCCGGTGGCACGCCTGGCACCGTCTACCGCTTCGACGCCGCGGCAGGGCTGCCGTCCGCGCCGTTCCGCAACCGCGGCACACACACCTTCAGCGTCGCCGACACCGTCGAACTGGCCCGTGCGCTCGGCCGCCTGCCCGCCCGGCTGGTCGGCTACGGCATCGAAGGCGCCAGTTTCGCGGCGGGGACCGCCCTGTCGGCGGAGGTGGTGGCCGCCGTGGACGAGGTGGCCCAGCGGCTGCTGGCGGAACTGCGTGCCGCTGGGGGTGGTCCCTGATGTGCCTGGGGACGGTCGGGACCCTCACCAGGGTCTGGGACGAGGGCGGTGCCCCCGTGGGCGAGGTGGACACCGGCGCGGCCGCCCAGCAGGTGAGCCTGCTCGCCTGCCCCCATGCCGAAGTGGGGGCCAGCGTCCTGGTCCACTCAGGTTTCGTACTGGAAGTGCTGGACCCAGGCACCGCCAGGGAGGCACGGCGCCTGCGCAGCCTGGCCGCAGACAGGGCGGCCAGAGACAGAGCGGCCAGAGACAGAGCGGCCAGAGACAGGGGAGCCGGAGACAGGGAGGGACCGGGGTGACGCCGGGACCGGTGCTGTTCGCCCGGTACGCCTACCCGCCCAACGCCCTCGGGTACTGCGGGCCCGCGGACCATGGCGCGCTCCTCGACTACGCGGCCGCCGGGGTCAGCGACCCGGGGCTGGTGCAGCTCGCACGCGGTTTCGAGGGCGCCTGGCCCTACCTGGAGGTGATCGCAGCGGCCAGCCACATCACCGACCCACTAGACCCCCGGGTGGTCGAGGCCTACTGGGTGGGCAACTCCCTGCTCCACGCGGTGGACATGCGGTCATTCGGCGACTTCCTCGACGAACGGTTCCGTGGCCGGGCTGGCCGGGGATGGGATGCCATCGCCGGTGCCATCCCCGCTGGTGCCGTCCCCCACCACAGCTTCCACGTGTTCGCGGTATACCCATGGGCAGGGCTGCTGCGGGCAGGCCTGGTGCCCCACCCGCTGCACGTCCTTGACAGGTGCCGTATCCGCTGGGGCCGGGTCGTCACCACATCCGCTGGCACCGTGACGGTCCGTTACCGCCCTTTGGCCTGGGACGGCCAGGCGCTCACCCTCGGTCCGCCCGCGCTGGAAAGCGTGCCGCTATCCCTGGGCGGCAAGGGCTTCGTCCGCGACCTGCGCCCAGGTGAGTGGGTGTCGCTGCACTGGGACTGGGTCTGCGACAGGCTCAGCCCGCCCCGGCTCCGTTCCCTGCAGGAGGTCACCCTCCGCCAGCTCCGGATGGCCAGCGAGACCCCCGCGCCCGTCCTCGGCTGAAACCCGTGCCCTCACCTGGGCACCAAGGCCCGTGCCGAACGGCTGACGGTGGCCGCGCCGTTCAGGCGATAGGGAAATGGCCGGACGCCGGCGGTTCACCGCGCTGACGGCGGGACTGCCGGCCATCATGTGGGACGCTGGTGGTGTCCTCCCCACGGGAGCAGTGACGCATGAGGCTGATCCACACCTCGGACTGGCACCTGGGGCGGTCGCTGCACGGCGAGAGCCTGCTCGGCCACCAGGAGAGCTTCCTCAGTTGGCTGCTCGAGCAGGCCGTCAGCCACCGGGTGGATGCCGTGGTGGTGGCCGGTGACGTCTATGACCGGGCCGTGCCCGGCACCGACGCGGTCTCGCTGCTGGACCGGTCGCTGGCGGCCTTTGCCGCCGCGGGCATCCGGGTGGTCTTGACCAGCGGAAACCATGACTCGGCCGTACGCCTGGGGTTCGGGCGGGCGCTCAGCGATGCGGCTGGCATCCACCTGCGTACCACCGTGGCCGACATCACCCGCCCCGTCGTGGTCAGCGACGCCTACGGTGAGGTCGGCATCTACGGCGTGCCCTACCTGCTGCCGGACGCGGTGATGGCGGACCTGGGTGCCGCCCGGTCACATACTGCGGTGCTGGCCGCGGTCACCGGGCGGATCATGCAGGACGCCTCCGCCCGCGGTCTGGCCCGCACTGTCGTCGTTGCCCACGCCTTTGTCACCGGCG
Source organism: Streptosporangiaceae bacterium (assembly GCA_035946955.1). Lineage (GTDB taxonomy): Bacteria > Actinomycetota > Actinomycetes > Streptosporangiales > Streptosporangiaceae > DASYYE01. The sequence continues at coordinate 13,769 of DASYYE010000384.1, read as the reverse complement.
GGTCTGCCTGCGAGTCCGAACGCGACATCCGGGTCGGTGGCATCGGCGACGTGCCAGCCGCCGTCTTCGCGGGCTGCACCTATCTTGCGCTCGGGCACCTGCATGGCCAGCAGAAGATCACCGGCGTGCCCGCCGGGGGGTATTCCGGCTCCCCGCTGGCGTTCTCCTTCTCCGAACGCGGCCACACCAAGTCCGTGACGCTGGCCGAGATCGACGGCGATGGGCGTACCGAGACGGCCCTGTTGCCAGTGCCTGTGCCCAGGCCGCTGCGCGAGGTCCGGGGCCGCTTGGCGGACCTGCTCGCCCGCGCTGACGGCGACCTCGCGGACCTGGCCGGTGCCTGGGTCAAGGTGGTGCTCACCGACCCGGTGCGGCCCACCGCACCCATGGAACGGCTGCGCGGGAAGTGGCCGCACACGCTCGTGCTCGACTTCGACCCCGAGGGCGGGCTGCTGGACGCCGACGCCGACCTGCGCAGGCTGGCCCGGGCCACGGACCCGGTGGAGGTGTGCGGGCTGTTCACCGAGTACGCCGGGGGAGCGCCGCCTGATGAGGCGGAGTGGCGCGTGCTGCGGGATGTGGTCGAGGCCGCGCAGCACACCGAGACCGTATGAGCGGCACCCCACGGTCACAGTGAACAGCATGGGCCGGGTGCGGGCAGCGGCTTCCCGGCACAGGTGTCGTACCGCTACGCCATGATGAGCGCATGCGGCTGCACACGCTGACGGTCCAGGCGTTCGGCCCATACGCCGCCGCGCAGGAGATCGACTTCGCCCGCCTCACGAGCAGCGGGCTGTTCCTGCTGGAAGGCCCGACCGGGGCCGGCAAGACCACCATCCTTGACGCGATCACCTACGCCCTGTATGGCGGCCTGTCGGGGGCGGAAACCGCGGAGGACCGGCTGCGCTCCCACTTCGCGCCGCCGGACGCGCAGCCCAGCGTCACCCTTGACTTCTCCGTCCGCGGCACGCGGTACCGCATCGTCCGCACACCCGAGCACCGGCGGCCCAAGCGCCGCGGCGACGGCTTCACCGTCGAGAAGGCACAGGTGCACCTGGAACGGATGGAGGCCGGCGGCTGGCGCAGCGTGTCGCATAACAAGGCGGAGGCGGCGGACGAGATCAACGAGGCCGTCGGGCTCAACCGGGCTCAGTTCACGCAGGTCATGCTGCTGCCGCAGGGGGAGTTCGCCCGCTTCCTGCGCTGCGGGGACGACGAGCGGCGCGGGCTGCTCAGCAGGCTGTTCGGCACACAGCTGTACGACCGGGTCACCGCAGAACTCGACCGGCGCCGCGCGGCCGCCGTCAAGGCCCGGCAAGACCAGGCGGACGCCATCGACCAGGCCGTTTCGGCGGCGGCCGAGGCCGCCGGGCTCGGCGCGGAGGCCAGGGCGGACCTGGTGGCGCTGACGGCACCCGAACGCGCACTGGCGCTCACGGAGACAGCTGCGAAGCTGGCAGCCGAACTATCCGACGCCGAGGCCCGGCTGACGGCCGCGGGGGCCGCCGCAGCGGAAGCGGCCGCGGCCGACGAACGGGCGCAGCGGCTGGCAGCACTGATGGGCCGGCTGACCCGCGCGCTGGACAGGCTGCGCGACCACGAGGCCACCCGGGCGGGTCACGAGCAGCGCGCCGCCAGGCTCACCGCCGCCCGCCGCGCCGAACCGGTCCGGCCGCTGCTGGAGGCGTTGGGCGAGGCCGAGGCCGGGGCCGATGCGGTCAGGGAGGTGGCGGCCGGACTGGCAGACGACCCCGGGCCCAGGGCCGAGGATGCCGCCCGCCACGCCGGGCAGGCCACCGACCGGGCCAGGGAATCCGACAATGCCGCCGCGGCACTCGACCACCTCGTAGCCACTGAGGCCAAGCTGCCCGAGCGGGAGACAGCCCTCAACGCCATGGCCGAGGCCGCGGAGCGGTCGTCCACGCGGGTCGCGGCCCTGGAAGCCGAGCGCAGCGACCTGCCGGGCCGCATCGCCCAGCTCAAGGGCGAATGGCTGCAAGCCCGGGAGACGGCCGGTGAGGAGGCAGCCGCGGCTGAACGCCTGGACCGGGTCAACGCCCAGCTCACAGCCGCCTACCAGGCCGCCGAGCTCGGCCCGCTGGTGGATGCCGCGCGCACTGCCATGGATGCCGCGGCCGACGCCCATCACGAACGGGTGGATGCTCATCAGGCGCTGATCGACGCCCGCCTCACCGGTATGGCGGCTGAACTCGCGCTGCGCCTGGCCGACAGCCAGGCCTGCCCGGTCTGCGGCTCCACCCATCACCCGAGCAGGGCACCCGTGCAGGAACACATGGTGTCCGAGGATGACGTGGCCGAAGCGGCCGCACTGCGGGACGAGGCCGAAGCCGAGCGCGCCCGCTGCGCCGATGAGCACCATCGCCTGGCGGCGCAGCTCGCCGCCCACGAGGCAGCCGCGGGCGGACGGGACGAGGACGACCTGGCCGCCGAGGCCGGCGCACTCGGCGCGGTCATCACGCAGGCGCAGGAGGCGGCGCAGGAAGCTGACCGGCTGGAGACCGAGCTTGAGGCGGCTCAGGGCAAGCTGGAGACCAGCGCCGAAGACCTGCGCGAAGCGGAACGGCTGGCGGCGGCCGACACCCAGCAGCTCATGGCCGGACGCGCGGAGCTGGCCAGCACCCGCGCGGACCTGGCCGCCGCCGCGCAGGGCTGTGCCCGCGTCGCGGAGCGGCAGCGGCTGCTGCGCGAGACGGCAGCGGCGGACCGGGCGGCGGCGGATGCCCTGGCAGCACTGGCCGACGCGCGGACGGTGCTGGCGAAGGCGCACGAGCGGGCGATTGGTGAAGCCATCGCCCTGGGGTTCGCGGGCCTGGAGGATGCGCGGGCCGCCGTGCTCGACCGTACCGGCCAAGCGGGCCTTGAGACACAGGTGACGTCCTGGGTCACTGCGCTGGCCAGCCTGACAGCGGCCGTCCACGCCGAGGACCTGTCGGGCCATGACCCGGCCGGGGCGGACGCGGCCCACCAGGCGGCGGTGTCGGCCACCGCCGCGCTTGACCAGGCCACGGCGGCGGAGCGGTCGGCCCGCAGCGCGACTGACGCGGCCGCCACCCGGGTCCGCCGGTTCGGCGAGCGGTCCGGCGACGTCCTGGTGGCGCAGACGGCCTACGAAGACCTGGTAGCGGCCACCGAAGCGGAGATCAGGCTCGCGGGCCTGGCCAAGGGCACTGACGGGCACCGGCGGATCACGCTCACCACGTATGTCCTGCGCCACTGGTTCGCCCAGGTGGTGGCGGCAGCCAACCTCCGGCTGGCGGCCATGTCATCGGGCCGGTACGAGCTCAAGCGCACCGACGAAGGCGAGAACCGGCGGGAGCGGTCCGGGCTCACCCTGGCCGTGACCGACCGGCACACCGGTGAGGAACGCAGCCCCGCCTCGCTGTCCGGCGGTGAGTCCTTCTACACCTCACTCGCTCTCGCCCTCGGGCTCGCCGACGTGGTCAAGGCTGAGGCGGGGGGAGTGGAGCTTGACACCCTGTTCATAGACGAGGGCTTCGGGTCGCTGGACGCCGAGACCCTCGACCAGGTGATGGCGGTCATCGATGACCTGCGTGACCGGGGCCGGGTGGTCGGCATCGTCAGCCACGTCGCCGACCTGAAGGAGCGGGTGCCGGAACGGCTGGAGGTCCGCAGGCTTCCCGACGGTTCCTCCACCACCAGGGTCGTGGCCTGAGCACCAACGGAGCACCCGGCGGGGCAGCGGCCTTACGGTAACCATTGTGAACACTGACATCGGCGCGGCAGGGGAGACCGCCGGGCTGGAAGAGCCGCTCCCGGCGATCCCTGTCTCGGCCGGGGCGCTGATCTTCGGCCCATCGGGCGGCTTGCTGATCCTCAAGCCTACGTACAAGTCCGGCTGGACGATCCCCGGCGGTGTGATGGAAGCGGACGGGGAGTCCCCGTGGCAGGCGTGCCAGCGTGAGGTGCGCGAGGAATGCGGTCTCGACGTGCGCACCGGCCGGCTGGCGTGCATGGACTTCCGGCCCGCCCGCCACGGCAGGCCCGGGGGCATCCGGTTCCTTTTCGACTGCGGGGTGATGGACAAGGCGAGTCTCGCGGCAATCGTGTTGCAGCCGGAGGAGGTCAGCGAGTACCGGGTCGCCCCGCTGCCCGAGGCGCTGGCGCTGCTGCGGCCGCCTGTCCGGCGGCGGGTGCGGGCAGCGTGCTCCCGGCACGGGTTCGTCTACCTGGAGAACGGCCGGCCGGTGCCGGGAGTCGGCTAACTCAAGTACTGCGCGTTTCAGGGCTGGGTCTTGGCCAGGGCCTGGTCGAAGTCGTCGATGAGGTCTTGTGTTCCCTCGATGCCGCAGCTGACCCGGATCAGGTCGGAAGTGATGCCGAGCCGCTCCCGGTCCCCGGGGCTCATCCCGGCGTGCGAGGTGGTGGCCGGGCGGGTGATCAGCGTCTCCACGCCGCCCAGGCTCGGTGCCGAGTACGGCAGTTGCACCGTGTCGAGCAGGGCCTGCGCGGCTGCCTCGCCGCCGCGCAGCCGAAGACTCAGCATGCCGCCGAACCCAGACAGCAGTTGCGAGGCGTGCGCGTGGTCGGGGTGGGAGGCAAGCCCTGGGTAGTTGACGGCGGTGACCTGCGGGTGTGCGGCGAGGAAGCCGGCCAGCGCCGCTGCGTTGCCGTTTTGGGCACGGACCCGCAGGGCGAGGGTCTTGATGCCGCGGGCGAGCAGGAAACCGGTGTGTGGGTCGAGGCTGCCGCCGTAGTGGTTGAGCGACCTGCGTACCCCGTCGATCAGGTCCGCGCTGCCCATGACGGCCCCTGCCACGAGGTCGGAATGCCCGCCCAGGTACTTGGTGGCGCTGTGGACGCACAGGTCGAACCCGGCCAGCAACGGCCGGAAGTTCACCGGGGTCGCGAACGTGTTGTCGATCACCGTGAGCAGGCCCTCCCGGCGGGCGAAGTCCGCGATCTCGCGCAGCAGCCCGACCCGCATCAGCGGGTTGGTGATCGTCTCGACCAGGAACACCTTGGTCTGCGGGGTGCGCGCGGCGGTCCAGGTCTCGGGACGGTTCACATCGACGAAGCTGTACTGCCAGCCGAGGCCCTCGGCGTGGTGGGTGAGGAAGTCGTGGCTGCCGCCGTAGAGGCAGTCGCTGGCCAGCAGGTGGTCCCCGGCGCGTAGGAGGCTCAGCAGCGTGGTCGTCACCGCGGCCATGCCCGACGCGGTCGCGACAGCTGCCTGCGCGCCCTCGAGAGCAGCCAGCTTGTCGTGCAGGTACCGCTGGGATGGCGTGGAGTTCAGCCTGATGTAAGAGATGTCGTGGTATGAGGTTCCCGGCTCGACCGAGTACACCGTTCCCTGGTAGATCGGGTAGACCACGGAGCCTTCGGGGCCCGGCCGCCGTTCCCCGCCGTGGACCGCCAGGGTCTCCATCGACTCACCATCAGCGTGCATAAGCAAGCTCCCTTACGTACCGGCCAGCGAACCTACCGCCAGGCAGTCATGCGACCGCGTTACCGAAGCATGTTCCCCAAGCGGAGACGGCGATTCCGCGGCGGCGGACGCAAACCGCGGCGGGCCGGCAGTCTCGTCGCTTCGGGTGCGTGGTGGTAGACACATGGCATGACCGACTCCCCGGTGCCCGACCTTGCTGAGGTCCTCGCGGCGCGGCAGCGCATCGCGCCCTACCTGCGGCCGACCGCGCTGTACCGCTACCCGGCGCTGGATGCGATGACCGGGGCCCAGGTGTGGGTCAAGCACGAGAACCATCAGCCGGTGGGCGCGTTCAAAGTCCGTGGCGGCGTGAACCTGGTCAGCCAGCTGAGCCCCGATGAGCGGCAGCGGGGTGTCATCTCCGCCTCGACCGGCAACCACGGCCAGTCGGTGGCCTACGCAGCGGACCTGTTCGGCGTGCGGGCGGTCATCTGCATGCCTGAGCGGGCCAACCCGGTGAAGGTCGAGTCGATGCGGGCGCTCGGGGCCGAGGTGGTCTTCTACGGCCGGGACTTCGACGAGGCCCGCGAGCACTGCGAGAAGCTGGCCACCGAGCACGGGTACCGGTACATCCACTCCGGCAACGAGCCGGCACTCATCGCGGGCGTCGCCACCTACACCCTGGAGGTCCTGGAGGCCCAGCCAGCTACCGAGGTGATCGTGGTCCCGGTCGGCGGCGGCAGCGGGGCGGCGGGGGCCTGCGTGGTCGCCAAGGCGGTGCGCCGGTCGATCGAGGTGATCGGCGTCCAGTCCCAGGCGGCCCCGGCCGCGTACCGCTCCTGGCGGGCGGGCACGCTCGTCGAGGACACCATGGGCACCTCCGCGGAAGGGCTGGCCACCAGGACCGCGTTCGAACTGCCGCAGCGGGTCTTGCGGGAGCTGCTGGACGACTTCGTGCTGGTCTCCGAGGATGCGCTCATGGCCGCGACGCGGTTGATGATCGAGAAGACGCGCAACCTCGTCGAGCCAGCCGGCGCGGCTGCCCTGGCGGCGGTGCTGGCCGATCCTCAGCGGTTCGCGGGCCGGAAGGTGGCGATCGTCTGCAGCGGCGGCAACATCAGCCCCGCACAGCTGGCAGGACTCTGGCCGCCCGAACCGGGTTGAGCGGCTGCGGTTGCAGGGATAGGGCTGTACGTCTCAGTCTTTGGTGCGCAGGAGTCCGGCGAGCTGCTGGGCGTTGACCTGGGCGTAGTTGCGGTAGCAGTTGTTGAACAGCACGTGGGTGTCGGTGGCGTCGCGTGCCAGGGCGCGTACCTTGGGCGCCCACTGCATTAGCTCGGTCTCGGTGTAGCGGTAGCCGAACCGCTCGTGGATGTCCTTGCTGTCCCACTTGTCCGAGTGCCCATGCATACGGACCACGGCCAGGTCGGGCGAGGTGGTGGCGAGCACCGGCGGGATGGAGTCGCGGTGGCCCTGCGGCATGTCCACGCACACATAGGGCAGTTGGTGCGCGGTGAGGAAACCCAGGGTCTCTTCCTGGTTTTCGGGGGTCATCCAGGTCCGGTTGCGGAATTCCACGCACACCCGGTCCGGGGCGACCCGGGCCGCACAGGCCAGGATGTAGTCCTTGCGGGTCTTGGAGATAGGGAACCACGGCGGGAACTGCAGCAGGATCGCGCCGAGTTTGCCCGCCGACCGCAGCGGCTGCAGCGCGGCTGAAAACCGCTGCCATGCCTCGTCGGCTACTGACGGACCGACGTCTTTGAGGTAGACCCGGTTCTTGCCGGTATCTTCCGCGGCTGAACGCAGGTCAGTCGGCAGGGCGGCCACCGGGGTGGGGTGCTGGGTGAAGAGACTGAACGCCTTGACATGGAAGGTGAAGGCGGCCGGGGTCCGTGCTGCCCACAGTGCTGCGGTCTGCTCGGCGGGCAGCGCGTAGTAGGTGGCGTCCACCTCCACCACAGGGAACTGCCGCGCGTAATAGCGCAGCCGCTTCTCCGGGGTGTCCGCCTCCGGCGGGTACCAGCCCGACTCCAGCAGCGTCCGGTCGGTCCACGACGCCGTACCCACCTGGACCTGTCCCATACCCGCAGCCTAAGAGCCCTTCGGCCAGGCCAGGCATCCGGCCAGCCGCTACCCGCACCCCCAGCACAGCGGCCCCACAAGCCACAGGTCCCGGTCATCGGTAGTCGTATCCGGCTGCGCGGGGGTGCATCATGGGCGGGTGCCGCTGTTTGCTTTTGAGGACCATGAGCCGCAAGTCAGCCCTGCGGCGTGGGTCGCGCCCACGGCCACCTTGGTCGGGGATGTGCGAGTCGAGGCAGAGGCGTCCATCTGGTACGGGGCAGTACTGCGGGCCGATTACGGGACGGTCATCGTGCGGCGGGGAGCGAACATCCAAGATGGGTCGGTGCTGCACGGGGGCGGCGGCATGGTCACCGAGGTAGGCGAGGGGGCAACCGTCGGTCACCTGTGCGTGGTGCACGGCGCGCTCATCGGCGAAGAAGCGCTCGTGGGCAACGGTGCCACAGTGCTCGACGGTGCGGTCGTCGGCAGCCGCGCGCTGGTCGCGGCTGGCGCTACGGTGCCGCCGGGAATGACCATTCCCGATGGCATGCTCGCCGCCGGGGTTCCTGCGCGGGTCGTCGGGGAGCTCACCTCCGGAGCCAGGCAGTGGGTGGAGGCCAACCCGACGGTCTACCGTGAGCTGGCACGGCGTCACGCTGTCGGCGCCCGGCCCGTCTCTGACCCCCAAAACCAATGACGCCACTGCGAGTCAACTAACAAGCTCCACCTTGAGCGTGATGCCAAGGTTCGCACAGGAATCCGCCATCACGTTGTAGTAAGGACGCCAGCCTGGAGTGTCGACCGGTTCCGCGTAGAAAGTCACCTGATCGATGTTCTCGGCAGCCAGCCGTCTGGTGACCAGTTCGATGATGGCTGGCTCGTCTTCGGCGGTGAGCGGCCTGTCGTACCATTCGATCTCCTCGTCGGGCGTTACAAGCCCGTACTTGCCGGAAAGAATGAAAACCTTCTTTCCGAGCGCCCGGCCCCTGGTCACCACCGTTGAGATCCGGCCGGAGAGATATCGCTGCGCCGCAGGCAACAGATCGGCATCTAGCCGCTTCTCCTGCGAACAGGTAGTGATCAATACGTCCACAAGACCTGGTATCCTTCCTGGCTGGTGACATCCCAGCAGATCACCACAGGTGGACCGCAGCGGCGGTGCGAGACTGTACATCACGATGTCCGGGCATGGCAGAACGTTCCTACTTGCGTGTGCTCATCGCTGCAAAGGCTGGAGAATAGGCAGATGCGTTCCGCCGTGTGGGCGGATCCTGTGCCGTGGGGAGCAGCGTGGTCATGGTCAGCGAGAACGTCGCCAGGCTTGCGGTGCTGATCGACGCGGACAATGCGCAGCCTTCGATCATCGAGGGGCTGCTGGCGGAGGTCGCCAAGTACGGCACTGCGCACGTCAAGCGAGCCTACGGTGACTGGACTGGGACGAGCTTGAAGGGCTGGAAGGAGCACCTGCTTGCTCAGTCGATCCAGCCGATCCAGCAGTTCGCCTACACCAAGGGCAAGAACGCCACAGACGCGGCGATGGTCATCGATGCGATGGACCTGCTGTACTCGGGGCGCTTCGACGGGTTCTGCATCGTTTCCAGCGACAGTGACTTCACCCGCCTGGCCGCGCGCATCCGTGAGTCCGGCCTGACCGTCTATGGGTTCGGTGAACGGAAGACACCCAAGCCCTTTGTTGCTGCGTGTGACAAGTTCATCTACATCGAGAACCTCACCTATGCCGACGGCGCCGCCGCTCCTGCCGGTGAGGCAGCCAAACCGGCAGCCCGCGCCTCCGCCGCGCAGCTCAAGGGAGACACGGCCCTGGTGAGCTTGCTGCGCAACGCCGTGGAGGCGGCTTCTGACGATGACGGCTGGGCCACTCTGGGGGCCGTGGGCCACATCGTCACCAACCAGCGCCCAGACTTCGACTCCCGTACGTACGGCTACGCAAAGCTCAGCGATCTCATCGATGCGACCACGCTGTTCGAGGTGGAACGACGCAGCCCTGGCGACGGCAAGCCGGGGGTCATCTTCACGCGCGAAAAGCGCCGCCGCCGGTCACCTGCCCGGCGGGCGCAATCTGGGCCCGGGGAAGAACCAGCCAACCGGTCATGAAGAGGGTGCCCGGTGCAGGATCCTGATCCTGCCTTACCAGCCTGCGCGGGACAGCGTGCTTCTGATCGTGTGCAGCACGAGGTCCGGATCACGCAGGGGCGGAAGGTGGTCCATCCCCGGCACCACGGCCAGTTCGCACCCCGGGATCCGGGCCGCAGCCTGCCGGTTGGCCTGGATCAGCGGGGGATAGTCCGCGTCGCCGACCAGCAGTGACGTCGGCACCGAGATCTCGCCGAGCCGGTCGAAGACCGGCGGGTCGTGCTGCTCCATATCGCGGGATGAGATCTCTGCACGGGCCGCTGAACGGAGCTGTTCCATGACCGCGGGAGTGGGCCCGGCGCTGGCCCATACGCGCTGCAGGAGACCGGCCAGGGCGTCCACGTCCCCGGCATCCAGCGCATGCTCGTACTCGGCGTCCAGATCATCGGGTTCCTCGGCGGGCCATGGATAGCCAGGCACGCCCGGGCATAGCAGCACCAGCGCGGTGACCCTCGTCGGCTGCTCGAGAGCCAGGCCCAGCGCGGAGCCGCCGCCCTGGCTGCATCCCACGACCGCGGCGCGCTCGAGGCCGTAGTAGTCGAGCACCGTGATCAGGTCGGCAAGCAGGGAGAACTCCACCGTCGGCGCGGGAGACCGGCCGAAGCCGCGAGCGTCGTACCGGATGACCCGGTGGGACGCGGTCAGTGCCCGCAGCACCGGTTCCCAGATCCGCGAATCACCGACGCCCGGATGCAGCAAGACGACCGGCGGGCCGTCGCTCCCTCCGTCGTCGGCCCATACTTCGCCGCCGCTGACGGCGACCATCGTCTCGGTCACGAACCTGGACTATCACACATGGCTCGGTGTACTTCAGTGCCTACCATCGCTGCAATTACGCGGGCAGTAACCGGGACCAAGGGATGGCTCATCTGTGTGGTGGCATCGGTTGAGGACGGGTTTCCAGCGTTACGCCCTCATGCTCGGCCCGAAGGCTGGCCGGACTTTCTCCCTGGGGCAAGGCGGCTGCGGCGAATCGCAGGCCGAAGCGTTCGACCGGCGGGGAGAGGGCGAGCGTGACCTTGGACCCTTTGTCTGTGGTGGCGATCACGCGGTCAACCGTCAAGGCGGTGCGTGCCATGACGAAGTACGGCAGGTCATCGGTCTTGCCGCGCCACTCGTTCACCACACACCCCGGGTGCAGTTTGGGGCCGCCAAAGCCCGAAGCCGCAAGCTGCTGGTCACCCCGGTAGATATGGAGCATCGTGAGAAGGTCCGCATCGTCTCCCGAAGCGGTCACGGACCAGCGAAGACCGCCAGCCGTGGTGCCTGACAGCACCTCAGACGGGCCATCTGCCGGATCGTCCACCAGCCCTCCTCACGTAGGCGCCCCCGGTCGCAGCCTACGACCACGACTGCGGCATGAGGGTGAGTTCCTAGGGGGCGTGGGTTGGTGCTGTGCTCAGCGATCAGTGGGTGGTTCTGCGGGGATGCGCCGGCGCAGGCGCAGGGCAACGATTACGACGGCTGTCCCCACCAGCAGCGCGATGATGTTCGGGACGACCAGAGCCGGGATCCTGGCTGCGGCGCCATAAGCGATCCACAGCACGAATCCGATGAGCAGGATTGTGAAATAACCTACGGACACGTCACGGGAGGACCGCTCGCGAAGCATGCGGCGGATCTGCAGCACGGGTGCGATGCCCATCAGGACAGCCCACGATGATGCGGAAACTGCGAGGGCTGTTTGTGCCATGACGCTCCTCCGGTGAGGCGCCCTGGCTGTTCGGATCGTGTTCGCCAGTTGCCTGGTGAGGGGCGCAAGCACGACCGTGGAGATGGTATCGCTCCAGTACGGGGCAGGACCGTGGCACTATCCGTGCCTCGCGGCACGTGAGTGCGTCCCGCCTGCCGTGATAGACAGGCCCGCGGTGCAGGCGGCATCGGCGGCCTGTTCGAGCGGATGTTCGCGCCGAGAGTGCTGCGCGCCATCTACACCGACGAACTCAAGCGACTCGACGCCTACGCGCGGGAACACCACTCACCCTGAGGCGCCTGGACCAGGCGGGTTCTTTGCCGCCGTGCTTTGCCCTTGGCCGTAGCTTTATAGCGGCAAGTTTGCACATGGCCGTACGGCCCGCAACCTCACCATTGACACTACCGTGGACCTGTGAACCTGGCCCCGGCAGTGAGCCGGCCCGGACTGGCCGGCCGCTCGCAGTCGTCACGGAGGTCGCGTGCGCGTCAGCCTTGGTGATGTGTCCTTGTGGTTCGATGTATCCGGGCCGTCAGTGATTCCGCAGGGGGACACGACGGTAGAGCGCCCGATCCTGGTGGCCGTCCACGGCGGCCCCGGCTTGGATCACCTCACGGTGAAGTCCGCCCTGGGGCCGCTGGCTGAGGACTTCCAGGTCGTGTACTTCGACCTGCGGGGCCACGGCCGCAGCGATCACAGCAGCGCCGAGTTCTGGAACATGCGGACCTGGGCTGATGACCTGCGGCGGCTGTGCGACGCGCTCGGGCTGTGCAAGCCGGTGGTCCTCGGCAGCAGCTTCGGCGGCTTCGTGGCGCTCACCTACGCGGCGCTGTTCCCCGATCATCCCGGCGGCGTGATCCTGGCCAGCACGACCGGGGGCCACCAGGACCAGCAGCGGGTCATCGATGCATTCGGCCGCCTCGGCGGCCCGGAGGCGGCCGCTGTCGCCCAGCGCACCTACGCTGATGAGACCGGAGACTACCGGGCTGAGTTCCTCCGCGTCTGCTACCCGCTTTACAGCGGTACGCCGGGCTGGGCCGAGGAATCCCGCCAGTTCCAGACCCGGATGATCAAGAACACGGACGTCGCCTTGCACTACTCCACTCACGAGGTCCACGCCTTCGACCCCTGGAGCGTGATCGGCGCCGTCAGGTGTCCCGTGCTGGTCCTGGCCGGCGAGGACGACCCCGTCTGTCCGCTGCCCGTGGTCGAGGAACTAGCCGGCCAGCTGCCGGCGGAGACCACCCGCCTGGTGCGCCTTCCCCGCGCGCGCCACACCATCTTCCGTGACCGCCCAGACCTCGCTTTCCCGGCTGTCAGGCACTTCGTCTCCCAGGTCAGGGAAAGCCAGCCCGCAAGCTGTTGACACATCGTGACCATGATCGCAGCGCCCAGATGCCCGTTCCCCGGGCTGCTGTGGCCACCCAGGCTGCCCAGGTCTTTCATTGGCTTTCTCAGAGCCACTACCAGGCCATCGACGACTGACTATGCGAAGACAGGCCATCCCAATAATCGATGCCACTGCGACACCCGCAGGCTTCGGGCCTGCAGCGTTGGCCAAGGTGATGACCCCGGCGGCCGACGCCATGCGCGCAGCCGGCCAAGCCAGGGCCGCCTGGAGAATGGCGGCCCCTCCTCATAACGCTGGCGGACCTGGACGTCGATGAGTGGGCTGCGGCAGCTCAAGTGAGGCGCTCCGCCATCAGCCAGGAGGTTGATGGTGATGTGGTGTCGTTTGCCGATCAGGCTGGGGCCGATCTTCAGTCCTGTCCCATCAGCGGTGATCAGCGGGGGTGGCAACGGCTCTGGCTCGGAGGTGACCTGGAGGATCTCCACGATGGGGCACCCGGTGTCGAGTTCCAGCGGCTGGCGGTCGTTGTAGGCCTCATTGGAGATGTCCCGGCGGCCACGGCTCACCAGCTCAACCGACAGCACGTACGGGTCTTTCAGGAGCGTTCCCCGAAGACGGAGTTCCAGGTCGCTGCGCATCCCGGCAGGGGCACTCAGCAGCGGCGCCGCAGCCCTGAGCCCGTAGTGCAGCCGGCGCCGGGGGAAGCCCACAGTGAGCGTGACCCACACGACGGCCGCCGCGGCGAGCGCTGCGACCACGACGCCGGCGCCGGCCCAGAAGGTTCCCGAGGAGTACCAGGCACTCGCAACGTCCATAGCCGGCCAGCTAACACGAGACGACGGTCGCCGGGGTCACGCCGGTTTCCCTGCTGGGGGAGTGGCGCGTACCCGCGGCGGCGCGGGTTTGGGGGGCATGGTCAGGTGCCGCCAGGCGGTGGCGAAGCGTTCGCGGTCTGCGTCGGTCCCGCCGCACCCCTCGACGATCGCCTCGACGACCTTGAAGCGGGACGGGAAGTCACCGCGTTTGAGCACCTTCCAGATGGTGGTGGCGCTCGCCAGTTCGCGGCCGCGGGCGGCCATCTCCCGGTATGAGGGGTT
>DASYYE010000383.1:0-6474 GCA_035946955.1 Streptosporangiaceae bacterium | reverse complement strand
GAGGAGCGAGCGCAGCGAGCGCGGGAGCGACGAGGGAAGGCGGCGCCTCAAAGCGCCCCGCAGGCGAGCGAGGACTAGCCGAGCGAGGACTAGCAGGGCGCAAACACAGGAGGTCGGTGTGGTTCTGCGTATCGTGATCGGGCTGGTGCTGACCGTGGCCGCGTTCGGGCTAGCCGGGCGCCGCTCCTGGTTCCTCTACCGGCTCGGAACCGCGGGGCAGCCCGCGCCGGAGCGCATCGCCGCGGTCCGGGAACACCCTGGCCGTGACGCCCGGGTGGAGGCGACCGAGGTTCTCGGCCAGCGCAAGCTGCTGAAATGGTCGGTGCCTGGGATTGCGCACGCGCTGACGTTCTGGGGCTTCATCGTGCTGCTCCTGACCATCATTGAGGCATACGGCGACCTGTTCAGCGCCAGGTTCGCGATCCCTGGCATTGGTCACCTCGCGGTCATCGGCTTCATCGAGGACCTGTTCGCGGTCGCGGTGCTGGCCGCCTTGGTGGTCTTCACGGTGATCCGGCTCCGGTCCGACCCGAAGAGGGCCGGCCGCAAGTCGCGTTTTGCTGGCTCGCACAACAGCGCCGCCTGGGCTGTTTTGGGAATGATCTTCTTGGTCGTTGCCACACTGCTGCTGTACCGGGGGGCGCAGATCAACACCGGCGACTTCCCCTACCCCCATGGGGCATTCGCGTCGCAGCTCGTGGGCCATTGGCTGGCGCCGCTCGGCACCGGGGCCAACAAGGTGGTCGAGACCGTCGGGCTGCTCGCGCAGATCGGCGTGGTCATGGCGTTCCTCGTCTTTATTTCCTACTCAAAGCACCTCCATATCGGCCTCGCGCCGCTGAACGTGCTGTTCTCCCGGCGGCCGGATGGTCTTGGGCCACTGGAGCCGATGCGCTCTGCCGGCAAGGTGCTGGACTTCGAGGAGGCGGACCCGGACGCGGACGTCTTCGGCTTGGGCAAGATCGAGGACCTCACCTGGAAGGGCATGCTCGACCTGGGCACCTGTACGGAGTGCGGGCGCTGCCAGTCGCAGTGCCCGGCCTGGGTGACCGGCAAGCCGCTGTCTCCCAAGATGATCATCCTCGACCTGCGCGACCATGCCCTCGCCAAGGCCCCCTGGACGCTGGCTGCCAGTGACGAGGAACGGGAACGACTCCCTGAAGCCGTCAAGGAAGAGGCCAACCGCCCGCTCGTGGGCGACTCAACCGCACACGGCGTGATCGACCCGGATGTCCTGTGGTCCTGCACGAACTGTGGTGCGTGCGTGAACGAGTGCCCGGTGGACATCGAGCACCTCGACCACATCTCGGGCATGCGGCGTCACCAGGTGCTGATCGAGTCGGCGTTCCCCTCCGAGGCCGCCGGGATGCTGAAGAACCTGGAGAGCAAGGGTGACCCGTGGGGCATGGGCGCGGCCCGGCGCGCGGAGTGGATGACTGAACTGGACTTCGAGGTGCCGGTCGTGGATGGCCGGATCGGCGACGACGTGGAGTACCTGTTCTGGGTCGGCTGCGCGGGCGCACTGGAGGACCGCGCCAAGCGGACCACCAAGGCGGTCGCGCAATTGCTGCACGCGGCCGGGGTGGGGTTCGCGGTGCTCGGGCCGGCGGAGACGTGCAGCGGCGACCCGGCACGGCGGCTGGGCAACGAGTTCGTGTACTCGATGCTGGCCCAGGCCAACATCGAGACCCTCAACGAGGCCGGGGCCAAGACGGTCGTAGCGACGTGCCCGCACTGCTTCAACACCCTCGCCCACGAGTACCCGCAGCTCGGCGGGAACTACGAGGTCATACACCACACCCAGTTGCTGTCGCGGCTGGTGGCCCAGGGCAAGCTCACGCCGGTGAACCGGGTCGATGAGAAGGTGACCTACCACGACCCGTGTTTCCTGGGCAGGCACAACAAGGTGTACACGCCGCCGCGGGAGATCATCGAGCAGGTGCCAGGGGCACAGGCGCAGGAGATGCACCGGTGCAAGCAGCGGAGCTTCTGCTGCGGGGCCGGCGGGGCCCGCATGTGGATGGAGGAGCGGATCGGCAAGCGGATCAACACCGAGCGGATGGACGAGGCACTGGGTACCGACCCTGACACACTCTCGACCGCCTGCCCTTACTGCCTGGTCATGCTGGGCGATGCGCTGGCCGCGAAAAAGGCCTCCGGAGAGGCCAAGGACTCTCTGGAGGTCGTGGACGTAGCCCAGGTGCTCGCCCGCTCCGTGTTCCCCGCGCCCGGCTCCGACAGCACCCCGGACAACCCCGCCTCCTGACCCCCCAGCCTGCGGGTGCCAAGAGGGGCCTGCCGCTGCGCGCGGCAGGCCCCTGCAGTCAGTGCGTGGTTATGGCAGGCTCCACTTCTGGTCCTTTTCGGCGCGGCAGGTGCGGAGCAGCACGGCCGTGCCGAGCACGGTGGAGGCGCTCGGGTCGGTTATGCAGAGGTTGTTGTGCGCGTTCACGTACTCACCGGTGGTCGTGTGCGTCCACTGCTCGACCGCCTTGTTGTTGCAGTCCCAGAGCAGCACCGGTGCGCCTGTGCCGCCCCAGGTCGCGTCCGAGAGGCACTTCCCGAACACGATCAGCGCACGGTTTTTGAAGGTGAAGTCCTGGGAACCGGTCCCGTTGCACCTGTAGATGTCGATCTTGTTGCCGTTGACCGTGCTCGCGCCCGAGTCGTCGAGGCAGAGCCCGTGGTCGCCGATGATCGGCTTGCCGGTCAGCGGGTTGACCGTCCAGAAGACGCTCGCTGTGTCGGACGCCCCGGTCGAGTCGGTGGCCGTGACCGCTGAAGTGTAGGTGGTGGCCTTGGTCGGATGGCCGGTGATCAGGCCGCTGGTGTTCATGGTCAGACCTGTGGGCAGGCCGTTCGCGCTCCAGTTGAGGGCGAGCCCGGCGCTGGAGGTGCCGCTGACCTGAAGGCTCAGATTGCCGTCAATGGAGACACTCTGGATGCCCGGGTTGGTGACCGAGACCGTGTCCTGCGTCGGCGACATGACACAGCCGTCGTTGTAATTGGACAGGGCCTTGTTGCTGAACAGCGGCTGCATCGCGAACGTTCCGGTGGACAGCGTCACCTTGCTGAGGTTGGCGTTGTGGGTCACCGGGTCGATCCAGGCGCACTTGTCGCCGATCTCGCCGCCGCCGGTGTCGGCCGTGTCGATCCAGCCGTTGCCAGCCGCCGGGTCCGTGATCGACTCCGTGTACTCGTGGCCGCCGACGATCGAGAAGCCATCCCACTGGTTCTGCACCGCGAACTGGCCGCAGTTACCGCCCGCGTCAGGCATGTAGGGCAGGTTGGTGTATGGCACCTGTGGTGCGGTGGGCGCGTAGGCGTGCCACCCGCAGTAGGTCCCGCTCGTGCCATTGCATGAAGCGGCGAAATTCTGCGGGCAGGTGCCGGACTGTGTGGCCACCACGATCTGGGCGTCGGTGAGGTCTGTGATATTCAGCTTGTTCGCGAGCACCTGCGCCTCGGTCTGGATCTGGGCCTGAGTCGCGCCCTTGGGCGGGGTGCTGGCGTCGATGCTGGTGCCCATGAACACCGATGAGCCAAAGGTGGGGCTGCCGCTGCCATCTCCGTACTGGGAGGTGAGCGTGGACCAAACGTCCTCCGGCGCTACACCGAGGCCCTTATAGAAGCTCTCCAGGTAGGCGGCACTGGCCTCCTGCGCGGGGTCCGAAGACCAGTTCGGCCCCCACAGCAGCAGGTAGACGTGCGGGGTGACCTGGACCGGGCCGCCGTGATACGGCAGCGCACAGTTCGGCTCGGTACAGGCCGCGTGCCTCCCGTTGGCAGGCTGGCGCCCACCAGCCTGTGGCTGCTTGTGACGCGCGTACACGATGCCGGTGATCTTGCCTACCCGCGCGTGCGGGAGTGCGGCGAGGTACGCGGCGTGCAAGTTGACCACTTTGGCGTGCAGGGACGGTGCTGTGTTCACCTGTTGCGCTTGTGCCGTGGCGGTGATTCCAAACGTGGCCACGGCACAGGCCGCGGCTGCGGGCAGCAAACGTTTGAGCATCAGAGCCCTTTCGTAGGGGTTTTCTGGCCGCCGGGCACCAGCGACCCGGGTCCAGGGGGCCACAACTCCTTGACCTGGTCCGGGCAGCCAGATTGCGGACGTGCAGGGTGGTCAAGCGAGTGGGAGCGTATTACCCGAGGGTGGTCACCGCAATAACTTTCCTGCTAAAGAATGATTATGGTATAGAAACCCCGCATTATTGCCAGGAGGCGCGCAGGGGGCAGCGTGACCCCATCCTGGGCACTAGGTGGCAGCCGCGGGCAGCCAGACGGTGATCCGGGTGCCGCGGCCAGGCTCTGACTGGAGCGTCGCCTCGCCGCCGTGAGCCTGGGCGATGGCCTGCACGATCGCCAGTCCCAGCCCGCTGCCCCCGCTTTCGTGCATGGGTGGCGGGCATGCGCCACTGCCGTCCGGGCTCACTCCGTCCCCGCTTGCAGAGCTACCACCGGTACGGCGGGTGCCGTTGGTGTCGTCCCCGCCGCTGCCGCGGTGGAAACGGTCGAACGCGTGCGCTGCGTCATCAGCCGACATGCCGGGGCCCTGGTCGGTGACCTCCAGCACCACCGCCCCGGCCACTTCGGCGAGCCGGACCACGGTTGGGGTGGCTGTCGGTGTGTGCTCGCGGACATTGCCGAGCAGGTTCGCCAGCACCTGCCGGATCCTGGCCTCGTCCACCATGGCCAGCAGCTGGTCAGGGGCCTGCGGCTCGATGGGCCGTGCCGGCTCCACCGCACGGGCGTCGGCGACCGCGTCGCGGACCAGCACAGCGAGGTCGGTCTCGGTCAGGTCCAGCGATGACGTGCGGTCCAGCCTGGCCAGCTCCAGCAATTCAGCGACCAGGGTGCTCATGCGCCTGGCCTCCTGCTCGATTCGGCGCATCGCGTCAGGGAGCTGGCCGTCGCCCAGCGCGCCCTGCCGGTAGAGCTCCGCGTAGCCGCGGATCGTGGTCAGTGGTGTCCGCAGTTCGTGGGAGGCGTCGGCAGCGAACTGCCGCACCTTCCGCTCCGAGCGCAGCCGCGCCCCGAACGCCTGCTGGATCTGGTCGAGCATGGAGTTGATGGCGGTCCCGAGCCGGCCTACCTCGGTCTGGTCGTCCGCATCCGGCATGCGGGCGTCCAGATCCGCGTGGGCCGTGATCCGCTGCGCGGTCTCCGCCATGTCGCTCAGCGGCGCGAGCCCACGGCCAATGAGCCACCGGCCGCCCAGGGCGAGCACGAGCAGCAGGGCACCACCCGTGATGAGCTCGGTCACCACCACGCCGTTGACCTGTGCGGCCAGGGCTGACAACGGCCTGGCCACGAGTACAAGCGCCCGCCCAGGCCCGGGTGCCACCCCGGGCAGCCGGCTGGTGAGAATGACCCGTTCCATTGCCCTGACCCTGGTGCCGTCGGCCAGCGTCAGGTTGAACGGCCGCAGTCGGCCGACACGCACGAACTGCCGTGCTGATAGCTGGCTCGCCACCTGCCGTAGTCCGCCGTCCTCCGGGCTGCCTGGGGTGAGCGGGACCACCTGCCGTCCCGGGAACAGGACCGCCTCCGCGACGAACCCGGCGTTGTTGCCCGCCAAGTGCATCGGGTCGGCCGTGGCCGCGACCAGTTCGGTGTTGAACTGGCTGTTGAGGCGCCGGGTCAGGACCAGGGTGGTCACCCCGCCCATGATGACCAGGAATGCGGCGGTCACGGCCACCAGCAGCACGAGCAGCCGGGCACGCAGCGACAGCCGGCCCGCAGGGCTCATGCGCCTGGTCCGCCCGCCGTGTCCGGCTGTGGGGCGCGCAGGGTATATCCCACGCCGCGCTGGGTGTGGATCAGCGGTGGCCCACAGTGGTCGAGCTTACGGCGCAGGTAGCTGATATAGGTCTCGACGATCTGTGACTGGCCCGCATAGTCCCACCCCCAGACTTCCTCGAGCAGCTGACCCCGGGTGAGCACCCTGCCCTGGTGCCGCATGAGGTAGGCCAGCAGCCGGAACTCAGTGGGCGACAGGTCCACGGTCACTCCGGCGCGCTGCACCAGCCACCGGGCCTCGTCGAGTTCGAGGTCGCCCGCGCGCAGCGGTTCCTCCCGCGCCTGGCCGCCACCTGCCGTGGACCGGGCGGCCCGGCGGAGCACGGCACGGACCCGGGCCACCAGCGCTTCCACGGAAAAAGGCTTAGTGACATAGTCGTCGCCGCCCAGCGCGAGCCCGGTCACGGTGTCGGAGGACGTGTCACGCGCGGTCAGGAAGATGACCGGCACCTCGTTCCCTTCGGCCCGCAGGCGGCGGCAGACCTCGAACCCGTCGAGGTCAGGCAGGACAACGTCGAGCACGATCAGGTCCGGCGCGGCCGTTGCCACCTGCTGCAGCGCCTGTGCGCCGGTGGCGGCGGCGCTGACATCGCACCCGTGGAACTTCAGCGCGACCTGGACGAGCTCACGGATGTTCAGCTCGTCGTCCACGACGAGCACCTGGGGGATCTGGTC
>DASYYE010000382.1:0-38912 GCA_035946955.1 Streptosporangiaceae bacterium | reverse complement strand
GGGGGCGAGGTTCGCCGCCGCCCCCATCAGCAGGCCGCCGGCCGAGCCGCCGCGGGCGACCAGCCGGGACGCCGACGTCCAGCCCGTGGCGACCAGGTGCGCGGCGCAGGCCACGAAGTCAGTGAACGTGTTGGTTTTGTGGAGCAGTTTGCCGTCCTCATACCAGCGGCGGCCCAGTTCGCCACCGCCGCGGACGTGTGCGATCGCGAAAACGAAACCGCGGTCGAGCAGGCTCAGCCGGGAGATCGAGAAATAGGGGTCGATGGAGTGCTCGTAGCTGCCGTACCCGTAGAGCATCAGGGGTGAGCTGTTGTCCAGCGGCGTGCCTTTGCGGCAGATCAGCGAGATCGGAATGGCCGTGCCGTCGCTGGCGGTCGCCCACTCGCGGTGCTGCTCGTATTCCGTGGGATCGTAGTCCCCCCGGCCCGGCAGTGGCAGGACCGGCCTCCGCTTGAGAAGGGTCAGCTCGCCGGTGCTGATGTCGGCGTCGTAGACCGAGTCCGGGGTCGCCAGTGACTCGTAGTACAGCCGGAACAGGCCCGAGCTGTACTCGGGGTTGGATCCAGGGGACACCGCGTAGATCGGTTCCGGGAAGCCGACCTCCCGCTGTGTGCCGTCGCTGGCGTAGATCCTCAGGCCGGTCAGCCCGTCCCGCCGGAAGTGGAGCACGAAGTGCCCCGCGAAGGCGTCCACGTCGAGCAGCCTCGTGTCGTCCCGGTGCGCGATCAGTGGGACGAGGTCCGCCGGGCTGGCCAGCGGGGTGGCGGGTGCGTCGGTGGGCATGGGGGCGGCCAGCGGCAGGGACGCCAGCGTGAAGTTCAGCGCGTCGTCGTTGTGCAGGATGAGCAGGCGTCCGCCGTCGGCGCCTGACTGGTCCTCCACGGAGTACTTGACGCCGTGGCGGCGGGGCAGGACGAGTCGGGGCCGGGCTGTCGGGTCCTGGGCGTCGGCCAGCCACACCTCGCTCGTCAGCGAACTCTCGGCGGTGATGACCACGTAGCGCTCGCTGCGGGTCAAGTGGACCGAGACACGGAACCGCTCGTCTGGCTCGGTGAAGACGACCTCGTCCTCGCTGGCTGGCGTCCCGATTACATGCCGCCATAGCTTGTTGGGCCGCCAGGCGGCGTCAACGGTGGTGTAGTACAGCGCAGAGGAGTCCCTGGTCCAGGCGCACCCGTAGTAGGTCTCGTGGACCTCGTCCGGGGCGGTTTCCCCGGTCACGAGGTTCTTGACCTGCAGTGTGAATCGCTCGTTGCCCGCGAGGTCCGTCGAGTAGGCGAGCAGGTGGCCGCCGGGACTGACGTTGAAGACGCCGAGGGAGAAGAACGGCTTGTCCTTGGCCAGTTCGTTGCAGTCCAGCAGGACCTGCTCATCCTCACCAGGGGCCGCGTCCACTGGCGGCGTGGTCTGTCCGGGCAGGACGGGGCGCCGGCAGTACGTCGGGTACTGCTGGCCCTCGGCCGTCCTCGTGTAGTACCACCAGTCGCCCCTGCGGCTGGGGACCGAGAGGTCAGTCTCCTGTGTCCGTCCCTTGATCTCGCTGAAGAGCGTCTCCGCCAGCTTCGCCTGCCCGCCGGTCATCGCGTCGGTGTAGGCGTTCTCCGTCTCCAGGTAGGCGATCACCTCCGGGTCGTCCTTGTGGGCCAGCCACGCGTAGGGGTCGACCACGGTGTCCCCGTGGTTGGTCCGCTCGGCCGGGCGGACTGCGGCGGCCCGGGGCAGCACGGGGGCAGGGTCGGCCGGTGTGCTGGGTGGCGTAATGGTCGTCAGGGTTTGGCTGTGGGTCGGCTCGCGGTTCACAGGCGCAGTCTAAGATGCGCCGCGGGGTACGCCGCGAAGGATGGCCATGGCAGCGTTGTGGCCGCCGATGCCGCTGACTCCACCGCCGCGGCGGGCGCCCGCGCCGCAGACCAGCACCCGCGGATAGGCCGTCTCCACGCCCCAGCGGCCCACGTCAGTCGGGTCGTCCGCGAACGGCCAGGCCAGGTCCGTATGGAAGATATGGCCTCCGGGCAGGCCTGCCTCGGCCTCCAGATCCGCCGGGGTCTTGGCCTCCAGGCACGGCCTGCCATCCGCGTCGCGCAGCAGGCAGTCCTCGAGTGGCTCAGCCAGCACCGAGTCAAGGGACCGCAGCGTGGCGGTGAGCGCGGCCTCGCGTGCCGCCTGCGGGTCCGTGCGGAACAGCCGGGTCGGCATGTGCAGACCGAACACGGTCATGGTGTGTGCGCCGCTGGCTGCCAGCGACTCATCGAGGATCGAGGAGTCGGTGAGGGAGTGGCAGTAGGCCTCACACGGGGGCACGGCGGGGAGGTCGCCCGATTCAGCCTGGCAGTACGCGGCATCGAGCGCGGCGTATCCCTCGTTCACGTGGAACGTGCCCGCGAAGGCGTCCTGGCTCGCCACCAGGGGGTCCCGCAGTTTCGGCAGCCTGGCGAGCACCATGTTGACTTTGAGCTGGGCGCCTTCCGGGAACGGCTGCGGGCAGTGGCCGGCGTCGCCGGTGGCTGGGGAGGCAGGTGGCTTGGCCGGGGTTGCGTTGATCAGGCGGTCCAGGATGGCCGGGGCCACGTTCGCGAGGATGTGGCCAGCGGCGACGGTATGCTCGCCGTCCTGAGTTGCCACAGTGACCGCGCCATCCGGGTCGATGGCGGTCACCTCCGCCCGCGTGCGCAGCAGTGCGCCCGCCCCCTCGGCTGCCTGGGTCAGCGCGGCGCTGACCGCGCCCATGCCACCCACGGGCACGTCCCAGGCCCCGGTGCCGTTCCCGATGACGTGGTAGAGGAAGCAGCGGTTCTGCCGCAGGCTCGGATCGCTGGCCCTCGCGAACGTCCCGATCAGGGCGTCGGTGAGCACGACCCCCCGCACCGTGTCATTGCCGAACCGGGCTGTGAGGGCCTGCGAGATGGGCTGCTCGACCAGTGCGTCCCAGGTCTCGTCGTCATCGGCGAGTGCCCGCATCTGTTCGCGGGAGCGCAGTGGTTCCACCACCGTGGGCCACACTCGCTGTGCGACAGCGCTCACCCGGGCGTAGAAGTCCTGCCACGCCTGCCACGCCGACCTGCTGCCGGTGACTCGGCCGAACGATGCCCGCGTGCGGGACCGGTCACCGTAGTCCACCAGCAGCCCACTGCCGTTCGTGGGCGTGTATGAGGCGATCCGGCGGTGCCGCAGTTCGACCCGCAGTCCCAGGTCGGCGATGACCGAGGCAGGCAGCAGGCTGACGAGGTAGGAGTACCGCGACAGGCGCGCCTGCACCCCGGGGAAGACCTGCTCGGAGACTGCCAGCCCGCCCAGGTGGTCCAGCCGCTCGCAGACCAGCACGGACTTGCCTGCCTTGGCCAGGTAGGCGGCGGCGACCAGCCCGTTGTGGCCACCACCGACCACCACGACATCGCAACGAGAGGGGAAGGTCTCAGCACTGCTCATGCAGCCAGTCTGCGGGATTTGACCGTTTCGCGCCATCGTGGGGCTGGTCACAGACAGGCCTGTGCAGGGCTACGGTTGACCGCATGGACGACCAGGAAATCTTGGCCAACATCAATGACCTCATCGAGACCGAGCACCGTCTGCGGTCCAAAGTGATCGCCGGTGAGCTGTCCAGTGACGAGGAGCGGCAGGAACTCGCTGCGGCTGAGGCGGCGCTGGACCAGTGCTGGGACCTGCTCCGGCAGCGCCGGGCCAGGCGGGAGTTCGGCCAGGACCCGAACGAGGCCCACGTCCGTCCAGTGACCGAGGTAGAGGGTTACCGCCAGTAGGCGGGCCAGCTACGAGCGACCCTCTGCCTGGCCACTAGCATCGGCACTGGCCGGCGGTCGGCCGGTGCCGACTGGAGGGATGGGACAGCCCGTGCGCATCGTGAGGTTCGTCGCAGAGGGTGAGGTCGCTTACGGGGTGGTGGGTTCGGCCCGCGGCGACGGCCCCGACGCCGAGGACGTCGTGGCCCAGTTGGCAGGCCACCCATTCGGAGGCAAGGAGGGGGCTGCGCTCACCGGGGTGACGTACCCGCTCGCTGACGTCCGCCTGCTGGCGCCGGTACTCCCGAGCAAGGTGCTCGCGGTCGGCAGGAACTACGCCGACCATGCCCGTGAGATGGGCAACGAGCCCTCCGAAGAGCCCATCCTGTTCCTCAAGCCCTCCACTGCCGTGTGTGGGCCGTCCGACCCGATCCGCTACCCGGCCACCCTGAGCCAGCGGGTCGACTACGAGGGCGAGCTGGCCGTGGTGGTCAGCCGCCTGTGCCGCGACGTCCCGGCCGACCAGGTGGACTCCGTGATCCTCGGCTACACCTGCGCCAACGACGTCACCGCCCGCGACCTGCAGGCACGCGACGGCCAGTGGGCCCGCGCCAAGGGCTTCGACACGTTCTGCCCACTGGGCCCGTGGATCGAGACGGACCTCGACGCAGCGGACGTCGAGCTGACAACCTCCGTCAACGGGGAGGTCCGCCAGCAGGCCCGCACCTCGGCCCTGCTGCACACCATCCCCACGCTCATCGCCTACGCCAGCGCCGTCATGACCCTGCTCCCCGGTGACGTCCTCCTGACCGGCACGCCCGCCGGGGTAGGCCCACTAGCCGTGGGCGACGAGGTCTCCGTGTCCATCGAAGGCGTAGGCACCCTCACCAATCCGGTGCTGGACAGCGAGTACGAGTAGGAGCACCGCTCCCGGCGTCCCCGCTCGCCTCTCTCCAGAAGATCACAAACCCACCAGCGCGCCAGGGATCCGTTTTGTCGGTGGCCCCCGCTAGGTTGTAGGCAGTAATCGAACTTGTGATCGATACTGGCACTGGGGTTACTGGGGAGGCGGCGGCTATGGCGGCAGCGGCACCAACGGCTGGTGGCAGCGCGGCCACCAGCTTGCTGCCGGTGGCGGAGTGGCCCGATTGGGTGCGGGAATTGGCCGACCCCGGCCTCTCTGTCCAGGACGGGGTGTGGCCGGTCCGGGACCCCTCCCCCGAGGAACTGGCTGAGTGGTACCGCCTTGCCGAGGACGAGGCAGACCTTGATGCAGCCGAGCCTGCCGCTAGACCCGTCATGGAGGTGCCATGGTCGGTAGGGTCACGGCGTTTCTGCGACGGGGTGGGTTTTGGCAACGCGGCGGCGGACCGTGTCACCCCCGGCAGTGGTCTGGCTGGGCTGGCGGAGCGGGCGTGGGCGGACGGTCTGGGTGGGCTCAGTGATGATGAGCTGGGTGGCCTGATTCTGGCCTGGCGTCGGCTGGGGTCTTGGGCGGCCGCCGGGGAGTTGGCTGGGCTCGCTGAACTGGACCGCCGCCGACGGGACCAGGTGACGGCTGGTGCTGACTCACACCTGGTGGAGCATGTGGCTGATGAGGTGGCGGCGCTGCTCCGGATGACCACCCGGGGTGCTGGCCAGTTGCTCGACTTCGCCGATGGGCTGGCCCGGTTGCCGAAGACTGCGGCGGCGCTGGCCGCCGGTGAGATCGACCGGGTGAAAGCCCTTGCGGTCACCAGTTGGGTCGTGGGCCTCACCGATGACCAGGCGCGCGCCGTAGAGGACCGCGTCCTGGGCCGTGCGCGGCCACCACCTGTGACCATGACAGCGAGTCCGCTCATTACCGGCCGCCATCGGGGCTGGCGCACCGGGTCCGTGTGCGGCAGCGGACGTGCTGCTTCCCCGGCTGCCGCCGCCCGGCAGCCGCGTGTGATCTTGACCACACCATCCCTTACGGGCAGGGCGGGCGGACCTGTGAATGCTCGCTGGCGCCCCTGTGCAGGCGGCACCACCGCGCCAAACAGGTCCAGGGCTGGCACCTCGACCAGCCACAACCCGGCGTCATGGTCTGGCGACTCCCACACGCCCGCACCTACACCACCGAACCCCAACCCTATGATCACCCGGACGACCCCGGACCTCCGGGCTGAGTGCAGCAAGCACCGGACGCCAGGCACCGGCCAGGCCGTCAGGTGGTGAGTGTGGCCGCCGCGGAGCGGAGACGGGATGTGGCGCGCTCGCGGCCGAGGGCTGCGACGGTCTCGTGCAGGGGCGGTGACACGCGCTTGCCGGTCACAGCTATCCGGATCGTCATGAACATGCGGCGCCGGTTGAGGCCCTGCTCGGTGCACGCCAGGTCCAGGGCCTTCTCGATGGTGGTGGGATCGAACGGGTCCACCGCCTCCAGGGCCGTGGCCGCCGCTGTCAGGGCACCCGTCGCGGTCGCGGCATCGAGTTGGCTGGTCAGTTCATCCGCCGGAACCTCCGGGTCGGCGGCCAGCCAGTCGAGTTCCTCAGCCAGTTCAGAGAGCTTCTTCGTGCGTTCCTTGACGGCGGTGAGTACCCACGCGAGGTCGTCGGTGTGGACACCGGCTGGCAGGAAGGGCTGGGCTGCGCACAGGAAGTCTTCGTCAGACAGCGACCGCAGGTACAGGCCGTTTAGCCATTCGAGCTTGTCCACGTCGAAGACCGGGCCGACAGCGCTCACCCGCGACAGGTTGAACTCCGCCACCATCTCGGCGAGGCTGAACACTTCCCGGCCGTCTGGCATGGAGTAACCCATCAGCGCCAGGAAGTTGAGCAGGGCTTGTGGCAGGTAACCCTGATCCTGGAACCACAGCAGGCGGGCAGCCGGGTTCTTCCGCTTGCTGATCTTTGAGTGGTCGGGGTTGCGTAGCAGCGGCATGTGTGCGAACTGGGGCCTGTCCCAGCCAAACCAGTCGAACAGCAGCAGGTACTTGGGGGTGGAGCTGATCCATTCCTCCCCGCGGATTACATGGCTGATCCGCATCGCATGGTCGTCCACGACCACCGCGAGGTGGTAGGTCGGGAACCCATCGGTTTTCAGGACCACCTGGTCGTCCGGGCGGGGCGCGTGGACCTCACCCCGGATGAGGTCGGTGAAGCTCAGCGGCGGGTCGTCGGGGATGAGCATGCGCACCACCGGCTCGCTGCTGAAGCCCGGCAGGGCTGCCCGCTCCTGTCGTGTCTTGCCATGACAGAGCCGGTCATAACCGGTCGGCTGTTTGGCGCGCTGCTGTTCCTGGCGCATTTGGGCCAGCCGTTCGGTTGAGCACCAGCAGTGGTAGGCATTGCCCTGCTGGAGCAGTTGCTGTGCAGCGGCCTGGTAGCTGCTGAGCCGCTCCGACTGACGGTAGGGCCCATACGGGCCACCCACGTCCGGCCCCTCATCCCACTCTAGGTCCAGCCACCGCAGCGCCTGGAGGATCTGCTCCTCGCTTCCCTCGGCATAGCGAGAGCGGTCGGTGTCCTCGATCCGGAGCACGAACTGCCCGCCGTGCTTGCGGGCGAAGGCCAGGTTGGACAAAGCGTTGTAGGCCGTTCCCACATGCGGATCACCCGTTGGTGACGGCGCCACCCTCACCCGCACCACCCGCGGACCCCGCACAGCCCCACTCGCGTCACCCACCAGTCCAGCCTAGGCACCACACGCCCCAGAAAGCCCCAGAGACGCCGCAGGCAGCGGAGGAGGAGTCAGGGATGCGGCGTGGGGCCGAGGAGGTGGCCACAGGCGGAGCAGGGCAGAGGAGGGGTCGGTCAGGGGAGGCGTGGGTGGGGAGGCGCAGGCAGAGGCGACGCGGGCCAGAGGAGGCGGAGGCAGGGAGAAGCAGAAGAGAGGCCAACCGCACCATCACGTGGGGGCACGGTCAGAGGTGGAAAACCGAACCGAGACCACCGCAATGTAGGAGCGCCGCGATTCGGACCCCGGGCCAATGCCGGGGCCCTGTCGAAGCTGGCCGAAAGGCCAGCAACCAGCGTTAACCGCTGGGGTACCAGGACTCGAACCTAGACTAACGGGGCCAGAACCCGTCGGGCTGCCAATTACCCCATACCCCACAGGAGTGAGCATGGCCGCCAGGTGTTGGGGGTTTGCTCGCTCGCGCGTGTGAAGTGTAGCCGAACCAGAGCCGGGCGGCGACCGGGCTCCCACCCAGTCTCAGTGACGCCGCCGGTGTCCTGCTTCGAGGCCACTCCAGCGCAGCAGCAAGAGGACGATGACCGCGCCGATAACCGACCCGATCAGCCCTACGGGACGGAAACGGTGGACCGACAGGCTGTGGTAGAAGATCAAGTTTTCCAGGAACCCGCCGACGAGCGACCCCAAGATGCCCACGGCGATCGTGCCCAGGCAGCCGATCGGGTCCTGCCCAGGTACGAGCAGGCGAGCGATCCCACCCACCACCAGCCCTACGACCAGTAGCACGATGATGTATATCAGCACACGCCGGAAATACCCATGTTTCGGACAGCCATGCGGACCGCCGCCCGCCCCCGCGGTGCCTCGCTGTCACACATGGCCCTGCCCACCTGGTATCGGGCCCAAATACGGAGGACGGTTTGGCGGGTCTCGCCAGGGTGCGCTACCGTTACGTGCGCTGGCCCCGTCGTCTAGCGGCCCAGGACGCCGCCCTCTCAAGGCGGTAGCGCCGGTTCAAATCCGGTCGGGGCTACCAGGTAAGTCGCACGTCACAGGCCTGGTCACCGCTTATGGTGGCCAGGCCTTGATCATTTGTCATCAACTTGTCATCGAGTTGCACCATTACCGGTCGGTGTGCGGTCCCGGTAGATGCTGGACACCTGAGTTCCGGTTCCTGGGCGACAGTTTGCGGACGCGGTTGCGGACGCGGTTCCGGTAGGTGGGCGACGGTAGTTCCGGTAGGTCCGCGACACTCCGTGTGAGTTGCGCGCTTTTGGGCTGCCTGGGCGCTTGCCTGCGATCAAGTGCTGGTCGCAGGGAGGGGGCCGGGTGTGCTGGTGGAGCTGGGTTTGGTGGAGCAGCGGTACCGGGTGGTGCTGGAAGTCCTGGATGAGGGTGCCACGCTCACCGATGTGGCGCGGCAATGCTCGCAAGGCCTGGCGGATGTTGCTGTCAACGGCGCGACATCCGCCGGACCCGCAGGGATGACTCCTTCACGTATTTCGGTGGGTTGGTCACGACTTGTGTCCAGAGGGTGCGCGACGATGCACGGGTTGCCAGGATGACGGTCATGGCGAGGGGTGGCAGCCGCTGGCGGTATGGGGTTGCGCTGTGGGCCGGAATGCTAGCCCTGATGCTGGCGCTCGCGGTGGTCGGGCTGGCGCTGCGAGGCAGGGGCGGTCTGCTGGTCGCCGCGAATGTCGCGCAGCTGGTAGCGGTCGTGCTGATGGTCCCGCCACTGGCGTTGCCGTTGTGGTGGTGGTCGCGCAACTCCATCTCCCAGGTAGCGGCGACCACGCCTGAGGTGGCAAAAGCCAAGGATTTGCTGGCCGGGGTGGTCCGCGAGCAGTGGCGCACTGAGGCGAGGCTGCGGTCGCTGGATGACCCTGACCCGATCCCGGTGCGGTGGCAGCTCACACGGAGGGAGATGATGGACCACCCCGCCAACCTGACTCCTGCCTCGTTGTGGCTGACCGCCTCCAGCGACGACATCACCGCCTTGGCCGGTGAGTTCCGCGCGATGCGCCGTCGCCGCCTGGTCATCTTGGGCGGGCCGGGCACAGGCAAGACCACCCTGGCCGTGCAGCTGCTGCGGCAACTGCTGGAGACCCGGCACAGCGACGAGCCAGTTCCAGTGTTGTTGTCGGTGGCGGGCTGGGACACCCATGCCTTTCCTCTGCTAGGGGACTGGCTGGCTGTGCGGCTGGCCCAGGACTACCCAGCGTTGCGCGCCGCAGGTCTGGGTTCCAACGCGGCCAGGATCCTCGCGGACCGTGGGGAGATCCTGCCGGTGCTGGATGGCCTGGATGAACTCTCCCCGCCCGTGCAGGCTGCGGTGATCACCGCGCTCAACCGGTCCCTGGGCGACAGGGACCAGCTCATCGTGACCAGCCGCACCACTGAGTACGGCCGCGCTGTGGACGAGGCAAGGGATGTGCTCACCTCGGCCGTGGTCATCGAACCTGATCCGCTGGACCCTGCCACGGCTGCGGGTTATCTGTACCGGTGCCTGTCTCCGGCAGCGCGGCCTGTGTGGGATCCGGTCCTAGACCGCCTGCGCGCCGACCCCGCCCAACTGGGCGGCCCGATCGCTTCACTGGCCGACATCTGTGCCAGCGCGCTCGGATTGTGGCTGCTGCGCGCCGTCTACATCACCCCGGCCGCTGACCCGGCAGACCTGCTTGCCCCCGGCCGTTTCCCTGGCACCGCCGCGATGCGCGCCCACCTGTTCGACCAGCTCATCGGAGCCCTCATCAGCACCCGGCCACCAAGCAGCGACCCCGCCGACCTGTTCCGGCCCCGCCGCCACCACGACCCCGCCCAGGTGCGGCGCGGGCTCGGCTGCCACGCCCATCACCTGACCCACCTGCCGGCCGGCGGCGCCATCGGCACCCGCGACTTTGCCTGGTGGCGCCTGGCCCAGGACACCCACGCGATCACACGTGCCACCAGGCTCATGGCCGGGCTGGCGATCACCCTTCCGATCACGCTCGCGATCACACTCGCGGACGGGCTTGCGGAGGGTTTGAAAACCGGCCTGCTTTCCGGGCTCACAGGAGGCGGGTTCGGCCTGGCGGGCGGAGTCGTGGTCGGGTTCGCGGCGCGGTCCTGGTCACGCCAGCCGCCTGGCTTTGCCGACCTTCGCCTGCGCGGACGGGTACTTGGGTCCGCGCGCGGGCTTAGCCGCGGGTTCGCGTTAGGGCTCGCCCTCGGTGTCACGCTCGGGCTACTGATGGGAGTGGTGACTGGGCTTGCGTTCGGGTTCACGCTCGGGCTCACGGCCGGGCTCGCGGTGGGGCTGGCTGCCGGGCTGACCTACGGGCTCGCAGCCGCGATTACGGCATGGGCTGAGGCCCCGACGCCAACAGGCCAAGCTGATACGCCACTGACCAGTTGGCAGGCCGACCGGGCTCTCAACCTCATGCGCGCCACCACGGTCGGGCTGGCGTCTGGGCTGGCGGGCGGCCTGGCAACCGGGCTCGCGGCGGGACTCGCGGGCACGCCCGGGTTCGGGTTTGCGGTCGGGCCCGCGTGCGGGCTAACACTCGGGCTCACAGCCGGACTTGTGGCCGGATACCATCACGCTTGGATGGCCTACCTGATCGCCACCTATCGGCTGGCCCGCGCCGGTCGGCTGCCGCGCACGTTGATGCCGTTCCTGGATGACGCGCACCGCCTCGGCCTGCTCCGCGCCGTCGGCCCTGCCTACCAGTTCCGCCATGCTGAGCTCCAAGACCACCTCGCTGCCACCTACCGCGATACCGAAACGATGGCAACCTCGGGTGACCGGGCGCCAGAACCCTGAACGCAAGCCCGTCATCATGGGCTGGCAGTGGGCATGCCACCACCTGCGGAATCGTGTTCAAAGGCAAAGCTCGCCGGACACTCGCGCAGATGGTCTTGTCCGACAATGCTGCCTGCTGCCAGTCCCGTGACTGGGCTGCCGCCTGCGTCGGCCTTAGGATCACCCACAAGCGCACTCGGCCCTACTGGGCCAGACCAACGGCAGGGTCAAGGGATTCCACCGTGCCTTAGCGGACGAATGGGCCTACGCCCGCCTCTACCAGTCAGAATCCGACCGCCGCAGCGCCCTTGACCCGGGCTCCACGCCTGCAACTGTCACCGGGGACGCACCCGCTCAAGGGCCTCCCGCCCACCAGCCGCGTCACCAACCTCTCGGGTCATTACAGATAGCTCTTGCCAGGTCAGCAAGGGTCTTCTTCAGTGTTGGCCAGGTCGTTCAGGAGTCTTTCGGCCCTCTGGGCGTGTGGTGACTTGATCTCCTGGTAGATGGCATGGGCCTGCCGCAGGAGTTCAATGGCTTGTGGGTGCTCGCCGGACTCGATCAGGCACAAAGCGATGCCCTCAAGGGCGCGTGCTTTCTCTGGTTTGCTGGCGGACTCCTCAGCCCGGGCCAGTGCGGCGTCAAGGTGCGTGCGGGCTTGCCGGTAGTCTCCGGAGGTCAGGTCCAGCCTGCCGAGGGTATTGAGGACTTCAGCTTCGCCGATCT
Source organism: Streptosporangiaceae bacterium (assembly GCA_035946955.1). Classification (GTDB taxonomy): domain Bacteria; phylum Actinomycetota; class Actinomycetes; order Streptosporangiales; family Streptosporangiaceae; genus DASYYE01. The sequence goes on along the minus strand of DASYYE010000382.1, from coordinate 27,010 downwards.
TCGTCTTGAAGCTTCGGTAGAGTTCCAGCGCCCTGGCCAGCGCGGTCCTGGCGCGTTCCTGGCCGGATGAAGGAATGGGTGTCTGGGCTGCCTGTTCTGCTTCCAGTCTCCCCAGTTGGTTGAGCACTCCCGCCTCGCCGAATAGGTCGCCACTGTCGCGGTACACCTGCAGGGCCAGCTGAAGGTTCTGAGTGGCGGCCTCGAACTTCCCCGCATCCCGCTGAACAGCGCCCAAATAGTAGATATCGCCGACCTCTTGTAGCCGGTCGCGGGCCTGGTGGTGCATATCCGCAGCCAGGGTAAGGCTTGCCTCAGCCGATTCCAGGCGCCCTGTCTCATGCTGGACTGCGCCCAGCCAGCCGAGAGCATCGGCCTCCCCGCCCGGAATGCCAAGCGCACGGTACATGTCCCGGGCGGAGGACAGGTTCTGCTCGGCTTCACCGAACCGACCGGTGTGGAACTGCGTTACGCCCCGGTAGATGGCCGCGCATGCCTGCCCGGGCAGGTCTCCCAGGTCATGGCAGATGCGCGCCGCCAGGTCAATGCTGGCGAGGGCCTCGTCCGCGTGTCCCCGCACTGTCTGCACAGCGGAGAGCCGCAGCCGGGCGTTAGCTTCGCCGAGCTGGTCATGGAGGTCACGTGCCAGCTCCAGGGCCATGGTGAAGGTATCGGTGGCGCTGTCGAATTCTCCCGCAAAGTAGTGCAGGTCACCCAGGTCGCAAAGAAGGGAGGGCCTGGCGGCCTGCCCGCCGGGGGCTGTCGCTGAGCGGAGGGCGACGCTGGTGAGCTCGCGAGATTCGTTCCAGTTTCCCGTGCTGCGCAGGTAGCTGTTCATAGCGGCTGGGATCGCTATGGCGTGCTGTGGCCAGCCGTGCAGGGCGGCATAGCGGGTGGCGTCGTGCACGTTTACGTGCTCGGCGTCCATCCACCGGAGGGCATCGCGCCAGTTCTCGATCTGCGGCACCGCTGACGGGGGGTGGGTCACTGCGCCAGGGATCCCAGTTGCTGTTCGCCGGTGCAGATAGCGGTCGGCGGCCCGTGCGCAGTGAAGGTAGTAGTCCAGCAGCCGGCGCCTGGCGGCCCTGGCCTGCCTGGAGGAATCCCCGGGAGCACGCGCGCGGGCGTACTCGCGGATGAGGTCATGGAGGCTGTAGCGGCCCTTGGAGTTCTCGCGCAGTAGGTTGTACTCGGACAGTTCCCTGAGCCGCCGGGCGGTGGCCTTCAGGTCTGCGGCGTCGAGAGCCGCAGCGGTATATACATCTACCTCAGCGGCCGGGCACAGGCTGAGCTGGCGGAAGAGCCGCCGCTGGCCTGGCTTTAGGTTCCGGTAGGACAAGCCGATCGCCCGTGCGACGGAGATGTCCCCGGCGACTATCAAGCCCAGCCTGGACTGCGCTGACTCCAGATCTGCAGCTAGGTCGGCAGGTGTCCAGGCTGGATGGCACATGAGCTGCGCGGCCATCAGGCTGATCGCCAGCGGCAGGTTTCCGCACAGCCGCGCCACCTCAGCCACCGCCGGGTCACCGGCCGTGAGACCATCACGGCCCGCCAGTCGCACGAAAAGGTCGGCGGCATGCTCAGGGGACAAGACGTCGATCGTGATGGCGCGGGCTCCGGGAAGAGCTGTAAGCCGCTGCCGGCTGGTGACCAGCACCAGGCTTCCGGCGCTTCCTGGCAGCAGCGGCCGTACCTGCGCGGCGCTGGCGGCGTCGTCAAGAAGCAGCAGCACCTTGCGGTGCGCCATGTGGCCCCGCCAGACCGCGGCGCACTCTTCCAGGCCAGCCGGGATCCTGTCGGGAGGAAAGCCCGTCTCCAGCAGCAGCGCCGACAGAGCATACAACGGGCGGACGGGCCGCTGTCCCGGGGTGTGGCCGTGCAGGTGCACATACAACTGGCCGTCGGGGAAGTGGGAAGCGAGCAGGTGCGCAACATGGACGGCCAGCGCAGTCTTGCCGACTCCGGCCATCCCGTTGATCGCGTCGACGGTGACAACGCCCTGCGCCAGACCGTCTTGGCGAAGGGTTCCGATGAGCCGCTCGACCTCCGCCTGCCGGCCCGTAAACGCCTCCGCATCTGCAGGCAGGGTGCTCATCGCTCGCGGCCCGGCGTTAGCCTCCTCGAGGTGCGCGAGCGCCTGCGTGACCGTGTCGGCGAGCCGCCCGAGCACCGCCAGCGTCTGCTCGCCCTGCAGGTGAGTGACATCGGCATTGAGCTGGTCAGCCAGCGGCTTGAGAGGCCCGCCGCGGGCACCGCGCAAGACAATCTCCCGCACTAGCTGGACACTCAGTTCCTGAGCCACATCCAGCGACGAGATACCCACGGGTCGCACGGCGCCGTCGCCATGCAGTATCTCCCCGATCGGGAGGATACGCGCCGCGATGCCAGCATCCAGCGCCTCCAGCAAAGTCGCATGCCTGGCATGGGTCAGGTCACCAGCCGGCCGCCTCGCGAACGAATCGTCAATGGCCTCGATAAGGAACCCGGCGGCGCTGTCGACGTCCTGGACGCCGGCCGGCAGCACTTCCCGCACGGTGCAGGCAACGGCGGCGCGGGCCGCCCGGCGTAGTTCACGGTCCAGATCGTCGCCGATGACGAGACTGACGAGCCATCTGCTGCTCTTGTCAGCGACTAACCCGAAAAGCCACGACGCGAAGTAGTCGGCAAAGAGCTCCATGAGCATGTACCCCCGTATGAGTCTAACTTCCAGGCCATTCACAAGATCTGCCATCGCGGTGGTGCTTGACACGGCCTCGCCACTGAGGCAAGCGATGAGGCCATCTTCATCGCTGGAGGAAAAGGGCTTACGGGACTGTTCCTCATCGGAACAGTCACCTTCGCCCTCAAACATCCATCACCATTAGAACGTAACGGATCACCTGATTTCAACCCCGCGCTGTATACCCTGGACCTACTGCTCCCAATAATCAACTTCGGCCAGGAAAACTCGTTTGACCCTCACGGCTGGCGGCAATGGCTTGCGGCAGCAGTCATAGCATCAGGATGGATCCTGGCAAGCACCATCGTTGCAGGCGTAACACGCGTGCTATCCCACCAATAAATACCAAACATCAGCTGGCCTCGCGGTCCGCATTGGCCAGGGCTCGATCTAGGCCTGGTCTCGTGGTAGGGAGGGAAGGGGGCCGGTTGTTCCGGCCCCCTTCTCGTCGGTGCGGTCTTGGTCTGAGCCGGGTTTCCGTCAGGTTCAGTTGTTGATGGTCAGGCTCGTCGATTCACAGTGGCTGGAGCCCGACACGTTGGGATCGGTGCTGGTGAAGGTGACCAGCCAAGAGACACTTGCGCTGGCGGTGACTTTGAAGGTGGTGTTGCTCGTGGTCAGTGTCGCCGAGGAACTGGTTCCCGGCAGCGTCTTGGAATAGAGCTGCCCGCCGACCACGGCGCCTGAGGTGACACCGCAGTTGTCTCCCGTGTAGAGCTGGGCGGACAGCGTCCCGCTCAGTGGCGCGCCATTGGCCGAGCTGATGGTTGCTGTGTCGTTGGGTAGCCAGTCCTGGGCCGAGGTGCTCGATGTCGTGTCGGTGACGGTGAAGCACTCACCGGAGGTGGCGTCGCTCGATCCGGTGTAGTTGCTCCCGTTGGCCCCGCCCGGGGTGTACACGGCGCGGAAGCACCAGGTGCCGGTCATGTTGGCGGTGACCGCGCTGGAGTCAGCGGACGACGCGGGCGGGCTCGACCCGCTGACCGCTTGCGTGGTGACCGGGTTGCCGACCTGGGTGCCGTTCGGGTCCGGGCGGGCCCCTCCGCTCGTCTGGGCCGGGTTGCAGACGAAGAAGGTGACGGTGCCGGTCGGAGTGCCATCGCCGGACTGGCTGGCCTGGACGACAGCGTAGGGCAGACACGCGAACGAACCGGGCTACCCCGGAGCCCCCCAGAAGAGGTCTCACCCAAGACCACCTTCTACGGAAGGGGTCCGCGTGACCGCTTAAACGTGCCACCTCGACCTCCCAAGGAACTGGACTGCTCCGCAGCGAAACTGCTGCTCGTGGAGCGTCGGCCCGCGCAGAACAGGAGAGATCTGAGTGCGGGCAGGAAGCCCCGGCACGGCTCAGCCGACCGTGCCGAGCCGGCGGTCCGGCATATGCGGGCTCGCGGACCGATCGCGCTCAGCGACCAACACTGCTCCGCGGTCGCTGCGCGCAGTCCCGCCGTTCGGCGTGGCTGCAGAGCTCCCGGCGATCACCGGCTGGGCCGCGCAGAATGGGCTGATCTGGCGTGCCCGCGCGGGTCACCTAACCTCGGGCTCGGCTCCGGGTGTGCTGTGTTGCCGGGAGATGATCTCGGAGGCGTCAGCGGGGCGAAGGTGTGGTGCTGCCAGATGAGGCGTGAGGTCTCTTCTGGGTAGGGGGCGACCTTCGGGTGTGCGTCGTAGACCTGCGTCAGGCGCTGTTCGGAGTCGTAGGCGGGCCACCCGGGGTCGCCGTTGACGGCGAACCGGGTCCATGCGGCACGCATCTGTGCGGACAGCGCTTCCGCCTCGGGGTGTGGGCCGTCGCCGATCAGGGTGGCGGGCTGCCCGCGGTCCAGGTTGCCGAAGACGAGAGGTACATCGAGGCCGTGGCAGGCGCCAAGGATGCCGCCCATGCCCGGGGCGGGCCAGGTCAGCTCGTAGACGTAGGCCCGGCCGCCGGCGTCGTGGTGCGCCTGGGCGAGGTGGAGGCTCGGCATGCGGAACAGCCAGTCCGAGTTGACTGTCTCGTGCAGCTCGTTGGGGCCCGCGCCGGGAAGGCCCTCGCGGTAGCGGCGCGCGCCGTCCGGGCCCGGGGCGAGGATCCGCAGGGCCTGTTCGGCCTGCTCGTGCGTCACCTGCCCGAGCAGGCCATCGAGCAGGCTCAGCAGGCGATGCTCGTCGCGTGTGTGCCCGGCGAGGAGGTCGATGCCCGTGCCCGCGCCGCCGGCCAGCGCCTGCCAGGGCGTTACCGGCAGGGAGTCCCCCTCGACCACGGGCGCGAACGTGATCGACCGGTACGCGACCGGGCCCCACCGCTCCACGGATTCGGGCAGGCGCGCGGTGACCGCGTCCCCCGCGACGGCCAGCACAAGCGGGTCCACCGAGGACAGTTCGGCGGCCGTGGGCCGCAGGCCCAGTTCGGACGCACACACCGAAGCGATGCCGGTGGCGAGTTCCGGCGTGAAGAACGTGCCCGGCATGCTTTGTGCGACGGCTCTGCGGAACAGCCCGGTCGCGGCGGGCATCGCCAGCAGCGCGGCGACAGAGCCGGCGCCCGCCGACTGGCCGAAGACGGTGACGCGGCCGGGGTCGCCGCCGAGGGCCTGGATGTTGTCGCGCACCCACTCCAGAGCCGCGACCTGATCGAGCAGCCCCCGGTTGGCGGGTGCGCCCTCGATCAGTGCAAAGCCCTCCACCCCGACGCGGTAGTTGAACGTCACCACGACGACGTTGCCTTCCCCGGCGAGACAGGCGGCGTCAAACTCCGGAAGCCCGGATGTGCCGAGCATGTAGGCGCCACCGTGGATCCACACCATCACGGCACGCCCCGCACCCGGGTCCGGCTCGGGCGTCCACACGTTGACCGTCAGCCAGTCGTCGCCCTGCGCGTCCTGTGCCACACCCATGCCCTGCGGGGGCGGCGGCCCGAAATCCAGGGCGGGCCGCACCCCCTCCCATCCCTGCACTGGCCGTGGCGCGGCGAAACGCAGTGCACCTACGGGCGGTTCGGCGAATGGGATGCCGCGGAAGACGGCCACACCGTTCTCCTGGCTACCGCGCACCGTTCCGGCGGTGGTGTTGATGAGCACGGGGCGGGGCCCGGACGGAGTTTCGGTCATGACCGGATCATCGCGTCTGGCCGCGCCGGAGGCCTATCTAATTATGGCCCCCTGCGCCTTGGGGCCATCTCTTCTAGCTGAGGTGGCAGCACGCCCATAAGAGGTGATCTGGGCGGCAGCAGCCCACGCCTCCGACACAATCATCAGCGGCGCAAAGTCGGCGATGCGGTGTGCTGGGGTCTGGGGCGAGGCCGGGGCTGGGTATGGCTGTTGGTGGGGCGGGTGGTGGTTACCGGAGGGTCTAGTTTGCGACGTCGACCTTGGCGAGGATTCGGGTGGGGGTGACCCGCACGACGAGTTCGGGTGGGACGGCGTTGCGCCGCCCGAACTCCTGCGCACGGTCAGCGCCCATGTACCGCCCGCCGATGCGGGTGGCCCACCGCAGCAGTTCACCGGGGTCGGCGGAGGTCGCTGCGGTCCCGGATATGGTCACGAAACTGAATGGCGGCTGTTCGTCGTCCCAGCACAGTGACACTCGGGGATCGCGCAGGATGGCCTTGCCCTTGACCGTATCCGCTGAGGTCATGAAGATGACCTGGTCGCCGTCGAGGTCGGTCCAGACCGGGGCCACGTGGGGGGAGCCGTCCGCCCGGACCACGGCCAGCTTGGCTGTGCGGGCGGGCGAGGCCACGATAAACTCCCGCCACCAGCCGGGCGGTGCGTCGGTGTAGCCCATGAGCACATCAGCGTAGCGGGCTGGCCGGGTGCCAGAAGACTTGCGCAACGGTGAACCCGCATCTGACCGGGTTCGCGGTGCTGTCACAGGGGTGGCTTCGCTGTCACTGGTGTCACGTGGGTGTGCCGCCTTTGTGGTGATGCGGCTAACCCACGGTGAGCCTGTGCCCGTGCACTCAGGCGCGGGGGATGAGAAGGTGTGCAGCCTGGGCCCATGCCTGCTGCATTCCTGCGTAACCAGCGACTCAGTGCCACGAGGGCTGCCCGGCCGGTCACGCTCCGCGACCTGCGTCGGCCTGCCCAGGCGGATAGCCCTTTGTAGCACTCGAGGGTATTGACGCTGTTCTGGCTGGGCGTAACGTGGCCAGTTTCGGGAAACCTGCCATAGGCAGGGCTGGGACGGGAGACGAGGAGGACTCCCATGGCTCAGGCAACACGCCGTCAGCAGTCCAGCCAGCCCAGGGCTGCCGCCCGGGTCTCTCCTGGGGAGTTGCGCGAGCTCCGCCGGATGGCCGGCGTCACCCCGCCGCCGGGGCGCCAGGTGCCCCCGATCTTCCGGGTAGATGTGTCCTACCTGCCGCCGCTGAAACTGGACGCGCGCGGTGACGTGGCCCAGATGATCGAGGGCGCGAACCAGATATTCGCCGACTCCCCGGCTGCCGCGCTGAGCATGTGCGGCGTCTTGTGCTGCTTCAGCCACCCCTACCGCTCGTTCGCGGTCAGCGAGACGCTGAAGTTCCTGCAGACGGTGCAGTGGTCACCGCAGTTCCAGGAACTCGCCAGGGCAGCCGCCGCGCAGGAACGCGCCGCGTACCGGGCAGCCACCTCCGCTGGCGAGAGTTACAGCCTGGAGCGGCTTCTCAAGCTGGAGCTGCGCGAGCAGGAGATCAGGGTGATCGGGTACTTCTACGGGCGCCGCAACGGGATCAGCCAGGCTGGGCAGGAGGCAGCGCGGATCGCCCGCCAGCTCCAGCAGGCCGGCTCAGTCCGGGCGCAGGCCACTGCGCACATCATCGCCGCTGGTGGCTACCAGCTCGGCGCCATCTATCCAGGGCCGGTGCCAACCGTCACCTGGGACCAGACAGCCTGGGACGAACTGCACCGGGGCGTAGCGCTGTTCGGCGAGGTGCACCAGAACAAGAACCTGGAGAAGGTGATCGGCAAAGTGACCGGCCCGGCAGGCACCACCACCTAGCCCCGCCGGAGCGCTACGGAAGGCCCGCCCCCCGGCGGGCCTTCCGTCATGACGTGACCTCGGTGATGCGCCGCAATGGTGCGAGCACGGTGCCCGCGGCGCCCAGCGGGTCACGCGCAGCTTCGCCGAAGGTGGCCTGCCACCCGGAGATGCGCGCGCACCACCGGACGGACAGGGTCCGGGCCGAGTCCCAGCTCATGCTCGGCGCGCTGGCTCACGCCGCCCGCAAGGCCCTGACCGCCGCGGTGGCCGTCCTCGATCAGGGCGCCCGGCTATCCCCGCCTTCCCCGGCCGCTACCTGATCGCTGACGACTAGACGCAGGTCAAGGTGGTCAGCGCCGGCAGCGAAGCGAGTACGCCCGCTGTGGAGCACGTGAACATCGCCCTGCTGAACACCAACTCCTGCCCTAGCCACACGGTCTATATTGCTCACCTGAATGGCGGGACCGGTCTATATGACAATCAGGCGGACGGACCAACTCGACGTACACAGGTGGTGACATCACTGATGTTGATCCGGGCAACATGGACCTATCGGTGGTCAGTACAACGTCTTCGCGGGGACCGATGGCCAGTTGAACATCCACTGGCACCCGTATTGGATCCCACCTGAGTCCTGAGCGAACACCATCCGGGCGCGCGTCACGTCCGGCGACCACGGTGGCGCGCCAGGGGTCCGCTGGGCATCGACTAAACGGTAGTGACGCGGTAGCGGTCTGGTAGCGGCACAAGGCAGCCTTGGCCGCGCAGTCACCTCATGAGGACCGGCGCCTATCGTCCCCTGGAGACCGCTGCAACGGGCGATTACATCAACCAGCCGGAGAATCCTGTGGCCGTACCAGAGCCGGTGTCCTGTCGGCGAGACCGGTCAGCGCCGTGCCACCAATGAACGCGGCTGGGCAGTGGGAACTCGTCCAAATTGACGACGTGGGAGGCAGGCCGACGCCACCCAGGCCGGCGGTCCGTGGCCTGCTGGGCGGGGTGCGTCTGTGGCGCCTGGGCCTCAGCTCCGGCGACCGTGCGGCGCTGGCCATGTGGGCCGCCGCGCACCTGGCCCTTTTCGTCCTGGCCTGGGCTGCCGCGTGGGTGTTCCGTACCGCCCGTAGTCATGCGCCCCTGGCCGGGGTGTTCGAGCACTGGGACGCGGCCCTGTTGAGGAACATCGCCCAGTACGGCTACTTCTCGCCGCACTCGATCGCACACAACGCGGTGTTCTTTCCCGGGTACCCGATGACTTTGGCTGCGGTGCACCTGATCCTGCGCAACTGGGTGCTATCCGAACTGGCCGTCTCCGGCGTCGCCGGGTGTTTCGCCGTCGTCTCGCTCTCCCGGCTCGCAGGGGGGCGCCGGGCGGTGCTCTACCTCCTCACCGCACCCGCTGCGGTCTTCCTCATGGTCGGGTACTCGGAGTGCTTGTTCCTGGCGTTCGCGATCCCGGCCTGGCATGCCGCGACCCGTGGCCGGTGGTGGCACGCCGCGCTCCTTGCGGGACTGTCGGGGCTCGTCCGCCCGGACGCCCTCTTCATGATCCCGGCGCTGGCCGTGATGGCACTTACCGGCCCGCGCGGGTCACGCCTGGCGGACGCGGCGAAAGCCTGCTGCGCCCTCACCGGGCCCGCTGTCTACGAGACCTACCTGACGATCCACACCGGCACCTGGCAAGCCTGGACAAACGCGCAGCAGGCCGGCTGGGACCTGCATCTGGTCACCCCGATCCAGGCACTGACGACCACCTGGTGGGCTGCGTTCCAGCACCCGTTCAGCGCCGCTTACGCGTTTGAGTTCCAGCTAGAGTTCGCCGCGATGGCCGCGATGCTCCTGGCCACGCTCGCGTTCCTCTGCTGGCACCGCTGGCCCGAGGCTGTGTACTGCGGGCTCGCCGCGCTCGCGCTCGGCACGCAAACCTGGTACCAGACCTGCCCGCGCACGCTCCTGGTGCTCTTCCCCGTCTGGACCGCGCTCGCCGGGCTGGCAGCTCGCCGGTCATGGGTGCACTACGTCTACCTCGGCGTGAGCGCGCCGCTCGCCACTGTGGTGGGGCTATTGTTCCTGGCTTATCAGTGGGCAGGCTAGGAATCGGGGGCATCCGGCTGGGCCGGTCGCGATCTCGCCCACGCGGCGCTGAATCCGCTCCACCGCGGTACCGGCCCGGTTGTGAGCCTGCCGGCCCGGGAGCGCGGCGCTCCAGGGTGGGGCCGTGACTGGAGTCGGGTTCCGTCTCTCCACGGTCGTGGCCACTGTGGCGGCGGTGACGGGCATCGGAGCTATTCCCTCCTCTTGGCCACACCGACGCCTGGCACGGCAACGTCGTCACAATCGCCGCTGCCGTACCCGCCATTGCCGTATCGGAAGATGGCGTTGCTGGGTGCGGCTGGGCAGCGGCTGGCTCACTCCGTGACCGCGTCCGCGACACGACCCCGCCAGATTGTGCCGATGGCCGGTAGGCCGTACCCGTGAACGTCGGCCAACAGTGGGGATACGTGGACGGGCCTGGCCACCAGCGAAGAGCTGGTGTGCCGGTGCTTCTACTATTGGGGAGAGGGCCAGCTCTACAACGACTGCGAATGGGTTCTCGCCGAAGAGGAGCCCGATCCGTCCACTTGGGTCGACCTCAACTCGGGCCTGTACATGGACGTCGAGCGTGTGTCCCACAACGACGGTGCACGCATCCATCAGTGGACCTACACGGGCGCGGCCAAGCAGTGGTGGGGAATGCGTACCAGCGGCTGCGGGTGCGGGCCGGGATTCGTGAACTCCACCAGTGCCAACAGCGGGAAGTGCCTGGGTGTCCAGGATGGTTCGCTCGGCCAGGGGGCTCCCATCCTCCAGCGGGGCTGTAACCGCCACCCCGGCCAGACCTGGCTGTGGGTCTACACCGGTAGTACGACGTCCACCGGATGGCCCATCTGGAACATCCTCGACGAGCACTCCGGGATGTGCCTCGGTACCTCCGGTGCGAGCACCAGTGTGGGCGCGTACGCCATTCAGTGGGGCTGCAACGGAAACGCGGACCAGGCCTGGTACTGACCCAGGTGCGATGCAACCATGCCCCTTTGACTGGCGCAGCGCGAATGTCCACAGATTGTCAACAACCCGGCGTCACGGCGTGTGTCCACCCAGGGCCCTGGGTTAGCGTGCATGCGTGACTGTCGGGGGATGGCCAACTGGCTGTGTGGCGGTGGCCATGCTCGGTGCCCTGGCGGGCGGTGGGGCTGTCGTGGCTGAGGAGGATCTCCTCGGCGCGGTGGCCGAGTTTCCACCGCGGCCCCTGAGACCAGTCCGAGCAGATTGATCGGAGGATCTGTGCAAATCAATGTGTTAGGCCACCTCGAAGTGAGGAATGCGAACGGGCAGGTTCTACTGGCTGGCCAGCGCCAGCGGGCGCTCCTCGCGGCTTTGGCCCTCGACCACGGCCGGGTCGTCCCGGCTCACAGGCTGATCGATGTCATGTGGGATGACGCCCCTCCGGCGACCGCGCGGGCAAAGGTGCAGGCGCACGTCTGCGCGCTGCGGCAGGCCTTCTCGCAGCGGGCGCAGGATCCCACGGGCCCGCTGCTGACCTGTCCACCCGGCTACCTGCTGCGTGTGCCGGACCACGAACTCGACCTAGCTGAGTTTGCCTCCCTGACGGCGCGGGCCGCTGTAGCGGCCAGGCTGGGCGAGATGGCCGCCGCCGTCGAGTACTTCACGTCAGCGCTCGCGCTCTGGCGCGGTGAGGCGTGTGCGGACGTGGCGTCCCCGCTGATACGCGCGGCAGCCGCCGCACTCGAAGAGCGTCGGCTGCTGGCCATAGAGGCCAAGGCCGAGGCGGAGTTGGCCCTTGGCCGCTGCGACGCCGTGGCTGCTGAGCTTGCCGCGCATGTTGCCAGTTACCCGCTGCGTGAAAGGCTGCGTGCCTTGCTGATGTTGTCGTGGTATCGCCTGGGTTGCCGTGCCGACGCTCTCGGCGTCTACCGTGCTGGCCGCCAGATTATGGTCGCGGAGCTCGGCCTTGAACCTGGCCCGCAGTTGCGCCTTCTGCACCAGCGGATCCTGGCCGACGATCCCACCCTGCGGGCGGCTGTCCCCAGGAGGCTAGAGGCGGTCAGCGGTGCCAGCGCCTGACGGCGCTGCGGGAACCTACAGTGTGCCATGCAGGATCCTCCTGTGACGAGTGCGGGCAACGGCGGCGTGCCAGCCTGCAACCCTGTTCACCCAGCCGCTCGTCCGCTGTCCTGTTGGCCTTCCGCGCACTTCCCGGTGTCCTCCGGCCGTGCCACGCCAGCCGGGGAGCTGGCGCGCCTCTCCGACAGCGCGTTCAGCGAATCGGTGACATCCCTGAGCAGTCGCCTTTCCCCGATCCGGCGGAGGGTCTCCTGTGCCTGCTCGAGCTGGAGGACAGCGGCCTGGTCGTTGCCCTGCCCCGCCAGGGCCAGGCCCAGCCCGAAGAGCGCCGATGACTGTCCCCACTCGTCCACGGCCTCGGTGAAGGCCGTGTACGCGCTTTCGTGGCAGTGCTGTGCCCGCGTGAAGGAGCCCAGGTCGGTGAGTGCGAAGCCGAGGTTGTTGCGGGCCATCGCGGCCCGGCGGGTGTCGTCGGCCGACATCAGCAACTCGAGCGCTCTGTGGAAACAGTCAGCCGCCTCGCCTGGCCGCCCCAGCGCCCGCAGGCACGCCCCGAGGCCGTTGAGGCATGCCCCCTCATCCCACGTGTTTCCGTGCGACCGGGAGATGTCGAGGGCCCGGCGGTATGCCTGCGACGCTTCGGAGAACTGGCCCGTCGATTCAAGCGCGAGGCCCAGCCTGCGCCATGCGATCACCTCTCCCACGATGTCCCCCGCGCGTTGTGCCGGGCCAATGGCCTGGCGTGCCGCGTCGGCGGCCTCGGCGTCGCGCCCCATCCCCCAGTGCGCCAGGCTCAGGGCGTTCAGCGCGCCTGCCTGGTGTTCGTCTAGGCCAGCCTCGCATGCCAGCCGGTGGGCACACTCGGCCAGCTCACCCAGTGGCTCCCAGCGGCAGCGCAGGTCGAAGAACCACACCATGGCGTACAGGCAGTCGAACACCTCCGCCGCCAGCCCGTGCTCTCCCGCGGCCCTTGCCGCCCCGAGGACGGTGGGCCACTCCGCGTCCAGCCATGCCAAGGCGGCGTCCCTGTCTCCCGGGAAGGGCTCGTCCGCGGCCCCGTACGCCTGGTTCGGCGGGGTGAGCAGGTCCGCGGCGGCACGCGCGGTCGCCAGCACCCAGCGTGCCATCCGGTGCACCGCAGCCTGGCGCACCTGCGGGTCATCCTCGCGGGATGACTGCTCGAACGAGAAGATCTTGAGCAGGTCATGCAGCCGGTAGCGGCCCGCTTCGGAACTGGTTTGGAGCAGGCCCATGCCCACCAGGTGTTCCAGGAACACGCCCGCCTCGTGCACGGGGCGGTCCGTGAGCACGGCGACGATGCTGACACCAAAGGTTGCGGCGGGGATGTGGCCAAGGCAGCGGAACACCCATCGGCCCGTTTCGCCGAGCGCCCGGTAGGAGGTCAGGAAAGCACTCCGCACCTCGAGGTCGCCGCAGGACAGCTCCGCCAGGCGGGACCGTTCGTCTTCGAGGCGGTCGGCGAGGAACCCGGTCGGCCACTCGGGCCAGTTGGCGAGCCGGGTCGCCGCGATCCTGACCGCCAGCGGCAGATAGCCGCACAGTCGCACCAGCCGCTCGCGGTCCTCTGCGGCCTGTCCCACCCCAGCGATCCTGTCGAGCAGGTCGCGGGCTTCACCAGTGTCGAGCACGGGCAGCCGCACCCGGTACGCTCCCGCGAGCCCGGACAGTGCGGCCCTGCTCGTCACAAGCGTGAGACAGTGCGGGCCGCCGGGGAGCAGTGGGCGCACCTGGGCCTCGGCGACGGCGTCGTCGAGGAGCACGAACGCACGCAAGTCCGCCAGCAGGGACCGGTACAGCGCGGTCCGCTCCTCCGCGCCAGACGGCACGGCCGAGTCAGCGACACCGAGCAGGCGCAACAGGCTGGACAGGACGTGGGAGGGGTCGAGGGGGTCCGAAGCGCCGCGTAGGTTCACATACAGCTGCGCGTCCGGGTAGTCCGCTGCGGTGATGTGGCCGAACCGTATCGCGAGCGTGGTCTTGCCGATCCCTGGTTCACCCCACGTGACCGCCACGGGCCCCGACATGCCGCCAGAGCGGGCGGCGACCGAGTGCAGCCAGTGAAGCTGCTTGTCCCGGCCGGTGAAGTCCGGGACGTCGGGGGGCAACTGGGCCGGCCGCGCCGATGGCGGCGAGAGAGCGGCACCGGTCACCGCCGGGGTACGGGAGGTGTGGCACCTGCGCGCAGCCCGCTGCGCCAACGCCTTGCCGCGTAGGGAACTAAGCTCTCCGGGCTGGACTCGCAGCGCACGTTCCCACGCGGCGAGCAGGTCGGCGGGCGGGATACGCCGCCCTTTCTCGTATTCGCCGAGACCGCCATGGCCGCTCATGCCCAAGGTGCGAGCAAGCCCCCGCAGCGAGAGCCCCTGGGAGAGGCGGTACCGCAGGAGGGTCAGGCCAAGCTCAGCGGCGAAGTCCGGAACCGCCTGCCGCCTGCGGTCGTGGCTGTCATCGTTCGGGCCTGTCACCTCACCCCATCCGATGATCATGTCAACCCCGTGGTGCCGTCCTACGGCACGCCGTGACACTACCAGCAATCTCAGACCAAACCCGCCCAAACCTACCTAGGGTGGCGTCAGTGCCGAGGACCAGGGCAGTATGGTCTGCCGTCCATTATCTGGCGCAACAGCCACGTGCACAATGAACGGCTCCGCTGCGTCATCAGCCGGACGAACGTGGCTCGATACGAGGTCTTTGGGAGCCCTTTGCCCAAGGGGTAGGAAAGGATGGCAGGGAGGATAGCAAAGGGCTGTGTCTGCGAATCGCAGAGAACTGGCGGGAAGTTCTTCGGCCGGACGTGTGACGTGTTTATCAAGAACCTCTCGGCCGTACAGGAAGAAGACCGGGAAGCCGATGAGCGCGCCGAAGCCGAATCCGAAGAGCAGGCCGAGCCCGAACCTGGCTGCAAGGTGGCCGAGGTTGCCTCGGATACGCACTTCGATTCTGGTTGGCGCCATCTGCCAGGTCTTTCGTGGCCTGGTCGGGGGGATCGTGGCGAGATCAAGGGAGCCCTGCAGCCGGCTGCTGTTCGGCTGAGCTGGGGCCTGCGTCTGGGCGTGGGGCGTTTCCTGGGCCTGTTCGCAGCGAGGCCCTAGTCTCCCCGGGTGGAGATTACGGGAAGCTTCGGCACTGGCCCAGTACTGATCACCCGGTGCTGTGCCTAGTTGCCACGCCAGGTTCCCGTCGCCTCGAAATAACTGAGCTCACGTCTCAGCCCGGGCAGCAGCCTGCGGAACGCACGGCGCTTGGAGATCGCGTGCCACCGGCCGCGCTTGCTCACACGCCACCAGGAGCGGCACTCGCACGCGGCGACCTCTCCTGGCTTGCCGGCACGGAACAGGCACCGGCAGTGCATGCGCCACACCGGTGGGGACGGTTCGTATGACGAGACACGTGTAACAGGGGGATCGAAAGCATTCATGATGAAGCATGAGATTACCCCCAGGACCACCTCGCCGTCGTGCATTCAGCTAAAATCGCACAATTCCTCAGCCGTGTTCCAGCAGCTCGGAGGGGTCTTCCGGACGGTTCGGGACCTTCATGTACATTCACCACAATGCGATCCGGCGCGTGTGCTCCTGCACCGCGGCACCGTATTTCTTAATAACTTCGGCGGGACCGGCCGGCTGCCCGGCCCGGTAGGGCTTTTCGCGGCCCACACCCCGGGTCCAAGTCGCTGCCAAGCCGGCGCCAAGCACTCGCTGGCAAGCTGGTCCCGGGCCGGGCAGAGTAGACCGCGCACTGACCGAGAGGACCATGCCTAACGACACGCTCTCTGCCTGACCGCGCCAGGCCTCCACTGCCACTGCCTGGGGCGGCGGTATATGTAGTTCGCACTGTTTCTCCCCACCAGTTACCATCGCCAGCAACCTCGGTGTAGCTTTGGTGGCAGGAGCTGGACAGTGGTCGGCGGCATCATCCTCAGAGTGCTCGGCCCTGTCGAGGTCTGCCAGGAGGGCGGACCGGTCCAGCCCTCGACGCCGCAGCAGCGGCTCGTGCTCGGCATGCTCGCGCTGCGGGCTGGGCATGTGGTCCCGGTCGACGACCTGTCTGATGCGTTGTGGGATGGTGAGCCACCTCCCTCGGTCCGCAACACGGTCCAGGCCCTCATTACCCGCTTGCGCAAGGTGCTGGCAGCGCAGCCGGAGATGCGGCTGACACGTTACGGCGATGGTTACCGGCTGGACGCACCCGCCGACGTGGTCGACGCGCACGAGTTCCGCAGACTGACCGGGCTGGCCCGTCGCGCGCCGGACCCGCTCAGTGCCGTCGCAACCTTCGATGAGGCGCTTGGCCTGTGGCGGGGACCGGCGCTCGCTGACGTGGCTGAGACGCCACGGGCCGAGCGGCTGCGCACTGGCCTGGCCGCGGAGTGGCTGTCAGCCATGCAGGAGCGGGCTGGCGCCCTCATGCGCTGCAGCAGGTACCCGGAAGCCGCCGACCAGCTGGACGAGTTGTTCGCCGCCCACCCGCTGCGGGAGAGCGTCGCCGGGTTGCTGATGGAGGCGCTGTACGGGTGCGGGCGGCAGGCCGACGCACTGGCGGTGTTCCGCGACACCCGTGAGCGGCTTGTGGAAGAGCTCGGTGTCGAGCCGGGGCCAGAACTCCAGCAACTGCATGAGCGGATCCTCAACGGCGACCCCTCCTTGAGCACGCAGGAAAAGGCAGCGAGTGGTGGGCGTAGCGCGGCCCCGGATCCCGCCGGGGTGCAGTCGGCCGCGAGACTGGCGGTGCCGCGCCAGCTGCCTGCGGCAGCCCGCCACTTCGCCGGACGGCAGGCGGAACTGCGGTCGCTGGACAGCCTGCTGGACACCCTCGGCGGCCCGGCAGGTGCCCTGGTCGTAGGCGTGATCGACGGGATGGCAGGCGTGGGCAAGACCACCATGGCGGTGCAGTGGGCACACCAGGCTGCCGACCGGTTCCCTGATGGCCAGCTCTATGTGGACATGCGCGGCTTCAGCCCGTCCGGGCAGCCAGCCACATGGCACCAGACCATGCGACGGTTCCTGGACGCATTCGGCGTGCCGGCCGAGCGCGTGCCCGCCGACCCGGATGCCCAGGCAGGCCTGTACCGGAGCCTGCTGGCAGACAAGCGCGTGCTCATCGTCTTGGACAACGCCCGCGACGAACAGCAGGTGCGCCCGCTGTTGCCTAGTGGCCCGGGCTGCCTCGTCCTCATCACCAGCCGCAACAAGCTCACCGGCCTGGTCACCGCCGAATGCGCGCAGCCGGTCACGTTGCATCCACTGACCGAGTCCGACGCCCGCGACCTGCTGGGACACCGGCTGCGCGAACGGGTGACGGCGGAGCCAGCCGGGGCCGCCGAACTGATCACGCTGTGCTCCCGGCTGCCGCTGGCGCTCAGTGTGGCGGCAGCGCGCGCGGCCACCCGGCCCAGCCTGGCCTTGCGTGACCTGTGCGCCGAGCTGCGCGAAGCGGACTCCCGTCGGCACGCACTGGACACCGCAGACCCGGCCACCTCTGTGTGGGCGGCGTTCTCCTGGTCCTACCGGCAGCTCAGCCGTCCGGTGGCGCGCATGTTCCGGCTGCTCGGGCTCCATCCCGGCCCGGATGTCTCCGTCCCCGCGGCCGCCAGCCTGGCCGGGGTCAGCATTGCTGATGCCCGCCACGCCCTGGACGAGCTTGCCCGGGCCCACCTGGCCACCGAGGACGTGACCGGCCGGTTCAGCGTCCACGACCTGCTGCGGGTGTACGCGAACGAACTGGCGGTGACCTCCGACAACGAGGCCAGCCGCGCCCGTGCGGTCCATCGCCTGCTGGACTACTATCTCCACACCGGCCATGCCGCGGTGATGCTGCTGAGCCCTGGTGACGAGCCGCTCAAGCTGGCCGGGCCCAAGCCCGGTGCGGTGGCCGAGCAGATGAGCGACAACGTAGCGGCACTGGCGTGGCTCGACAGCGAGCACCGTGTGCTGGCCGGCCTGGCCGACCAGGCCACGGCCGCGGGGCTGGACACCCACGCCTGGCAGATCGCCTGGCTGCTGGCGGCGTTCTTCCACCGGCGGGGTTCGCGGCCCGACCTGGTCACCGCCCTGGACAACACGATGCGGGCAGCTGTGCGAGCCAATGACGGCGATGGGCTGGGCCGCACGCACCGGGCACTCGGCTACAGCCTTGCCCTGTCTGGGTCCGTCGACGCCGGCCTGGTGCACATGGAGCGTTCGCTCGCCCTGTTCCGCGAGCTTGGTGACCTTGCCGGGCAGGCATGCACGGAGCTCGCCATGATCCGCGCGTTCGAATCCCGTGGCCAGTACCGCGAGGCACTCAACCACGCCCAGCAGGCCCTCGAGCTGTACGAGCAGGTCGGTGACAGGAAAGGGCAGGCCAGGGCGCTGAACGCGGTCGGCCGCGAATATGGCCTCCTCGGCGACCAACAGCAGGCCTGGACGTTTGGCATGCAGGCCGTGAAACTGTTCCGCGACACCGGCGACCGCTACGGCCAGGGGATGGCCTGGGACAGCCTTGGTGACACCAACCAGCGCCTGGGCGACCATGACCGCGCCGTCATGTCCTACCAGCAAGCCCTCAGCCGCCACCGCGAGATCGGCGACCGTTACTCGGAAGCCTTCACCCTCAACCGCCTCGCCGTCGCCTGCCGGGCTGCCGCCAACCCGCTGGCAGCCCGCGGCGCCTGGCAGGAGGCGCTCGCCATCCTCGACGACCTGCACCATCCCGATGCCGAGCAGATCCGCGCCAACCTGGCGGAACTGGACCGGCATGACCGGGACGTTTCAGCGCTCATCACAGCGCCCGCCTGGGGCCAGTAGCCGGCCGGGGCCCGCACCGGTAGCCGGCCCGGGGTCCGCCGGACCAGCGCCAATGCTCCACGCTAAGTGAACGGTTAGGGCACGACCGGTAGCGATGGCCCCGGGTGCTGCATACTCACGGGTGTGGACGACCCCTTTGACTTCCCGGCTCTGCGAGTCCAGCAGCCCGGAAAACTGCTCCCTGACCGCGCACGATACGAGATCTTCGACCACCAGCATGTGCTGGTGGCGATCGCTACCGAGACCGAGGCCCATACCCGGATGAAGCTACTGGCCAAGGAGATGCCTGACGCGCGGGTGCTCGCCGTCACCACGGCTGCCAGCGAGCCATTGCTGACCCTGGTCAAGCACACCAGAGAACGAATCACCGAACTCCACGGCCCCGAAGGCGAGCTCCTCGGACGGGTCCGTACGGGCGGCACCAACCGCAACTACTCGCTCCTCGACGGCCAGGGCCAGACCGTGGGCAAGGCAGTCGGTGACCTGGCGCTCAAGCACTTCGCCATCATCGGCCCCGACGGCAGCGAGTTCGCTCGGGTCCGCAAGACCTGGGCGGGGGTCAAGGAGATGCTCACGCCGTCCGACCACTACAAGGTGGAGTTCATTGCCCCTGCCGTCCCGTCGGCCCGCACCCTGACGGTCATGCTGGCCATTGTGCTGGACCTGACGTCCTACGGTCCTGTGTGACCCACACCGACCCCGAGGTGAGCGTGCCACTGGTATTCCACCATGGGCCCGCACAGACGGCGTTCATCGTCGCGACGCTGACGTGGGCGGTGTTCGAGACCGTGATGAGGATGCGCCAGCGACTGCGTGCGACCGGCCCGGTCACCTTTGACCCCAGCGTGCTCGTCCTGGTGCCGTGCCTGGGGGGCGCGCTCGTTTCGGCGGAGTTGTTCGGCAGGCACGGGGGGTTGCCGTGGCCGGGTGGCCTGCTGTGGCCGGTCGTGGCTGGCATCACGCTGATTGCCGTGGGAATCGCGCTGCGTGCCTGGGCGATATTCACCCTGGGGCGTTTCTTCCAGTACATGATCAAGGTGCAGCCGGGCCACCGTGTGGTGACCGGCGGGCCGTACCGGTATGTCCGCCACCCCTCCTACACCGCGATCGCGCTCATACTCATCGGGATCGCACTGGCATGCGGTGACGTGTGGAGCCTCGTGGCCGTCGTGGTGCTGGGAGGGGTCGGCCTGGGTGCGCGCATCTACGCCGAGGAGCGGCAACTCACCAAGGCACTGGGAGCCGAGTACCAGGACTTCGCGGCCAGCCGCAAGCGTCTGGTGCCGGGGGTGTGGTGACAGGCCAGGAACATGGTTCGTCCCCACGGTGTTTCCTCTTCTGGTCGTTGTGTCTTGTGAGAGAACAGAAGATGGCACGTTGTATTACCTGCGGGGCCGAGCTGCATCCCGAAAGAGCACGGAAGTATGACTACTGCATGGCCCGTGAGTGCCAGGAGAAAAACGCCAAGGGCTTGACCATGGTCGCGGTCGGGATGAACAAGGCAGCTGATGAGCTGATGATCCTGGACGACAGTACTCGCGAGGATCTGGCCAGCGGCAAATACCGTGACCAGCGGCGAGGCTCCTTCGGCACCTCCGCCGCTGCCCCCGCACAGACCGTGACGCGCCCCAGCAGGCGCGCCACCCAGTCAGCCCGCGGCGTCGCGGCACACCAGCCGGCACAGCGGCCCGCGCCTGCCCCGGCGGCAGCGCGCCGCCCCTGGACGCAGCGGCAGGAACGGCTCGCGCTCCTGTACAACGATCAGGGGCTGCGGCCAGCGGAGATAGCCCGCAAGCTCGGCGTCAGCACCTACCAGGCGACCCAGATCATCCTCGCCGCCAGGAACCGCAGGCCCAGGCAGTAGCCGGGGTGTCACCCCAGGTCGAGCCAGATGGCGGCGGGGTTCGATGGGTCGACGGAGGCCTGCAGGGTCAGGCCGGGCCTGAGCTGGTTCACCTGCACCTGGCTCACCCGCTGCTGGGTGGTGGCGGGATACGGCGGCATCCCGTCAGGCAGCACGGTCAGCTCGAACTCCACCAGCAGGTCGAAGTTGACCATTCCGATCTGCCGCATGCCGGTGACCGTGACGGTGCGCCGTACCCCGGCAGCGTCGGCGGCGGCCGGGGAGTTCTCGGGCATTCCCATAGTTGTTCGCTCCTGTCCGGGGGCACGTGCCCCTTTGGACAGTTCTAGGTGGCAACCACCCGTAGCCACCTGAGTAGCTGCTACTCATATCCCGGGCGGTCGCGTGCTGGCCAGGGCTCAGGAGCGCAGCACCCGGGCGAGTTCAGCCCGGCTGGTCACACCGAGCTTGCTGTAGGCGTTCTGGAGGTGGTTGTCCACGGTGCGCACCGACAGGACCAGCTTGGCCGCTATCTCCCGGCTCGACGCGCCCGCCGCGGCCATGCTCGCCACTTCCCGCTCACGCGGCGTCAGCCGCTCCTGGTCCGTGCCGAACGACAGCCCGGGCGTCCTGACCTCTCCGCACAGGGTGGCGAGTTCGCCAGCCCGCCTGGTCAGCGCGCTCGCAGGCCGCGCATACCCCTCCGACCTGTAGGCCGCCGCGGCAGCCAGGTCCGTCTCGGCCGCGAGCAGGTATGCCCCGGCCGTCTCGAACGCGCGGCCAGCGGCCTCCAGGCCCGGGGCATTCACGCTGACCAGGGCGGCCGCATGCCCGGCGAACGCGGGCACGAGCCCGCCTCCGGTTACCTCCGCCAAGGCGGCCAGCCGGTCAGCCACCGTGTCCGGCTGCCCGAGCCGGGCGATGTCGTGGAGCAGCCGGGCTTCCACGAAACGCTGGTCCACGGCTGCCGCCTGCGCCGCGGCTGCTGCCAAGGTGTCACATGCCGCGGAGAGTTCCCCGGTTGCCACGTTCAGCCACGCCCGGCCACGCTCGGTCAGGTCTGGTTCCCAGACCCTCATCGAGCCCACGGGCAGCTCGTCCCGCTCGGCCGCGGCGGTCATGGCCCGCTCCGTGCGCCCACGCATCGCCTCCGCCAGGGCCAGGCCAGCCAGGCACCAGCGCAATGCCGCGAGGTCATGGAGTTCGCGGTTGACCGAAACGGCGTCCAGGAACGCTGTGGCTGCCCGGCCGAGCTGGCCCCGCTCGACCAGCACCCACCCGGTGAGGAGCAGGTGCGTCGCGTACCCTTCCTTGTCGCCAGCGGCCAGGCAGGCGCGGTAACCGGTGGCGGAGTCCTCCTCCGCCCGGTCAAGGCGGCCAGTCGCGGCATGGCCGAGCACGGCGCCGATCAGCTGCGCCTCCGGCATCTGGGGCATGCCAGTGGCCCGCCGGTGGCTCCGCAGGCCTATCTCAGCGACTGACACGGCCTCGTCGCCATGGCCGAGCATTGCCAGGGCGATTGACGAGACGTAGGCGCCCCGGCTGACCATCACGTCGTCGCTGGTGCCGAGCAGCGGTTTGGCTGCGGCCAGGGCGCCTGCCAGGTCCGGCTCGAAGACTTTGAGCGTTGCCAAGCGGCCGAGCAGTTGCAGGCGCGGGTCGGCCTCTGTGATGACCGCCAGCGCCTCGTTCAGCACCGCTGTGGCAGCGGCCGGGTCGGCCATCAGGTTGTGGAAGTTGTGTGCCCGCGCGCTGGCGATCCGGGCGAGTTCGCTGTCGGTCCGGCACATCGGCACCACGCTGGCGAGCACGGTCTCGGCCGCCACGTGGTGGCCGGACCGGAACTTGGCCTCGCCCAGCAGCAGGCCCGCATCGACGCCACCGCCCAGGTCCAGCGCGGCCTGGGCGAGCCGGGCGGACAGTTCCATGTCGAACATCTCACTGGCCCGCCGGGCGGCCCGGCTCAGCACGGTGGGCTCCCCGGGCCCCCCGGCGTCGAGTTGCCAGCGGCCCAGGCGCAGCAGGTCCTCCCGCCGGCGGGCGCCGGTCACCTCGACCGCGGCGGCCAGTTCCGCCGAGATGCGCCGCAGCCGGGAGCGGGGCAGGCTCTGCCGCAGTGCTTCGCCATAGACCGGGTGGGCCAGGCGGGCGTCTGTCCGCCGCCCGTCCTGGTACACCTGCACTAAACCCTGGGCTTCGGCGTCTTCCAGCCCAGCCGGGTCGGCGGTCTTCTCGAGCACCTGGACGCCCAATGGCTCGCCTACCGCGAGTAGTTCGACCACCCTGACCGTTTCCGGTGCCAGGCCCGCAAGCCGTGAGGCCACCAGTTCCACCAGGCGGCCCGGGGCCGTGAGCGGCATCCGCAGGGCCCAGATCCCGCCTGTCTCGCACAGCGCCCCTGACTCCACCGCACCGATCAGCAGCTCGCGGAGGTACAGCGCGTTGCCCCCGCTCAGCTCCCAGAGCCGCCGGACGCTGCCGCTCGCCACGGGCCCGTCCAGCACTGTGGTGATCAGGGCTTCGGTCTGAGTCTCACCCCAGGTGCCGATGTCGATCCGCTGCGCCAGGCCGTCCTTCCACAGTGCCGTCACCGGTTCCGGGGCCGGCCCAGGCGTCCGCAGGCTCGCCAGCACACTGCAGGCCCCCTTCTGCACGAGCTGGTGCACCAGGGCAGCCGAACCCTCGTCCAGGAACTGGGCGTCGTCGACGACCAGGAGCAGCCTGCGGTCCGTGCCCGCCCGCTCGAGGATCGCGTCGCTCGCCTGCCGCAGCAGCCCAAGCAGGTTGCCTGGTGAATGCCCACCGGCCGGCAGCAGCGGAGCGAACGGGCCGAAGGGGATCGAAGCGACCGCCCGCGACGCGACTGCCTGGACCGTGGCGTACCCAAGCGAAGTAGCCGACCTCGCCACCTCGGAGGCCAGCCGGGTCTTCCCGACGCCGGCTGCTCCTGCCAGCACGAACGCGGCGGGTTCGGGTCTCTTCAACTCCGCGAGTATCGAGCTCATCTCAGCGTCACGTGACATGAGCGGGATCTCGCTGGTCAGCGTCCTGCGCACTGCCCATAGTCTGGCATCTGGGCAGGTTCCCTGCTATCAGCGTGGATGCAGGACTGGCCGGGAGGTCACATGGGTGGTTCGGCAGCCTCGGGTGTAGACGTCGTTCCGCTGGACACCGCCGGACTGGGTGACCGCAGCTATCTCGCCCATGACGGGACCGTCGCTTTCGTCGTCGACCCGCAACGCGACATCGACCGCGTCCTGGCGCTCGCTGGCCAGCTCGGGGTGCGTGTCACTCACGTGTTCGAGACGCACATGCACAACGACTACGTGACCGGCGGACTCGCGCTGGCGCGGGTCACCGGCGCGGCCTACCTCGTCAGCGCCGCTGATGAGGTCGCTTTCGACCGCACCGGCCTGCGCGACGGTGACGTGGTGGAGGTCGGCGGGCTCATGCGGGTACGGGCGCTCGCCACGCCCGGCCATACCTTCACCCACCTGTCGTATGCGTTGCAGCAGGGGGAACAGCCGGTCGCGGTCTTCACCGGCGGCTCGCTGCTCTACGGCTCGACCGGCCGGCCGGACCTCCTCGGTGCGGACCATGCCCGGACACTCGCCCACGCGCAGTTCGCCTCGGCCCGCCGGCTCGCGGCGGAGTTGCCGGACGAGGCCGCGGTGTACCCGACCCACGGCTTCGGCAGCTTCTGTGCGGCTGGCCATACCGAGGGCACCTCATCCACGATCGGCCGGGAGAGGCTGGTCAACCCGGTGCTGACGGCCAGCGAAGAACAGTATGTGGCCGACCTGCTCGCGGGCCTGGACGCCTACCCCGCGTACTACGCCCATATGGCGCCGGCGAACGCCGCTGGCCCAGGTGGCCCGGACCTGACACCGCCGCGCCGGGCGGACCCCAGCGAACTGCGGCGGCGCATCGAGGCCGGGGAGTGGGTGGTCGACCTCCGCAACCGCACCGCGTTCGCGGCCGGGCACGTCCCGGGCACACTGAACTTCTCGCTGGCCGACGGCATCGCGACCTACCTGGGCTGGCTCATCCCGTGGGGGATGCCGCTGACGCTGCTCGGCGAGTCCCCGGAGGACGTGGCCACCGCCCAGCGGGAACTGACCCGGATCGGCATTGACCGGCCCGCTGCCGCCGCTATGGGGCAGCCGCTGGAGTGGTCGGGCGGCCAGCCGCTGCGCAGCTTTCCGGTCAAGGGCTACGCGGACTTGGCCGCGGCAAGGCGCCTGGCCGCGGCCGAGCACCGCGGGCTGGTCGTCGTCGATGTCCGGCTGGCACACGAGCATGCCGAGTCACACGTGGATGGTGCCCTGCACATCCCCGTGTACGACATCCAGGCACGCCTGGGCGACATCCCCGACGGTGACGTGTGGGTGCACTGCGCCAGCGGGCACCGTGCCGGGATCGCCGCCTCCATCCTCGATGCCGCAGGCCGCACAGTTACGGCCGTGGACGACTCCTACGACCACGCGGGTGAGGCCGGCCTGCCGCTGGCCGCCAGCACTCCCCAGCCACTGGACGCCTGACCGGACCAAACCTGGCGCTGGAGTGCGCCGAATACAGGGCATGAGCACAAGTCCTGAGAACAACACAGCACAACCAGTACGGGCCGTCACCCCGGGTCATACGCGCACCCTCGTGGCTGGTGTAGCCGCCGGGCTCCTTGCCCTGGCCGCGGCCGGGTGCGGCTCGGACATGTCCGCCGCGCACTCCGGTGCCATGCACCACCACCCGATGTCCTCGCATTCGCACTCGATGGCTGCCTCGGCGATGGTCGGTTCGGACTGCGCGATGGTCCCCACCAGCGGCATGGGCAGCTTCCACAGCATGGGCATGGCCCCTGTGGTCACCGCGGCCATGCACAACCCGCTGCTGACCACCTTCGCCGCCGACGTCAAGATGGCTGGGCTGACCGGCGACCTCAACACCATGCACGCCCTCACCGTGTTCGCCCCCGACAACAGCGCGTTCGCTACGCTGCCGGGCTCGGAGATGGGCATGATGCACAGCGCCACGGACCTTGCCAGGATCCTCAAGAACCATGTCGTTACCGGCCAGGTCACCCCCGCGGAACTCGCCAGCGGCATGAGTCTCAAGACCCTGGCGGGCACCACGCTGACGGGGTCGAAGATGGGCTCGGTCTATGAGGTAGGCATGGCGCACGTAACCTGCGGCAACATCCACACGGCCAACGCCACCGTCTACGTGATCGACAAGGTCCTCACGCCCATGCACTGACCCTGGGTGGCTCATAGCGGCGGTGACGAGTGCCGCGTGCCCAGCCTGGGTAGATTCGTCCGGGTGAAGAAGGTAATTGAGCTGATCCTGTGTTTCTTCCACCCCGTGGCCGTCGTCCTCATGTGGATCGACCTCGCGTCCCGCAATGACCTGAAGACCGGCCCGAAAGTGGCATGGGCCATCTTCGGGCTCATCCCGCTGGTGCCGTTCGTGTATGTGCTGACCGGCGGAGACCTCTGGTAAGACGTCAGGCGGGGCCTTGCGGCCCCGCCTGACGCCCCGGTGAGAGCCCGCTCAGCGGGCACCCGCGCGGACGGAGTCAACGTCGCGCGCCGGGGGCTCGGCCCCGCTGGCACTCCCACGCGAGGCCGGGGGCAGGATCCGGGCCAGCGGGCGGGGGAGCCACCAGTTGGCCCGGCCCAGCAGTTCCATGGCCGCGGGCACCAGCACCAGCCGGACCAGGGTCGCGTCGATGAAGACCGCGGCCGCCAGCCCGAGCCCGATCTGCTTGACCGAGACCTCAGGGCCGAGCACGTTGGCGAGGAACACCACGATCATGATCGCGGCCGCGGCCGTGATCACCCGGGCCGTGCTCGCCAGTCCACGGGCTACCGAGGCGCTGTTGTCGCCGGTGGCGTCGTAGTCCTCACGGATCCGGGAGATGAGGAACACCTCATAGTCCATGGACAGGCCGAACAGGATCACGAACAAGAACACCGGCACCCACGTGGTCACGGGCATGGTTTCCGGGAACCCGAAGACCTGCCGCAGCCACCCGTGCTGGCAGACCAGCACCAGCACGCCGTAGGCGGCCGTGATCGACAGCAGGTTCATCACCGCGGCCTTGACCGCGACGGTCACCGACCGGAAAACCACGGTCAGCAGCAGCATCGACACCAAGACCACGACCGCGACCAGCCACGGCAGCCGCTGCCCGATCACGTTGGCGAAGCTGACGTTGGCCGCGTTCGGCCCCGTGACGTAGGCCCGGATGCCTGTCCCGGCGGTCGCCCGCGGCAGCACCGACCCGGTGACGTGGTTGACCAGGGTGTCCGTGGCCGGGTCCTGCTCGCCGGTGGCCGGGTAGGCGACCACCATCGCGGCCTTGCCGTCGCCGCTGACCTGTGCCGGCGTCACGCTAGCCACGCCTGGGGTGGCCCGCAGTGCGGCGACCAGCCGTGCGGTGCTCGCGTGGGGGGTGGGCAGTGTGGCGGCGACGACCAGCGGTGCGTCGAAGCCTGGGCCGAACCCGCGCGCCATCGTGGCGTAGCTCGCGTAGCCCATGGTCCCGCGGGCCTGCGCCGACTCATCCGGCATGCTCAGTTTCAT
>DASYYE010000381.1:0-23530 GCA_035946955.1 Streptosporangiaceae bacterium | reverse complement strand
TTCGACGTCGTGGGTGTGGGAAACGCCGCCGCCACTGCGACGACCACCATCACCTATTCGGGCACCGCCCAGGCGGAAGCGGCCTACACGCTGGTGACCAGGTTGCACGGCAGTTCGGTAGCGCGTGACCTGCTGCCTGGGTCAGCGCCCCGGGCAGGCCAGCCTGGCACCATCACGCTGACCATCGGCGCTGGCTTCGCCGGGCTGAACAGCGCACCCGCCAGCGGCCACCCCGCCGTGGCAGGCAGCAGGCAGGGCGGCACGCCCGCCCAGCCGGCCGTGCAGACCCGCAATGCCGCGGCCAGCATCTGCGCTGGCCTGCCTGCCGCCAACCGCAACCCCGGCACGCCGCCGTGACCCGCCGGCGGCTGGGCCCGCCTAGCTCGCAGGCTCACCCGGCTCGGTGAGGCACTCCCGCAGGTAGCCCAGAGCCCGGGTCAGCAGCCTGGACACGTGCATCTGGGAGATGCCGAGCCGCTGCCCGATCTCGGCCTGTGTCATGTTGCCGTAGAACCGCATCACCAAGATGCGCTGCTCGCGCACGGGCAGCTCATCCCAGTGGGCTGACACTGCTTCCCGGTTCAGCGTGAACTCGACCGCCGGGTCGTCGTCGCCCAGCACGTCGGCCAGTGTGACCGAGTCTGTGCCGTCGTGCACGGGCGCGTCCAGGGAGCACGGGCGCATCACCATGTCCGCCCGGCGGGCGTCCCGGACGTCCTCGTCGCTGACACGCAGGTGGTCGGCCAGTTCGGAGTCCTTGGGCGGGTGGCCGAGAGTCTGGGTGAGCTGAGCCGTGGCTGCCCGTACCTCGAGCAGGAGCTCCTGTGCCGACCGGCGGACATGGACCTGCCAGCGCTTGTCCCGGAAGTGGCGTTTGATCTCGCCGCTGATGCAGGGCTGCGCGTAGGCGGCGAGGTCACCACCGAGTTCGGGGTCGAAGTTGTTGATCGCCTTGAGCAGGCCCACGTACCCCACCTGCATGAGGTCTTCCTGCGGCTCGGGACTCTTGCGGTAGCGCTGTGCGCAGGACCGGACCAGGGGCTGGTACCGGCTGACCAGTTCCGCGCAGGCCATATCTCGCTGCCCGCTTCCCCTGGGCGCCGATTGGACCAGTTCGAGCAGTTCGTCGTCGCTGCATGTGCCCAGGGCGCCGGTAGCTGGTGTTTCGGGCCGAACGGCTGTTGCCTTCATCGGTCATCACCTCCGCACCGTGCGGCCACGGTGGTCGTCCGGATTGTTCCCTCACGTCAACGCCCAAACATGACTGGAAGGCCGGTGGCTTACGGTCGGCCGGGCCCACGTCCTGACCAGGCAGCCCATGCGGGACAATAGGCCGATGCTTGACCATGTGTCCATCCAGTGCGCTGACGTGGCAGCCAGCGCGGCGTTCTATGACGCGGTGCTCACCCCGCTGGGAGGCCAGCGCATCGCGGATTTCGGCACTGTCATCGGGTACGGGATACCGCCGATGCCGGACTTCTGGCTCGGGCCCCAGTCCACGGGGGAGGGCTTCCGCGAGTCCCACCTCGCATTCACCGCATCGGACCGCGCGGCCGTGCATGCGTTCTTCGATGCCGCTGTCGGGTCCGGGGCAGCGGTCCTGCACGAGCCGCGGCTGTGGCCCCAGTACCACCCCAACTACTACGGCGCGTTCGTCCGCGACCCCGACGGCAACAATGTAGAAGCCGTCTGCCACCAGCCGGAGTAGCGCTGCTGGTCGGGGGCTAACGCCTTTTGGCGGCTACACCTTCGTAGGTGTAGCCGGTGAAGCGGGGGCCGCTGGTGTAGTACGTGGTACCCCGGGACATCGCGAGCCCCGCACTCCTCACCAGCGCTTCGATGGGCCGGTTGAGTTCACAGCCCCCGGCGATGAGGCGGTGCAGTGGGGTGAGGCGAGCCTGGAACCGGGCCACCTTCTCGTCCGGGGAGAGGCCATGTTCCAGGAAGTGCAGTGTGCCGCCCGGCCGGAGCACCCGGTGGACCTCTGCGAGTGCCTTGCCCGGGTCTGGGATGGTGCACAGCGTCCACGTGCTCAGCGCGTGGTCCACGCTCTCGTCCGCCAGCGGGATCGCCTGCGCGTCGGTGCCGATGTAGTCGGTCGGCACCCCGCGCGCGGCAACGCGCTCGGCCGCCATCTTGCGTCCCACGAGCGCCGGGTCCACTGCCCATACCCGGGTCACCCCGGCCGGGTAGTGGGGGATGTTAAGGCCCGATCCGAAGCCGATCTCGAGTACCTCGCCCTCGAGCCCGGCCGTGATGCGGGCGCGCAGCTTGGCGAACTCGCGGTTGTTGAGGGTGAGGTGTGTGAACCGTGGCAGGAGTTGGTCCCGGTAGAGGCCCATATCACTATTGTCGGCCAGCCAGCTGAGTGTGGTTGCTGATGTGGGCTGTAGGTGGTGGTCGTCGCCGGGCCTTGGCGGACCCGTCAGGGGCTCTGGCACGGAGCCCCTGACGGGTGTCTGATGGCGTCAGCCCGGCGGGGCTGGTCAGCAGTTGCTGGGTGCCGGGGTGCCAGCGATCCGGGCGGCGATCCAGTTCACAACGTCACCCTGGGCGAGCAGTTGCGTCAGGACGTGGTCGCCGATGTAGCCGACGAGTTGTGTGGTCACGCCCTGCGCGCAGTACTGGGTGTGCAGCGCCTGCTCGACGCCGTAGGGGATGACCTCGTCAATCAGGCCGTGGTACTCATATATCGGTACGTGGGGGGTCAGGCCGCCCAGGTCGTTTTCGTCCAGCACCGTCTGCCACGCGGGTGTGTTGATGGGGTTCACCCCGCCGACGGTGTAGTCCGTCACGTGGTGGAAAGCGAAGGCTCCCAGACCCTGGATCTGGCACATGGTCTGGAGCTGCGCGAATGCCGCCTGGCCGGCGGGTGTCAGTTCCGCGTTCAGGTCCAGGGACGGGTAGGCGGCGTTGAACCCGATGGCCGAGCCCGCCAGGAACGCGAAGAAGGCGCTGCCGTCGATGTTGGCCGCGACCGCCTGCAGGTTCGCGGGCGTGCCACCTGCGGCCACGCCCACCAGGTGGAGCTTGGGTGCGTAGGTCGGCTGGAGCTGGGCGGCCCAGTCGGCCGCGCCGCCGCCCTGGGAGTACCCCTCGATCGCCATGGGCGCGACAGCGGACAGCCCGGCCCCGGCCACATGGGTGGCCGCGCGGAGCGCGTCGAGCACGCCGTAGCCCTCGGGGATGCCGACGTTGTAGAGCTCCGGGCCGGGGGTGCCCTGACCTGGGTAGTCGGTGATGACCACCGCCCAGCCCTGGTTCAGCAGGTTGTTGACCGCGAACTCCTCGTCGAAGCTGCCCGACTCGATCTCCATGGAGGGCGCGCACTGAGGTGCCCAGCCCTGGGTGCCCGAGGCGTAGGCCACGATGGGCCGGGTTCCGCTGAAGGGGGCGCCCGGCACGATCAGAGTGCCCGAGATCGCGGTGCGTTGCCCAGAGACGTTGGTGGACAGGTAGAGGATCTGGCAGGCCAGGTCGCCTGCCACAGGGGAGGTTGAGGGACGCGACCAGATGATGCTGCCCGGACCGCCCGACGGCAGCGGCTGGGGTGGGACGTAGAAGGAGCTCCCGGCAGGCGCGGGACGGGCGCTGACGCACGGGGTGGCGGCGTGGGTGAGCGCTGTCCCGGAGTGGGCCAGCGTGACCGCGGCCAGGGCAGGCGTCGTGGGCGTGAGCCCGAGCGTTAATGCTGCGGCGAAGGCCGTTGCGCCACCGAGAAGCCAATGGCGCGGTGTGAATGGTCTTGGGAGTCCACTCATCGTGCGTCCCCTTTCCTGACGCGCGGCCGGCTCAGGCGGTCTTCCGTGCTGGCACAGGGTTGACCCCGTTTCGGCATGCGGAAGCTACAGAGCGGACCTTCCGGGGGAAACGAGTGGCAGCGGGGGGAAAACAGCCGGTTTTACCCAGAACCTACTCATCAGTAGCTGACTTGGGAAGAGGTTCGCGCTCAGAACTTACTTGCGAGTAGCACTGTGGAAACGCCACAGTCATCTAGGTGGGATATAGCGGGTCGCAGGCGAAGGCCGCCGCAGCGGCAGGCGCTGGCACCAGGTGAGCCCGGCTGCAGGAAGGAGACGACGCCGGTGGGATTGCGTGAGGGCGGCTCAGCTTCACCCGGAGCGCCTGAGGACGGCCCCTCCCCGGGTGCCCGGCTCAAGGAGGTCCAGCGAGCCATTGCGGACGCCTGCGCGCGTGCGGGCCGGCCGGCGGGTTCGGTAACGCTGGTCGCCGTATCCAAGACGGTGCCGCTTGCCGCCATCGACGAGGTGATCACGGCTGGCCAGGCCATATTCGGCGAGAACCGGGTGCAGGAGGCACGGGCGAAGTGGCCGCCATTGCTGGCCAGGTTCGGCCATGTCGAGGTGCACCTGATCGGCCCGTTGCAGACCAACAAGGTCCGGGAGGCGGCTGGGCTGTTTACGGCCATCCATTCACTGGACCGCCCCGCCCTTTGTGAGGCCCTGGTCAGGGAACGGGCCAGGCGGGACCGCCTGCCCATGCTGTTCGTCCAGGTAAACACCGGTGCCGAGCCGCAGAAAGCAGGTGTGCTGCCCGAGGACGCCGACGTGTTCCTGGCGGCCTGCCGTGAGCGCTACGGCCTCGACATCGCGGGTCTCATGTGTATCCCGCCGGTGAGCGAACCACCTGCCCCGCACTTCGAAGCGCTGGCAGGCATCGCCGCACGCAATGGGCTGTCATACCTGTCCATGGGCATGAGCGCGGACTTCGGCCTGGCGATCGAGTATGGCGCCACCCATGTCCGCGTGGGTACCGCAGTCTTCGGCCCACGTCAGAGCACACCCCCGCGAGCCGAAGGGCCGCCGCGCCGCCTGGACTGACGAGCGCCCCCACGAGCCGAAGGGTGCGGCGCTGTCTGGACTGAGGAGCGGGGAGCGAGCGCAGCGAGCGTGGGAGCGACGAGGGAAGGCGGCACCTCAAAGCGCCCCCGCAGGCGAGCGGAACTAGCAGGGCCAGCCGCTGATGCCGACCGCGCGGCGGACCCTGGCCAGCACGGGCCGGGCGTGTTCCCGGGCCTTTTCCGCGCCTTCGGCCAGGAGGCCGTCCAGCGGGCTGTCCGGCGCCATCATCGCGTCGTAGCACTCGCGCATCGGGGTCAGTTCGCTGTTGAGGACCGTGAACAGGCGGTCCTTCAACTCCCCCCAGCCCAGGCCGCCGGCCTTCAACTCTTCCCTGGTGCGTGCAGTGACCTCAGGCGGCGCGAAGTGGGCCAGGATCTGGAAGACCACAGAGGAGTCGGGGTCCTTGGGCTCGGCGACCGGCGTGCTGTCGGTCGGGATCCGGCGGATCACCTTGCGCAGCTCGTTCTCGGGCAGGCCGACCGGGATCGTGTTGCCGTAGGACTTGCTCATCTTCCGGCCGTCGGTCCCCGGCAGGGACTGTGCGGTCTCCTCCGTTGGGACCAGCGGCTTCGGCACCTTGAGCACGTGCCCGCCGAACACGGCGTTGAACGCCCCTGCGATGTCCGCCGCGTACTCCACGTGCTGCGCCTGGTCGCGGCCCACAGGCACGAAGTCGGTGTCCATGATGATGATGTCGGCGGCCATCAGGACCGGGTAGTTGTACGTGCCCATGTTGATGCCCGCGTCGAGGTCCTCGACCCCCTGCTCGCGGTTGCGGTCCCGGGCGGCCTTGTAGGCGTGGGCGCGGTTCATCAGGCCCTTGGGTGTCAGGCACGACAGCGCCCAGGTCAACTCGAAGATCTCGGGCACGTCGGACTGCCGGTAGAGCACGGTCCGGTCCGGGTCGAGGCCAGCGGCCAGCCAGGTCGCGGCGACCGACCGGGTGCTGTGCGCGATCTCGGCGGGGTCACGGACCGTGGTCAGCGCGTGGTAGTCCGCGATGAAGTACAGGGAGTCGAAGCGCTCCGCCAGGCGGAGAGCCGGGCGGATGGCGCCGACCAGGTTGCCCAGGTGCGGGTCGCCTGTCGCCTGGATCCCGGTGAGGCAGACCTGATGCTGTGAGTCACGCTGAGCCGAAGCCGACATGACCTGAGCCTATCGTCGCCGGGCAACCAGGATTCTCAGGCCGGGCGGACGGGCAGGCGGTGGTAGCCCTTGTCGAGGAGCGCGGCGGCGCCGCGGACGGTGCAGCGCAACGGGTCGTCCACCACGAGCGCGGCGATGCCAGCGGACGCCTCGATCCTGGTGGGCAGGCCGGGCAGCAGTGCCCCGCCCCCGGCCAGGCAGATCTTGCCCCGCACCACGTCCTCAGCCAGGCCGGGCGGGATGTCCGACAGCATTTCGTGGACGACCCCGGCGATGGTCGTGACGGTCTTGTCGAGGGCCGCGGCCACGAACGGGCCCGGCACACGGTCCACGCGGGGTGCCCGCGTCTTTGCGTCGAGGCCGACCGCCTCCGCCCAGCCGTCGGTCCCCCCGGTGAGGCCGAGCGTCATCTTCAACCGCCTGGCCGCGTGACGGCTGAGGATCAGGCCGAGCTCGGCCCGGGCAGCCTGCATGATCGCATCGTCCATGGCATTGCCCGCGGCCCGCAGCGACCGTGCACGCACGAGCCTCGAACCCGCCACCGCCGCGATCTCGGTGGTCCCGCCCCCGATGTCCACGATGAAGGCGCCCGCCCCGCCAGCGGATTCGAACCCCGCCCCAGCCGCCGCAGCAACCGGCTCTTCAACGAGTTTCACCAGGCAGCGTGGCCTGCGTGCCTGGAAGGCCGCCTCCACCGCCCGCCGCTCCACCCACGTGGCCCCGCTCGGCACACAGACCAGGGCGTGGGGCCGCACCGGGGACCGGTGCAACTTGGCCCGGCGCAAAAAGGCACGCAGCATGGCGATGGTGGCATCCAGATCGGAGACGATCCCGTCGCGCAACGGGTACAGGACCTCGATGTCCTGCGGCTCCTTGTCCTTGAGGGCGTCGGCTTCCTGCCCGACCGCGGCTACCCTGCCCGCCGCCCGGTCGAACGCGACCGCCGTGGGTTCCTCGACCACCAGCCCGCGTCCCGCAACCCAGATCAGGGTGTTGACCGTGCCCAGGTCGACCGCTACTCCGGCCCGCAACCGCATCTTGGTGGATCCCTACTACTCCGAACTGCCTACGTTCCCCCACAGCGCGCGGTTGACTGGGCGTTGCCCGCTCATGCCGCTCTCAACATCATCGCCAGCGGTCATGCTAGCGCCGCTGGCCCTGCGTTGGACGGACGTATGCGGTGGTCGGCACCCTTGTCCGGGCGATTCGCCCGGAACCTGACGTCCTTGCTGAACCCAGGCCGCCAATGCCGCCACCAAACCCCGCCAACCCATTGCGTGACCATGGGCACGCAACCGTGGAGTGTCACTGCCCACTGAGAGCACGGCGAAACCATTGGGGTGCTGTGGCTGTGGCCCGGGATGGCACGATCCCGGGCCACAGCCGGCCTGTTATTTCTGTCCAGCTCCTTGTCCTCCTGCGTCCGGGCGGTGGCACGGCTGAGGAACGGCAGGCCGGGCAGGTGCGGGTCAGCGGCCACCGCAAGGCTGAGCAGGATCCCGGCGGTGCCCGTGGCGAGGTCCATGGACAGCCGGTACAGGCCGTCGCCGGGAAAGGCGGTGCCGCCGCCGTAGCTGACCGCGTGCCACGCGAGTCTGCGGATATGCCCCGCCAGGTCCGGGTCAGCCAGGTCCGGGTCAGCCAGGTCCGGGTCAGCCGCACCCAGGCGAGCCTTGTCCGCGCCCGTCACACGTCCAAGGCGTGCGAGGTAGAGGATCATCCCAGCGCGCCCGTTGAACAGGCCTGACTGTACGTAGAAGTGGGAGCGGGCGGCGAGCCGGATGCCAGCGACCGCGCAGGCCATCCGCTCGTCGTGGCGGTGCCTCAGGTACTCGTCCATGACCAGGCCGATGCCGACGCTGCCTTGGCCCAGGCAGGACACCACCCGACATCCCTCGTCCACCTGCAGCGCGCCGGTGTGGCTGGTGACGCACTGGTCGAGGTCGCTGTGCAGGGCGTCGGCGGCAAGGTCCAGATATGCGGGGTCGCCGGTGCGCTCGAACCAGCGGACGAACAGTAAGGCGGGCCCGGAGGCGCCATGCATCAGCCCGCTGCGGCGGCTACCGGCATGCACAGCACCCCGGCTGGCAACGATGTCCAGTGCCTGCTCACCAGCGTCGCCGAGACCGGGTTCGGCCAGGGCCTCGCCGAGGTGGGCCAGCACCAGGGCCACGCCGGCCAGTCCGCCGTGCAGGCTGCTTCCGAGGTGGTGCCAGTCCTCGGCCAGGCACAGTTCGGCGGTCTTGAGCGCGGCCTGGGAGTCTCCGAGGTGGTGCAGTACGAAGGCCACGCCGAGCAGTCCGTCGTACAGGCCGATGCTGGCCCCGCGCCTTGGCCAGGTGGCGTGGGCGGCCAGCCACATCTCGTGGTCACACACCCTCTCGCCGGTCTGGGACAGCGCATACAGCACACCAGCGGCGCCGTAGCCCAGGCTGAGGCCGCCCGCCGGGTTGGCGAACTGCTGGATGTCGCCGGGAAAGAGGCGGTCGTGCCGCGAGGGGGTGGCGCTGGCCAGCGCCGCGGTGGCGGCTGCCCGGACTGCCTCCCCCAGACCTCGCCGGTCGGGGGTGAACTGGGCCGGGACGGTTGGGGACACGGGCGGCGCCGGCGGCGGCGTGGGGGACACGGGTATGCGGGGTGCGGGCACGAGGGGTGCGCCCGGGCGGGGTGTGCTGGGAGCAGGAATGTCCCGCCCGGGCGCACCCACGCCAGGTGCGTGCGGGTGCGTCGGCGGCCCGGTGATGTAGTCAAGTGCCTGTGCGAGGAACTCAGCGGGCACCGGAAAGTGCGCGGCGATGACCGCGGCCAGTTGGGCCGCCTTGCCTGGCTACACGGGGAACAGCGCGGTGAGGGGCATGAACACGGCCAGGCGCAGGCAGCCCAGGCTGTAGCGGTCGGCATCGGTCCCGCTCCGCCCGGCCGGGGCGAGGAAGCCTGGATTGCCGATGGCCGGCCGCAGTTGCTCCCAGCTATGGGCCGCAACCTCGAAGTCGGTCAGCGCGACCGTGTCGTCGGAACGGACCATGATGTTGGACATGTCCAGGCCGTTGATGACCACACCACGGTCGTGGACGTCCGCCACGGCCGCCTCTACCGCTTCGCAGATGCCCAGGGCCAAGGCGGTGTAGCCAGCGGTCCGGGTGGGGTCAGGCTGGTGGCCGGTGAGCGGGTGCCGCTGGGCGAAGAACGAGTTCAGCGACTGCCCCTCGATGTAGTCCACTGCCAGGAAGTGGTGCTCTCCCACCCCGAAGCTGTCGCGTACCCCAGGGACAACGGCCAGCCCGGCCAGGTGGCGCAGGATGTCCCGTTCACGCTGTAGCCGGGCCACCGCGTCGGCGCCGTCCGCCGACAGGCCAGCGTGGGACCGGGCCTCCTTCAGCACCACCGTGTCCCCGGTGCGCGTGTCCACGGCCAGGTACACACCCCCGCCGGTGGAGAAGTGCAGGGCCCGCTCGACCTGGTACGGGCGGCCGGCCATGCTGACCGCGTCCTTGGCCGCCAGGTGCGGTCGCAGAAATCCGGGCAGGCTCGCCCTGTGAGGGACGCTGACATAGAGGGGGGCACGCCCATACCGGAGGTCGCTCAGAATGCAGGGGCCCGGTTGTCCGTCGAGACGCTCACTGAGGTCATTGAGGATCGTTTCGAGATGCCCGTCATCGACGGGGTAAATGGTTACCAGTTTGCTGCTGGCACCTCGCAGTGCGTATTTGGAGTTGCAGATTAGCAGGGTCAGGCGGCTGCGCAGGAACTTGAACGAAATTCGGTGGCTGGTGCAGTACTCCCAGACCGTGCCCAGGGCGTCCTCGGCGTTGTCCAGGCAGGCCGAGACGTGGACCTTCCAGCCCTGGCGGGGTGCTGTGCTGGCCGGCGGCAGGCAGACCACCCATTCTTCCTGGCGTGACTGGTGCCACCCGGTCGGCAGCGGCCTTCTTGTAATGAGGAAGTCGGCTGCCTCGCTGTAACCTTTACTTGGTGAGTCATAGAAAAGCTGGTCGGCAAGGCAGTACAACTGGAACTCTTTGTCCACCACGCCTCCATTGGTCACCGTGGTGTCTAGAAGTACCATGCTCCGCCCGGCGCAATACCTGGACCGACCAACCACAGTCCAGTTACCGTCCAACGACGCTGTGCCATGAGCCCATGCGTGTACCGTCCGTGACCAGATGGTCGGCCTATGGGAGCCCAATGTCATCACCGCAGGCCAGGAGGGTGGCCGTGTCGAAGGGTGACGCATCACGCGCGGCAGTCGCTGTACCGGCAGAGCGGGCAAATTTCAGATCACACGAACTGGGGACAAACCACCATGTCCGATGCCATCCATGCAGAAGTCGCTGTTGGGAAATGGCTGCCACGCTTGGTTGTCGATATGCAGGAGATAGCTGCTCCGCAGCGGCCGGAGGCCGCGGCCACGGGCGCCGCTGGCTGGCTGGGTGCGGAGTTACGCAGGCTCCGCCTGGAGGAGGGCATCTCGCAGCGTAAGCTCACCCGGCTCATCGGCTTGTCCGCGCACAGCAACCTCGGCGACTACGAGCGGGGCCGCCGCATCCCCCCTGCCGACATCGTCGAAGAGTGCGAGCGCCTGCTCACTGTCAAACCGGGCTACCTCCAGCGCCTGCGCAGACTGGCGCTGAAGGAGCGTGCCCGCGCGGGCTTGCGCGGTGGCTTTGCGTGCCGGGCCAGTGTGACCGCGGATTCACGCCAGCGGCAGCCGTGACTGAGGCCGCACGCGGCCGGTCCCGGGCCTCCGGCCATCACCAACCCAGTGCGTGACAATCAGTGCACACGACCGCGCAGTGTGACTGCCCGCTCAGAGCACGGCGAAAGCTCCCGGTCGGCGGGTTGTGCGGCAGCGTCCCAATGGCCTATGAGGTCCGCGTACAGCGGTGAGCGGGACAGGAGGGAGTCGTGGTCGCCCACCTGCGCCTGCAGGCCGTCGAGCACAAGGATGCGCCGGGCGCGCAGGGCTGAGGTCACGCGGTGGGCGATCACGATGAGGGTGCCGGGGCGCTGTGCGAAGGCCAGCTCGGACAGGGCTTGCGCTGGTGAGTCGAGGTGGCAGGTCGCCTCGTCGAGGACCGTGACCTCCGGCAGGGCCAGGTAGGCGCGAGCCAGGGCGATGAGCTGCCGCTCGCCTGCGGACAGCGAAAGCGGGTCCAGGTCGGCACCGTAGCCGCCGAGCCGGTGCGCGAGCCGGGCCGCCCCTACTGCCGCCAGCGCACGGTCCAGGTCAGCGGTGCTGGTGGCGGGGTTGAGGTAGGTCAGGTTCTCCGCGAGCGTGCCGGAGAACACGTACGCCTCCTGTGGCAGGAGCACGATGAGGCGGGACCGGTCGGCCGGGCTGAGCCGGCCCACCTCCGTCCCGCCGAGCAGTACCTGCCCGCGCGACGGGCGGAGCAGGCCAGCGACCAGCCCGGCGAGGGTGGACTTGCCGATGCCACTGGGCCCCACCACCGCGAGGTGGTCACCGGCCGGGATGGCGAGGTCCAGGTCTGCGATGACAGGCTGGGCATGTGGGCCGTAGGCGAAGGTGACGCCGCACAGCCGCAGGGCCCCCGCGGCCGGTGGGGGGCCGTGCCAGGCGCCCGGCGGCGGCGCTGTACCTGGTGGTGCCGCTCCGGCGGCGGTGCTCGCAGGTTGCGCGGCGGGCCCCGGCGTGCTGGCGGGTTTCGTGGTCATGGGGGTCTGCGCTGTGGTGGGGGGCTGTGTCCCCGTGGGGGCCAGCAGGCGTTCGATGGTGACGGCCATTCGGACGCCCGCGCCGCCGACCCCCCGGACCAGCGTGTTCAGCGAGGCCTGCAGGACGCCGACCACATAAGCGAGCGCGCCGAATACCTGTCCGGCCTGGATGCCGTGGCGCATCAGCCACGGCGCGCTGGCCAGGATCAGCAGCACTGGCAGCCACGTTCCCACCGCGAGGACGAGGCTGCGGCATGCGGTCATCCTGGCCAGGGCGCGCCCTGCCCGCTCCTGGGCCCTGACTGCCGCCACGATGCCGGCGCCCACCTGGCCCTGTGCCCCGCAGGCGGTCACATCGCGCAGGTTCCGGGCTGCCGCTCCAGCCGCCGCGGCGAGCGCCTGTTCGGTGACGACGTAGCGGCGCTGGCGGGCGGCGAAGGGCCGCACCAGCCAGGCGAAGAGCACCAGCGATGCCAGCAGCGGCCCGGCGACAAGGGTGGCGATCGGGGGTGCGAGCAGCACCAGGCCGGCCAGGGCACTGGCTGCCGTCAGTGCGGAGGTGCGAACGGTGGTGATGAGCCCGGCGAAGCTGTCTCGCACGATCTCGGCCTGGTGGGTGATCTTTGACACCACGCCGTCGTCAACCGCCTGCGGCACCGCCACGGACTCCGCCAGCGCGGCGCGAACTGCCTGGCGGACGAGGCTGTCACGCAACGGCTCGACCACGGCCGCCAACCGCAGGTAGGCAAGCCAGCTCCCCGCTGCCCCGGCCGCCGCCGCCGCCAGGAGCACGCCAAGCCAGCTCAGCCCGGTCGCCACCTCGGCCATCCCACTGCGGAACGCGTCCACGGCCCCTGCCACGGCCAAGCCGAAGACCAGCGCGGGCAGGGCTTCCACCGCCGACCACACGGCGAGCCATACGGTGTCGCGCCAGTGCTCACGCAGTGCCCCGAGCACGACCCGCCGCATCACATGCGCCGTGCTGGCTGCCATCAGGCCGGTGCCCCTGCCGCCACTGTGACCCTCCCTTCGTCGGCTGCCTGGAACAGCGCCCGGTACCGCGGGTCCGCCCACAGGTGGGTGTGGGGGGCGCAGGCCCGCAGACGGCCCGCTTCGAGCCACGCGACAAGGTCGGCCCGGGCCGCGGTGGCGGCCCGGTAGGCCACGATCAGCCGCGTGAGCCCCCCGAGGCCTTCGGTCAGCGACCGGCTCACCTGCATTTCCGTGACCGTGTCCAGGCTGGATGTGGCGTCGTCGAGCACGAGCACCCGGGCGGTGTGGGCATGCGCGAAGGCCCGGGCCAGGCCCAGCCGCTGCCGCTCGCCTCCTGACATCGGGGCCTGGGCCAGGGGGGTCTGCCAGCCTTCCGGGAGCCGCCGCACGAAGTCTTCGGCGCAGGCGGCACGGGCCGCGGCGGCGACGCGCTCGGGCGGGACGGGCTGGGGGCCGAAGCTGACCGCCTCGCCCACGGTCGCACCGAGCAGCCCGGGCCGCGCGAACGCGAACTGGACCGCGCGCCGCAGGTCGGCCTGGGCCAGCG
The DNA here is from genome assembly GCA_035946955.1 of Streptosporangiaceae bacterium. Lineage (GTDB taxonomy): Bacteria > Actinomycetota > Actinomycetes > Streptosporangiales > Streptosporangiaceae > DASYYE01. The sequence goes on along the minus strand of DASYYE010000381.1, from coordinate 10,306 downwards.
ACCGCAGCGGCACGCCGTCGAGCAGCACCTCACCCTCGTCGGGGTCGGTCATGCGCCCGGCCAGCGCGGTGAGCACCGACTTCCCCGACCCCGGCCGCCCGACCACCGCGAGGGCGGTGCCGCCGGGCACCACGAGGTCGATGCCTGCCAGCAGGGCCGTGCCGCCCGCCCACACGCTGACCCCACGGAACTCGACGCGGCCACGGCCGGGTGGCAGTGACCGCGTCCCATAGGACGGTGCGGCCGTGGCGAGCACACCGGCCGCGCGGCGGGCGCCCGCCCGTGCCCTGGCTACCTGGCCCAGCGAGGCGATGGCCCCCGCTGCGCCAGCGCCGAGCACCGCGTACTGGCTCGCGGCCAGCAGTTCACCCGGGGTGACCCGGCCCGCCGCCAGTTCCAGGCCGCCGACGGCGAGCACCAGCACCTGCAGCAGTGGGAGGAGCAGCGTGCCCTGGGCCGATATCCGGCCCTGGATACGCCAGGTGGCCTCGCCATGTGCGCGCAACTGGGGCAGGGGCACGAGCACACGGGCGGCCTCGCGCTCCCACGTGCCGGCTGCGGCGATGGTGGCAGCCCCGCCCAGGGCCTCCAGCAACCTGGCCGCGATCGCCCCCTGGGCCTGCTGGTAGCGCGTGACCACGTCGGACGTGTCCACCACGAACCGGCGCAGGACCAGGGCGAGCACCGGGAAACCAGCCGCCAGGGCAGCCGCGAGCCACGGGTCGATCAGTACGAGCGCCCCGACCGCACCCACGGCGGTGATGACCGTGGCGAGGCTGCGGGCAAGCCCCGCCGGTGCATAGCCCGCCTCGGCCGCGCCGCTGGTGACGCGGCTGACCAGGTCACCGGCTGGCAGGCGCGTGGTCATCCGCGGACCCACGGCCAGGATGTGGCCGGCCAGCAGGCGGCGTACCCACGACGTGGTGCTGGCCGAGGTGGTCCCCGTTGCCAACTGGCTGAAAGCGCCGCAGCCAACCACCACCACGACCAGTGCGGCCAGTGCGGTGAGCCAGCCAGCCGTGCCACGCAGGCCGCTCAGCGCGCTCCAGCCGGCCGGGACGGGAGTGCGGGCGTGCGCACGGCCGAGCATGCTGTCCAGGCTGCCGCCGAGGACCGCGGGCAGCAGTATCTGCGCGAGCGCCCCGGTCGTGGCGGCCACGGTGAGCAGCACGGCCCAGCCACCACTGCGGCGGACCGCGCGCAGCAGCAGCCGGTCCGGGGTGGGGGGCACGGGCGGAGGAGGGGGAGCCGCCCGAGGGCCACGGGCGGGTCTGTGACGTCCGGGCTGCCGCGGCCGGCCGGCGGGCGGCGCCCCGGGCCTGGGGGCTGATGGCGTCCCGCGCCTGTGGCTTGTCATTTTTCGTCTCGATCCCTGCTGACTCGACTCTGGTTGTTGTCACGGCAGGGCAGTAAGCTGGGGCTGCGGCCCGGGATGGCACGTTCCCGGGCCACAGCCGAACGGTGCGATCACCCGGTTTCTCAGCAGATGGTGACGCTCTGGTCGCTCACACAGAGCACGCTCAGATCGCTGGAACCGCCGCCGCCTTGACCTTCGTGGGCCATCGCCTGCATGTCCAGAAGAGCCATGTCTGTCACCTCCTTCCGGGATAGTCGGTCTTCCCTGACCCCGGGGACTGCGCCCCCGGGGGGTCTGTGCGCGCGAGGGGCTGGCCTGCGGAGGGCTGGTCAGCCGAACAGCCGAGGAATGGCAGGCCCGGCAGGTCCGGGTCGGCGGCCACGGCGAGGCTGAGCAGGACTCCGGCCGTGCCCGTGGCGAGGTCCATGGACAGCCGGTACAGGCCGTCGCCGGGGAAGGCGGTGCCGCCGCCGTATTGGACCGCGTGCCACGCGAGCTTGCGGACGTGCTCGGCCACATCCGGCTCGGCGTTGTCCGGGCCGGTGTTCTCCGGGCACCCCGCCCTGGCACCTGCCGGACGTCCGCCCGCGCCTTCCGCGCCTGCCGCCCGTCCATGACGGGCGAGGTAGAAGATCATGCCGGCGCGCCCGCTGAACAGGCCCGACTGCGCGTAATAGCGAGAACGGGCCGCGAGTTCGATGCCAGCTACTGCCGAGGCCATCCGCTCGTCGTGCCGGTGCCGCAGGTATTCGTCGATCACCAGGCCAATGCCGACGCTGCCCTGGCCCAGGTAGGGCATGGTCCGCCACCCCTCGTCCACCTGCAGCGCGCCAGTGCGGGTGGTGACGCACCGGCCGAGGTCGCTGTGCAGGGCCTCGGCCGCGAGGTCCAGGTAGGCGGCGTCGCCGGTGCGCTCGAACGACCTGACGAACAGCAGTGCGGGGCCTGAGGCGCCGTACATCAGGCCGCCGCGGTTGCCGTCGACATGCCCGGCTCCCCGGCTGGCCACGATGTGCAGTGCGTTCTCGCCAGCGTCGCTGAGCCCGGGCTCGGCCAGGGCGTCGCCGAGGTGCGCCAGCACGAGCGCTACGCCGGCCAGCCCGCCGTGCAGGCCGCTGCCGAGCCGTTCCCAGTCCTCACCCAGGCACAGTTCGGCGGTCTTCAGCGCCGCTTGGGTGTGCCCGAGGTGGTACAGGACGTAGGCCACGCCCAGCAGCCCGTCGTACAGGCCGATCCTGGACCCGCGCTCCGGCTCGGTGGCATGGGTGGCCAGCCACGCCTCATGGTCGGGCCATACCCTCTCACCGGCCTGCGACAGTGCGTAGAGCACTCCGGCGGCGCCGTAGCCGAGGCTGAGGCCACCCGCCGGGTGGGCGAACTGCTGGACATCGCCGGGGAAGAGACGGTCGTCCCGCTGCGGGGTGGCACTGGCCATGACCGCGGTCGCCGCTTCCCCGACCGCCTGCCGCAGCCCGCGCCGGTCAGGGGTGGACCCGGCCGGCACGGGTGCGGCCACGCCGGGCGCGCCGGGGCCAACTGCGCCCGCACGTGCCTGCTGCCCGGTGATGGCATCGAGCGCCTGCCCAAGGAACTCACCCGGCACCGGGAAGTACGCCGGGATGACCTGCGCAAGCTGGGCTGCCTTGTCCGGCTGCAGCGGGAACAGCGTGGTCAGGGGAAGGAACATGGCCAGCCGCAGGCAGCCGAGGCTGTAGCGGTCGGCGTCGGTGCCGCTCCGCCCAGCCGGGGCGAGGAAGCCCTGGTTGCCGATGGTCGCCCGCCGTTGTTCCCACGTGTGGGCGGCGACCTCGAAGTCGATCAGCGCGACCGTGTCGTCGGGGCGGACCATGACGTTGAACATGTGCAGGTCGTTGACGACCACGCCACGGTCGTGGATGGCCGCCGCTGCCGCTTCCACCCCCGCGCAGATGCCCATCGCCCACGCGGTGTACTCGGCGGTCCGCGCGGGGTCGGGACAGTGGCCGATGAGCGGGTGCCGCTGGGCGAAGAACGAGTTCAACGGCTGGCCGTCGATGAAGTCCAGTGCCAGGAAGTGGTGCTCGCCCACCTCGAAGTAGTCGCGTACGCCGGGCACAACGGCCAGCCCGGCCAGGTGACACAGGATGTCGTGTTCACGCTGCAGCCGCGCGACCGCGTCGGCGCCGTCGGCCGACAGGCCAGCGTGGGGACGGGCTTCCTTCAGCACCACCTGGTCCCCTGTGCGTGTGTCGGTTGCCAGGTACACGCCCCCGCCGTTGGAGAAGTGCATGGCCCGCTCGACCTGGTACGGGAGACCGGCCATGGTGACCGCGTTCCTGGCCGCCAGGTGTGGTCGCAGGAACTCAGGGAGGCTCGCCCACTCGGGGACCGCGAAAGCGGGGCCGCGCACGTCCGGGACGAGCCTTCCTGAGCCGTCCTCGATGGCGTGGACGGTCTCACCTCGGTCGTCTTCGCAGTACCGCTGCGCGAATCCGCCATAGCGGACGTAGAGGGGCCCGCGCCCATACCGCAGGTCGCTCAGGATGTAGGGGCCCGGCTGCCCTTCGAGACGTTCGCTGAGGTCGGTAAGGATCGTTTCGAGTTGCATGTCGTCGGCCGGGTAGATCGTGACCAGTTTCCCGCTGGAGCCACGCGGCGCGTACTTGGCGTTGCGGATCAGCAGGGTCAGGCGGCCGCGCAGGAACTTGAATGAAATGCCGTGGCTGGTGCAGTAGTCCCACACTGTGCCCAGCACGTCCTCGGCGTTGCCCAGGCACGCTGAGACATGGACCTTCCAGCCCTGGTGGGGGGCGGTGTTGGCCGGCGGCGTGCAGACCACCCATTCTTCCTGACGGGACTTGCGCCACCCAGGTGGCAGCGGCCTTTTGGCGGTGGTGAAGCCGGCGTCCTGGTCGAGCCTTTTGCCGGGGGCGTCATAGAACAGGCGGTCGGCGAGGCAGTACAATTGGTATTTCTTGTCCACCACGCCTCCCTCGGCCGGTCGTTCCTGGCGCGCCAGAAGCCATATTGCAGCGGCTGATGCCACGGGAGTTCCGAAACCCGCGAAAAGTGCGGGGCTAACGGTCTCCTGGTTTCAGCCTGTGCAACCAGCAGTATCACGGCCCCCGGCAACCTAAAGCCTTGACCGTCCAATCACAGTCCAGTCACCGTCCAATGACTTTTCCGCGGGGTGCGGGTTTACCTGTCTGTGACCAGGTGGCTACGTGTGCGGGCGCCTGCACTATCAGTGCAGGTCAGGCCGGTGATAGGAGGTCAGTCAAGCGCTGATGCTGAGGGTCATGCGCTAGCCGCCGTCTGGCAGCCCGGTGCCCCGGCCGGGATTGGCAGGGTAATGGTGTCTCTCGTTTAACAGGAGGCAACACTGTTTTACTTGAGGGTAGCCCAACAACAGTGGTGCGGTAAAGAAACTCTTCTTGGTCAGGTGTATCTCGCCCTCAGCCTGGTACAGGTCAGACATCTGTAGCGACGGTCGCTGAGTACAAGGAAGCGAGTCAGGTGGACCCGACCATCAATCTGAGCTGGCTTGATTGGCCATCCGCTCGCGTGTGTCACAGCGGCGTGGAGCCTGTGGTGACCAAACCTGAGGGGGGAGCGGGGGCTCGTGGGGTGACACTTTCTTCGCTCTGCCCGCTATACGTATTGAGGAGGAAGAAGTCCAGATCAGACCAACAGAGGATCGACTGCCATGTTCGATGCCACCAATGCGGAAGTTGTTGTTGGGAAATGGCCGCAAAGCTGGGCTGTTGAGGTGGAAGAGGCGCATGCTGCGCGGCGCTCCGGGGCCGCGGTCGCGGGAGCTGCGGGATGGCTGGGCGCGGAGTTGCGCAGGCTCCGCCTCGAGGAAGGCATCTCACAACGCAGGCTCACCCACCTCATCGGGTTGTCCGCCCACAGCAACCTCGGCGACTACGAGCGGGGCGAGCGCATCCCCCCTGCCGACATCGTCAAAGAGTGTGAGCGACTGCTCACCGTCGAACCCGGCTACCTGCAGCGCCTGCGCAGGCTGGCCCTGAAGGAGCGTGCCCGTGCGAGCTTGGGCAGTGCAGGCCCGCCATGGGCGAGGATGACCGCGGCTCTGCGTCGTCGGCCGAACCCTTGATTGCGGCAGTCCGCCGCCCAAGCGTGGTCGGCGGACTTGCCGGCGGGATGCGTGGCCGGGCGCGGCAAGTGCTGCCGTAATACACTCGTCTGGAGCGAGTGGGGTCTCTCCTGACTATGGCCGATTCCTTTGGCGACTTGCTGCGCCGGTTCCGGGTGGCGGCCAGCCTCACCCAGGAGGCCCTGGCCGAGCAGTGCCGTCTCAGCCCCGCCACCATCGCCGCGATCGAACAGGGCCGGCGCAAGGCGCCCAGGCTGTCAACGGTCCGGTTGATCGCTGATGCCCTCGTCCTGTCACCGGTAGACCGCGAGCTGCTCGCGACCGCCGCCAGTAGCGCCCTGACCACGTCGGCCCGCGCGGTACCTGCCAAGGCCCAGGACGCGGCACCCGGTTATGTGGCTGGCCTGCAGGCGGCCTGGACCAGCTTCATCGGCCGGGAACAGGAACAGTCGACGATCCTCGCCGCCCTGGCAGCCAGCCGGGTGGTCAGCCTGGTGGGGCCGGGCGGGGTGGGCAAGACGCGGCTCGCGGCCAGGACCGCGCAGACCATAGCACCCAGGTACCCGTTAGGCGCCTTCTTCGTCGACCTGGTCCCAGTGCGCCAGGGTTTCCTCAGCCAGGCTGTGGCATCCCTGCTCGGCGTCACCGAGCGGCCAGGCCTGTCGCTGGACGCGGCTCTGTACGCCTACCTCGCCCAGGGCCGGTCACTGCTGGTGTTCGACAACTGCGAGCACCTGATCGACGTGGTGGCTGGGTTCACCGAGAAGCTGCTGGCCGACTGTGCGGACGTGACAGTGCTGGTTACCAGCAGGGAGAGGCTCGCCATCCTAGGTGAGCGCACCGTGACCGTCCCGCCGTTGTCCCTCGTCGCGGGCAGGGGTGGGGACGCGGCCGGCTCGGAGGCCGCGGCCCTGTTCCTCGACCGTGCCCGGGCCAGCGACCCCCAGTTCACCGCCACCGCGGCCGACGTGGGAGAGCTGTGCGCCCGGCTGGACGGTGTGCCGCTGGCCATCGAGCTTGCCGCGGCCCGTAGCGCGTCGCTGGGTGTGGCGGGCCTGCTCGCGGGACTGGACGACCACCTGCGGCTGCTCGCTGGCAACCGCAGCGCACACTCCCGGCACCGTTCGCTGCGCGCCGTCCTCGACTGGAGCTACGACCTGCTCGACGACGACGAGCGCATGATGTTCCGCCGGGTGGGTGTGTTCGTCGGCGGGTTCGACCTCGACGCCGGCGTCGCGGTCGCGGCGGGGCTTGGCCGTGGCATGGTCGCTGACCTGGTCGGCCGGCTCGCGGACAAGAGCCTGCTGTCATACGCAGGCGGCAGCCGGTGGCAGATGCTGGAGACCATCCGGGCCTACGCGCTGGACCGGCTCTCCGCCGGCACCGCCGAGGAGACCAGTGCTTTCGATGCCCACCTCAGGTGGGCGGTGTCTGCCGCACAGGCGCTGGAACGCCAGGCCGAGGCAGCCCAGCCGTGGCGCGCTGAGTTCGACACCACGGCCGCCGACCTCAGGGCCGCGCTCGCCAGGGCACCGGCAGCCCAGCGGCTGGGGCACCAGCTTGCCTGTTCCCTCGGCCACCTCGCCTATGCGCGCCGCTTCATGGTGGAGTCCCGCCAGCACTACTGGGCCGCTGCGGCGCGTGCCGCCGGCCCTGACCAGGCCGTTTGCGACCTGCGGGCGGTAGCCGATGTCGCCATGGCGGAGGGCCTTGGCGACATCGCGTTCGAAGTGCTGCTCGACGCGGCGGAATGGGCGGAGACGGCTGGGGACCTCGCCGCGCAGGCGGCATGCCTGGCCCACGCGGTCACCATCGCCGACCGTTTCGCGGCGCAGTTCGACCACGAGGTCGCCCATGACCGGCTGTGCCAGCTACTCGACGACGCCAGGCGTATCGCCCCAGCGGGCGATGAGGTCAGCGCCGCCTGGCTGAGCGCTGCTGCGGCATGGCTGGCCGTGCCCGAAAAGACAGTCCCCAACCTGGCGCTGGCCGATACCGCCCTCGCCGCCGCGCGGCTGACCGGAGACCCAGCGCTGCTGTCCGGGGCCCTGGACGCCGTGGTGGGAGGGCTCGACGCCGGCGGGCGGCTCCGTGACGCCCACCAGGTCAACAAGGAGCGTGCGCAGTTGCTGGCCCGGCTGCCTCGGCACGACCCGCGCGCGGGTGCCGAGATCATCGACTCCTTCCACATGGTCACCGAGATCGCGGTGACCGCCGGTGACCTCCCCAGTGCCCTGGCCACGGCCCGCCTGGCGCAAAGTGACGACATCGCGAGCGGGCAGCCCTACATGGCGGCAAGCAAGCCCATCCTCCCGCTGGTGCTGCAGGGCCGTTTCGATGAGGCGCTCACCCAGGCGGCCACCATGTGGGCGACCTGGTGCCAGGCAGGACGGCCGTCCGCCCGGTGGATGGGGCCCGCGTTCTACGGCATCATCCTGGCGCACGGCCTGCGCGGCGACGACAAGGGCCGGTGCGACTGGCTCGCCCGGGTCGCCGTGCTGCTCGGCGGTGACGGTGACTCGGTGTCCGGCACAAACCTGGCCGCGGTCGCGGCGTTCACCCAGGCCCGTATCGCACTGTACGAAGGCCGTCTGGACGCGGCGGTGGCCGCGACCGCTGATCTGCCCTGTGAGACACAGTCGTGGTACGAGACACCCCACTGGTACTCGCTGCGCGCCTATGCCTGGGCCATGGCCGCCGAGGTGGCTGTCGCCGCTCACGGGCACGCCGCGGTCGGCCGGCTGGCCGCCGCGGCGCCCGCGGGTGACGAGAACGAGTGGGCGGCGGCCTGCCTGGCCCGCGCGCACGGCCGGCTGGACGCCGACCGTGGCGCGTTCGAACGTTCCCTGGCCGGCTGGGAGCGCATCGATGCCCGGTTCGAGCGCGCCTGCACCCTCCTCCTCATGCCGGACCGGGCCGACGAAGGACTCGCCGAGCTGCGCGCCCTGGGCTGCCGCCCGCCCGCCAGCTGAGTCAGTGCCCAGCCGCGAGTTCCACGACCTTCACGATGACCAGGGCGATCGCCACCAGGAGGTACAGCCACATCGCCGTCATGCCCGCCTTGCGGGTGCCGGAGATTGCCGGACGCTGCAACAGCGCCAGCGGGGGCATCCGCCACGTGTCCCGGCCCGTGCGGTCCACGGCCTGCGCCGGGGCGCCGGCACGCAGCCACCGGAACACCCCGAAACCGGCGGCGAGGACAGCAACCGAACCGCAGGCAGCCATGATGGCCAGGATCTGCCCGCCGGTGATGCCCGGGAACGCGACCGAGGCGATCAGCACGACCGACAACATCACCAGGACGCCGATGACCGCCGAGGTGAACACGTTGGTCTTACGGCCGTTGACCCAGGGACCGAGCACCTCGGAGTCGTTGCACAGGAGCAGGAGGAACACGGTCGCCGATGGCAGCAGCACCCCGGCCAGCACCTGCACCCCCTCGGTGAACAGCCCCAGCGGCGAGCCGGGGATGAGCACGATCACCGCCGCCATGGCGACCAGGCCCGCGTAGATCGCGTAGAAGCCCTTGGCGTTCTTGACACCCCGGTGCAGCGAATGCTTGATGCCGAACACATCGCCGATGGCGTACGCGGTGGAGAGGGAGACCGCGAACGAGCCGATGACCGAGGCGTCCAGCAGCGCGATCGCAAAGAGCACGCCGACGGTCCGCCCGGCATAGGCCTGCAGGCCCTGTGCCAGCCCCGTGCTGTCGGTGAAGTGCCCGAACGCCCCGGTGTGGGCGAACGCGGCGGCGGTCGCGCCCATCACGGCGGCGGCGCCCACGACCACAATGACGATGCCGATCCACAGGTCGGCCTTTTCGTACCGCAGGAACCGGGGGGTGATCCGCTTGTCAATGACGTAGCTCTGCTGGAAGAACAGCTGCCAGGGCGCCACCGTCGTGCCCACGAGCCCGATCACCAGCAGCATGACCGTGGAGAGGTGGTTGCTGCCCCCCGGGAACGTAGGCACGACGAAGCCGTGCGCCATCTGGGCGGCTGGGGGGTGGACGATCAGGTAGAGCGGGATCAGCAGCAGGCTGGCGCCACAGAATGCGATAGCGATCCGCTCGAACCGCCGGAAACTGCCGGTGAAGGCCGAGCCGACCACGCCAGCCGCCGCGAGCATGACGGCGACCGCCTTGGGCAGGCCAAGGTAAGCAGATGCCAGTGTTATGCCAATGAATTCGGTGATGAGGGTGAGGGCGTTCAGGACGAAGAGGTCGATGATGCTGAACGCGCCCCAGAACTTGCCAAACCGCTCCAGGATGAGCCGGGCGTGCCCGACCCCGGTCACCGCGCCGAGCCGCACCACCATTTCCTGGTTCACATACAGCACGGGCACGAGCAGCAGCAATGTCCACAGCAGGTGGGTGCCGTAGTTCTGGCCGGCCTGGCCGTAGGTGGCGAACGCGCCTGCGTCGTTGTCTCCGACCATGACGATCAGGCCGGGTCCGATGATCGCCAGGAGCGTCTTCAGCTTGGGTGACAGGCCGCGCCGGGGCGCGGTGTCGTGCAGGGCGATGGTGCCGAGCGCACCGCGGATGTCGCCAGTGTGCTGCTCGTCGAGTACGGCTGTCCGCACGTCGGTCATGGTGGTCATGGCTTTGCCTCCCTCGGGGTGTCAGGGAGGGCGCGCAGCAACCGGCCGCACCGCGCAGATCAGTGCTGCGAGGCTGAGCGGGGAGGGTTGCGGTGCGGTGTTACCGCGTGCCCGGAGAGGACGAGAACCGCTGGTTGCGGGCCGGATGATGGCCCGGTTTACTGCATTCCATGTCTCGCCTCCTCTGGCCGTGACACGCGCGGGTGTCCAAGCGTCACCGCAATAGCAATGGGGAGACAGCCGGGACC
>DASYYE010000380.1:0-4004 GCA_035946955.1 Streptosporangiaceae bacterium | reverse complement strand
AGCAAGGAAGGCAAGGCGCAGGTCGAGCTTGCCCAGCTCGAGTACTTGCTGCCGAGGCTGCGGGGCTGGGGCGAGTCACTGGCCCGTCAGGCCGGTGGCCGTGTGGCGGCCGGCGGCGGTATCGGCAGCCGCGGCCCTGGTGAGACCAAGATCGAGACAGACCGGCGGCGGATCCGGGCACGCCTGGCCAAGCTGCGGCGCCAGCTCGCGGAGACCTCCGCGGGACGTGAGCTCCGCCGCCAGCGGCGCCACCGAGCCGACATCGCGTCGGTGGCCATCGCCGGCTACACCAATGCGGGCAAGTCCACCCTGCTGAACGCGCTGACCGGCGCGGGTGCACTGGTGGACGACTCGCTGTTCGCCACGCTCGACCCGGCCGTGCGGCGTGCGCGCACGCCAGCGGGCCGTGTGTTCACCTTCACCGACACCGTCGGGTTCGTGCGTCACCTGCCCCACCAGCTGGTGGAGGCGTTCCGGTCCACGCTGGAGGAGGTCGCCCAGGCGGACCTCATCCTGCACGTGGTGGACGCTTCCGACGCTGACCCGGCGGCACAGATCACCGCGGTCCGGGAGGTGCTCGCCGAGATCGGCGCAGGAGATGTGCCCGAGATCGTGGTCTTCAACAAGGCCGACGCCGCGGACCCGATCGTGGTGAAAGGACTCTGCCTGGCGGAGCGTGACTGCGTGGTCGTATCCGCCGCCACCGGCGCCGGGGTCGGCGACCTGCTCACGACCGTGGCGGATCGCCTGCCACCAGAGGGTGAGGAAGTCAGCGCGCTCGTGCCGTACGAGCGGGCGGACCTGGTGGCCCGGGCGCACCGCGAGGGTGAGGTAGTGGCCGTGCACCACGGCTACGAAGGGGTCCAGATCACTGCGCGCGTGCCCGCCAGCCTCGCCGCGGCGCTCACCCGTGCGGCATCCGCGAGTTGATAAGGTTCCTACCTGCGGAAACAGTGACATTTCCGGGGCGGCCGTGGCTGCATGGCCCGTCCGTTGCCGGGTAATATTACGCGACGCGGGGATGCGCGAGCCTGTGGGCTTGCTGGGAAGTTGACTCTGTTCTGGGGTACGGCCTGTACAGAAGAAGTTCAGTGCAATACCGTAACTGAACCGATATTGTTGGTTGCCGCATCTTGGAGCGCCGCCGACCCCCGCGTTACGTGTTCTATCGGGTGTCGCCTGGCGTGCCGTGGCGAGGCACGAGCCTTGGCAGGTGACCGTACATGACGCAGGGAGTAGTGCTCGGGGACGCTCCCGCGCGGGGGAGGGCATGCCGGTGACGGTCCGCCTGCTCACGAACATCGGTCGTTTGTGGACCGGGTCTGAGGTGTGGAGCAACGCGGCCATTTTGACCAGTGGTGAGCGTATTGCCTGGGTTGGTCCGTCCACGGAGCTGCCGCAGAGCCTGCCTGGCGTGATCGATGACATCGTCGATGTCGACGATGTGCAGAACCTCAATGGGGGGCTGGTCACGCCCGGGCTGATCGACGCGCACACCCACCCGGTCTACGCGGGCAACCGCTGGGCCGAGCTGGCCATGGCCTCGGGCGGATCCTCGCCCACCGAGATCGCGGCCGCTGGCGGCGGGATGGCCTCCACGGTCACCGTCACCCGCGGGACTGACCCCTGGACACTGTGCAACTCGGTCCGGCTCAGGCTGCGGGAATGGCTGCTGTCCGGCACGACCACCATCGAAGCCAAGACCGGCTACCACCTCACCCGCGACGGTGAGCTGGCCGACGTGCGGTGGCTGCGGTCGCTGGAGGGTGAGCCCGGCATGCCGCGCGTGCACGTGACGTTCCTCGCCGCGCACGCCGTCCCACCGGAGTACTTCGGCCGACGCCATGACTATGTGGACGCGGTTGGCAGCTGGTGCTCGGACGCCGCAGCGGCCGGTGCCGACAGCGTGGACGTGTACTGCGAGGAAGGCCGCTTCACCGAACGGGAGGCGCGCTGGATCCTGGCGTCAGGCCGGGCGGCTGGCCTGCTGCCGCGCCTGCACGCCTGCGGTGAGTCCCGCACCGGCGCGGCCAGGCTCGCTGCGGAGGTCGGGTGCGCTTCGGCGGACCTGCTCCACGAGGCGTCCGAAGAGGATGTCATAGCCTTGGCGACCGCTGGCACGGCCGCGGTGATCTGCCCGGCGACCGCGTTGCAGACGCACAAGGAGCCGCCGGTGCGTTCGCTGCTCGACAAGGGTGTGGCGGTGGCGCTTGGCTCCGACCACTCCCCTGGCGGCAACGGGATCACCTCGATGGCCCTGGTGGTGGCGCTGGCCATTTCCCACCTCGGCATGAGCGTCAGCGAGGCCCTGCGGGCGGCCACGCTGGGCGGCGCACAGGCATTGCGCGCACCCGACCGCGGCGTCATGGTCCGCGGCCGTGTCGCCGACATCGTGGCCTGGGACGCCGACCACGAGGGTGCGTTCGCCTGGTCGTTCGGCCTGCGCCCGCTGCGCGTCTGGCGTGGCGGCGAGCCGGTCCTGGCCTAGAGCGGGCACGCACAGCCGGCCCCACGTGTCCCTGCGGCATGGCATGCTGACGTGGTGCCCGCACGACAAGCCGCTGCGCCTGGTGCCTCCGAAGCCAGGCAACGGGTCAGCCTGGTCACCGGCGAAGAGACGCTGCTCGTCGACCGGGCGGTCGCCCGCCTGACGGCGGCGGCGAGGGGGAGTGGCGCGGATGTGCGCCATGTGACCGCAGCCGGGCTGCAGCCGGGTGAGCTGACCAGCCTCGCAGCACCCTCGCTCTTCGGCGACGTCACGGTGCTCGTCGTCCACGATGCCCAGGACGCGGGCAAGGAAGCGGCCACGGAGCTGACCCGGCTGGCTGGTGCCCCACCGCCGGACGTGACTCTCGTGGTCACCCATGCTGGCGGCGTGAAAGGCAAGGCCCTGCTGACCAGCCTGAAGCCGTCGGCCGGAGAGGTGGTCGAGTGCCCGAAGGTCACCAGGGCCAGCGACCGGATGGCGTTCGTGCGCGAGGAGTTCCGGGCAGCGGGCCGCAAGGCGGACGAGGCCGGGGTGCGGGCCCTCCTCGATGCCCTCGGCACTGACCTGAGCGAGATCGCCTCGGCCTGCGCCCAGCTCATGGCCGACACCACCGGCGCGGTCGACCAGCGTGTCGTTGCCCAGTACTACCGGGGCAGGGCCGAGGCCAGCGGGTTCAGCGTCGCCGACCGGGCCGTGGAGGGGCGCCTGTCCGAGGCGCTGGAACTGCTCCGCTGGGCACTGGCGGTCGGGGTGTCCCCGGTCCTGGTCACCAGCGGCCTGGCGCAGGCGCTGCGGCTGCTCGGACGTGTGGGCTCGGCTCCGCGGGGCGTGGGCAGCGCGGCACTGGCAGCGGAGGTAGGAGCCGCACCGTGGCGGATCGACAAGGCCCGTCACCAGCTCAGCGGCTGGGCTCCGGCTGGGATCGCCACGGCCCTGGCTGCGGTCGCGGAGGCGGACGCGCAGGTGAAGGGCGAGGGCACCAACGCGGGTTACGCACTGGAAGTGGCGGTCCGCGCCATCGTGGCGGCGCGGGCGTCCGGGGCGGCCGTCCCGTGACCCGTTAAGCGACCCTCCTCGGAGGTTGTGGCCGCCCGGCGGTGGTCACCGACTGGTGCTTTTACGGGATCTTGTGACAAATCCGTATTAGCCCGTCTGTACCCCATACGATCCACACGCTCGGCCGTTGCCTGGGGCCAAACCAGCGACGGCGGAGCCCAGGGCCGGTCTGCGGCCACCGTGGACCGCCCTCGAGGCTTGTGGCCGCCTGGCACGGGGTCAGGCGGTTGTCGCATGAAGGGGACTCATGTCCAAGCGCATGTTAATCGCGGTGACGGCTGCCACCCTCGCGCTGCTGGGAGCGAGCGGCGTGGCCCAGGCGGCCAGCACCGCAGGCCACTCCCGCCCGCTGGACGCGGTAGTGGTCAACCTGCACCAGGCATATCTTGCCGACCTCGCGCACACCCACGCGCACCCGATCGGTGACATCGCCTACGCCCGTGGCAAGCGGCCCACCACC
>DASYYE010000379.1:0-5772 GCA_035946955.1 Streptosporangiaceae bacterium | reverse complement strand
GCCGAACGGGTCGGGCCTGGGCAACGGGGATGGCTTGCCCCGCTGGTTGACGATCTGCAGGCAGCCGCTGGCCGTCGTACACGGCGGCAGTCCGTATTGCGTGCGGTAGGCAGCCAGGTCGCTGGCAAGGTTGGGCGTACTGAACGCGTCCACGATCCCGACAGTCTCCTGGCTGGACTGCGAGACCGGCAGCTTGTACGCGGACTCGATGTCGGTAGCGCCCAGCCCCTGGGGCGTGGTGGCCGACCGCGGGACGTGCCGCCCGGCGGCACGGGCGGCGATGGCCGCGTTGACCTTGACCTGCGGTGCGAACAAGGCGAAGCACCGCGCGTCACCGGCCCTGGCGGGGCCACACACGGCCCGGTACCCGGCCGTACCGTGGGCGGCGCTGGCCGCCCACGCGGGCGCGGCGGCCAGCGCGCCCACTGCGGCCAGGGCAGCGCAGGCCGTGGTGAATATCTTCGTGATTCTCACTGAGGACTCCTGGTCTCGGACGGACGTGCCTGGCATGGCAGCGCCACGAGAGGCTGACTGCCATACCCGCGCCCGGCCCGGCGGGAGGGGTGCCGGGGCGCGAGGCCTGTAGTAGGTCAGGAAGCGGTCTGGTAGGCGCTGGTGATGGTCTCGTCCACCGAGCCCCCGGCGGCGTCAGCCGCACTGGTCCGCAGCGTCACCGCCGCCCCCGCGGGGGCGGTGAAAGTGGCGGCCCAGTTGCCACCTGACCCAGTCACCGTCGCTGGGTGCCAGGTCGTGCCGCCGTCGAAGGACACCTGCACCGCGACCTTGGTGATGGCCGCGGTGGTGCTCGCCGGCTGGAAGTGGCTGACCGAGATGGTCAGCTTCTGCTGGCCAGCGGGCGTCTGCCCGGTCAGGCTGAGCCCGGCGACGTGGTAGGCCAGGGACAGCAGCGGCTGTGCGGCACACGCACGGCCGGGTTTCCTGCTGTACCCGCAGACCCACCCACGCGGCAAGGTGGCGCCGGGGGCAGCGGCCGAGCGCCAGGTCCATGCGGTGTGGGAGTGCGGAGAGAGCGGGTAGACCCCTTTGCTGACCCGGGTGGCGTCCAGCGTGAACTGGATGGTCGAGGGCTGGGGGCGCAGCGTCGCGTGCCAGGCGAGCGTCTTGGTGGCATCCCCGCTGGCGACCTGGACGCCGTCCTGGTCCACCGTGAACCTGCCCAGGTACGCCACTCCCGGCTCCGAGCCGAGGCCAGCACCGGTCCCGAAGCCCACGCCCAGGTGACCCGGGGTGTTGTCGCTGAACGGGGTGACCGACATATTCAGCACGTTGCCGGCCCGGTTGGCCGAGGCCACCAGCGGCCTCTCGATCATCGCACCCGGGACGTTGACGTCAGGGACCGGGTGCAGCGGGTAGCCGTTCCAGTCCTCGATGCGCTGACCCGGTGGGTACGTGCGCACGTTGCTCACCTCGTCGAAGAAGAAAATGCCCGGGAATGGCCCTCCCTCGGGCACGAGCCTGGCCAGGAAGGAGAACCACTCCAGGGAGGGGCTGGCGGTCAGGTACAGGGTCTGCGCGGCGGGGATCTGGGTGAACAGCAGCTCGACCACGATGAAGTCCCCGAACTCCGGGCGGTACAGGCCGTTGAACTCGATGGCCGTATTCATAGGGGAGGCGGAGAAGAAGCGCCGCACCATGGTGGCCAGGCTGGCGGGGTGGACCACGAACCGCTGGGGCGGGATGATCCCTGGGGGGTTCTGGTAGTTCAGGTCATACGAATAGGGCTTGGCCGCCGACTTGGGGGAGACGAGGTACTGCGCCGAGAATGTCTGCAGGTGTCCCACGGTGACCGGCTGGCTGACCGGGTTGACCAGCACGGGGGGCGCACCGAAGTTGATCGCTCCCAGGCTGATCATGGGCCCGGTCACCGGGGTCCGGTGGAGGTCGAAAGTGGTGTCCTGCGCGATGGCAGGCCGCGGCGTCACCATCATGACCTGGCTGTTGGCGGCGCGTGCGTCCAGGGTGACCGTGGTGTCACGGGAGACCGTGACTTGCGGCTGGACGGGGAGCATGAGCTCCTGGATCGTCCCGTCGGTGGCGAACAGCGGGAACATCCCGACGAGCATGTAGTGCCCGGCCGGCACGCTGAACTTGGTGATGCCGTTCTCGAATACCCCGGTCGCCCCGTTCAGGCCGCCGAAGAGCCTGCTGTTGTCCACGTTGAACACGAGCACGTCGTCGCCGGTGTCGGGGAAGCCGCCGAAGCTCTTGCCGTTGACGGTGAGCGTACGGAAGCGCAGCCGTCGCGAGGGGGCTGGGTGGGGGCGCAGGGCCGGCCGGGCGGCACCGGGCGGGCTGCCGGGCAGGCTGATGGACACCCCGCCGCCGAAGAGACCGTCGCGGCCGTAGCTGGCGTGGGCATGGTCGGTGACGTACTGGCGGGCCAGGGCCGCACCGAACAGTTTCGCCGAGGTGGCTGTCAGGTAGCCCGTGGCGGTCCCGGCGGCGGCGCTGGTAATGGTGACACCGGGCAGCACAGGCGCGTGCCCGTGGTAGACCACCCGCACCGGTAGCCTGCCGCCCTTCTCTTCGCGGAGCAGGGCGCTCACCGTGAACAAGGCGGGGTCTAGACCACGGCCCAGGTAAGGGATGGCGTCGTACGGGACTTCATAGGCCGCGCTCCCCACTCTCAGCGAGAGGATCCCACCTGCTGAAGCTCCCGGCGTGCCGCTGACGACCCCACCGGGCCCGGTCCGGGCGGAGGGCGGGACAGCGGCGAGGCGTACCCCGTTGAGGAGCGTGACCGCCGTGGCCATGTTCCCCGGTGAGGCCTGTCCCCCGTCGGAGCCCTGCGACTTGGCCGCGGCGAGAGCAGCACTGGCGGCCGGGACCGCCAGTCCCGCCGCGAGCACCGCGGCCGTCACACCAGCGGTGACGGCCGCTGGCAAACCCATGAGCTTTTTCACCAGTCTCCTTCCAGTCACCGACACGGCCCGCGGCGGCGGGCAGGTGGTCCGCTGTGGACACCGCCCGCCGCGCACAGGCACTTGTCATGTGACTGTCGGGAGTACGCCTAAAGTTGCAGCCGTGGCCGGAACCGGACATGCCAGGTGGTTCCCGGCCACCCGGCCGGGCGGCTCCTAGCAGCCCGGATACCAGTCGTTGGAGTAGCCGAGGGTGCCCTGGTAGAAGTGCCACAAGACGGCGTCCCCAACGAGGGACTGGTAGTAGCCACACGGGAGGTAGAGCTGGTTGGTCCAGGCGCCCGAGTAGAGCGTACCGCCCGATGACCCTTCGTCGGACGTGTCGTACACGCTTGAGTCGTAGTTGTGCCGGACCACCTCGAGCACGCACGACCCGCAGGCGTTGGGGCCCCTGAGGAGCTGCAGGCGGGACCAGATGGTGCCGCACGAAGTCGAGTACCAGAGCTGGACCTGCCACACCGACACCACGACGCTGCCCCGGTACAGGTTGGCGTCCCCCGAGGCCACATAGATCCTGCTGCTGGCGCAGTTGGTCGCGTAGGGGTCGGTGTTGTCGCACTGGTACCCGCCCTGTCCTGGCCCGCAGTACCACCAGTTGTCGCGGGGAGGGCTGTGGTGGGCGGCGGCGGACAGCGCCCCGGCTGACAGAGACGCTGTGGGCCGCGGCCCGGCCGCTGCGAGGTGCGAGGTGGTGGCCGCCTGGGCGGCCGGGGTCCACAGCGCGCAGGCCACGACCGCGGCAAGGGCGGGCACTATCGCGCGGATCCAGTGTTGGGGCATGCTCGGGCTCTCCTCAGAATGTGATCTTGGCGGCGACGGCCTGTTCCATTGCCTGGAAGCCGAACTTGTTCGGGTGGAACCAGTTGTCAATGCATGAGGTGGTGTTGCAGCTGATGGGGACCGGCAGGTCCGGCGCGTTGGCGTAGGGGGTGCCCGAGCAGGCGTCGTGGCCGGCGAACAGCGAGCCGAGGTCGATGTAGTGGATCCCGGCCTGCTTGGCCGCTGCGATGATCGTGTTGTTGAGCTCGGGCTGCTTGGCCATCAGCCACTGGCGGTCACTGTTGATCATGTACGTGCAGTCCGAACTGCCGCCGGACTGGCCGGAGTCATAGGCGATCGGCGACGGGTACGTCACCACGTACACGTTGCTGGTGCCAGCCGCTGCCTTGACGTCGTTGTAGGCATCGGCCAGCAGCGGCTTCAAGCTCATGATCCTTTCGTCAACTTTGTCGGGCCCCGACGGGTTGGCGAACCACGAGGCGCACGGCTGCTGGAAGATGCACGTCTCGATGATGTCGGCGAAGCCCGCATCGTTGCCGCCGACGGTGAGCGTGACCACCTTGGGGTGCAGCGCACGGACCAGGTCGAGCTGGGAGGTCGGCTCCCCGAAGTATGCCGAGCCAGCGGCGTCGTAGTTGGCGGCGCTGCTGGACCAGCCACTCTGGTATGTGGTGGACACCGAGCCGTTGTTCAGGAACTTCGTCACCGCGCCGACCCAGTCCACCCCGGTGGTGCTCTCGTCGGCCCAGTACTGGCCGCCGGGCGCCGATCCGAGCACGTCACCGAGGTTGGACCCGGAGCAGGCCAGGTCCACCAGCGGCCATTTCTTCGCGGCGGCGAGCAGCCGGGGCCACGCCAGGCTGCTGACGTGACACAGGTTGCCGTTGTCGCCGCTGTCACCCGGAGCGTTGTTCGTGACGTCGGTGCCGTCGTCGTAGCCGGTGAACACACCCTCGCCAGAGGAGTAGGAGTCACCCAGCGCCACGTAGCCACCGGTGGGGGCGGGCACGAACGCGACCGCGTTGAACGCGATGTCGGAGCCCTGGGTGGAGTCGCTGGACGGGGTGGCGCTGCGTGCGGTCACGGTCATGGTGCAGGAGGACGGCCCGGTGCCTGTCGCCCCGGCCGAGCCACCGCAGAGGTAGTAGCCGAGGCTGACCCACTGGTTGGTGTAGTTCCCCTGGTTGATGGTGCGGGCGAGGATGTAGTCGCCAGCCGGGTCGGTCGTGGTGTTGTTCTCTTCTCCCGCTGACGCGTATCCGCCGCCCGGGTTGATCTCGTACGTGGCGTGCCCGGTCGACGCGCCGATGTCGGGGACGAACGCGTAGACCTGGTACGCAGTGCCGGTCGCGGTGTTCGCGGGCAGTGTGGCCTGCCATCGGCCGCGCGCCTCGGTGGTCAGGTCGCCGCCGGTGTGGGTGAAGAACATCTGCCCGCCGATGCCGCCGCCGAGCTGGTGCAGGTCGACCGCGGAGAGCTGCCCCGGCGAGGCCGCGGCGTCGATCGCGACGTCATTGGGCCCCAGCAACGAGAACGAGGCGTGGGCCGAGGCCGGTGGGACCAGGGTCGGGTTGCTGGCTGGGCAGCCCATGAGGTTGGGGGTGCGCCGGCCCGGGTTCTGGCTTGGGATCATCTCGTCGTCGACGAGCACCGTCCCGGGCAGGAGGCTGCCCGTGGAGTTGGTGACCGGGGTGTTGGGGCCGGGCACGCAGGTGGCGGACAGCGGCGGGTCGACGGGTTCGGGCAGCCCTGGGGTGTCGTAGTAGATGTGGTTGTTCGGGGCGTTCCAGGGGGTGTCGGTGACGCAGCTTGTGGCGCAGCCGTCGGACACCCACTGCACAGGGGCGTCCCACCAGCAGGAGCTGTTCTCCGCCGGGCAGGGGTCGCTCTGCGGGATGTTGTTGTAGTTGCAGTTGTTGACGGTCTGGGAGCAGAAGTACAGGAAGCTGGGCGTGTGGAGGAACCCTCCTTTATGGGTGTCCCAGTCGTAGGTGCCGCGGTAGTCGAGCACGCCGTTGACCATGAAGGGGACCTCCATCCAGCCGAAGAC
>DASYYE010000378.1:0-17972 GCA_035946955.1 Streptosporangiaceae bacterium | reverse complement strand
GCGCTCGGCGACACAAGCGACCAGAAGACGTTCCAGAGCAGGGCCCAGGACTGGCAGAACGTGTTCAACCCCGCCACTGGGTTCATGGAAGGACGCAACGCCAACGGAACCTGGGAGTCCAACTTCAACGCCCAGAGCGGCAGCGACCCCAACTTCGTCGAGGCGACCCCCTACATCTACACCGGTATGGTGCCGTTCAACCTCGCTGGCCTCACCAAGGCCATGGGCGGCGACGCCAACATGAACAGCTACCTGAACACGGTGCTGTCCAACTTCGCTGGCAACAACGGCTTCGCCTGGATGGGCAACGAGCCCAGCATCGAACTCCCCTGGGAGTACGACTACACCGGCGAGCCCTACCAGACCCAGAACGTCGTGCGGGAGGTCCAGGACCAAATCTGGAGCAACACCCCCGGCGGCCTGGGTGGCGGCAACGACGACCTGGGCACGATGAGCGCCTGGTTCGTGTGGTCCGCCCTCGGCATGTACCCAGAGACCCCGGGCACATCCGACCTCGCCCTCGGCTCACCCATGTTCACCCAGGCCGTCATCACCCTCGGGAACGGCAACACGCTGACGATCAACGGCAACGGCGCCGCCGACAACGCCCCCTACGTCCAGTCCGCCACCTGGAACGGCGCCGCGTGGAACAACGCCTACGCCCCCACCTCCGCGGTCACCAGCGGCGGCACCCTCACCTACACCCTCGGCACCTCGGCGAACACGTCCTGGGCGTCCGCCGCGTCCGAGGCACCGCCCTCGTACGGCGGGACCGCCCCGCCGTCGGGCGGCTACAACAACGTCGGCATCGAGAATGACGGCTCCACCGGTGCCAGCTTCGACCAGGGCGGTTACGCCTACTCCGCGCAGGCGCTGTCCGCAGCGGGCGTGTCGCCCGGGTCGACGGTCTCGGCCAACGGCATCAACTTCACCTGGCCGAACGTCGGGGTAGGACTGCCGGACAACTACCTGGCAAGCGGCCAGACGGTCAAGGTGTCGGGGTCGGGGAGCATCTCCTTCCTCGGCGCGGCAACCAACGGCCCGTCGGCCGGGACCGCCACGATCACGTTCACCGACGGGACCACGATGTCGGTCAACCTCGGGTTCTCCGACTGGACGCTCAACGGCGGCGGCGCCACCGTCGAGTCGGACAACTCGATTGCGGTGACCACGGCCTACCGCGACAACCCCTCTGGGGCGATGGACAACACCACTACCTATGCGTTCGCGACCACCCCCGTCACCCTGCCGTCAGGCAAGAAGGTCAAGAGCGTCACGCTGCCCAGCAGCGTGAACACCGGTGAGGTGCACGTGTTCGCCATCGCCTGCAGCGCCGCCTGAAATCAGGGCCCCCGGAGGCACCCCCGCCGCACAGGGTGTCTCCGGGACAACTCCTCTCATGACGATGGCCTGGACGCGAGACACCGCCTACTCGCGCCCAGGCCATCGTCATCTCATGACCCATTGACCGCGGCGGAACCCTACCCGGCACCGGGTTGAGGCACGCCGCGGACCGTGCTAGCTGACGCCTGACTCGGAGAGCTTGGAGAAGCTGACCCGGCCGCCGTCGCTGGCGGGGCTCCCCGGCAGGTCCTGCTGGTAGTCGCCGGCCTGGAAGTGCATTGTGTCGCCGATGAACGAGCCGATGTTCTGGGCCACCTTGGTGGCGCTGTGGCCGTTGTAGGTCACCCCGAAGGTCACCGTGCTGCCGTTGGCCTTGATGCTGTCGCTGAACGTGGCCCCCAGCGGGATGCCTTCCATCACGACGTATTCCGATGACTGGCCGTCGATGAAGCCGTAGACCTTGCCCTGGCCGCTCGGGGCGATCTGGTAATGGAGCATGGCGAACGGTGACGTCCCACTCGGGAACATCTGCCCAATGATGATGTCCTGGCTATGGCTGGGCACCTGGGTGACAGTTGTCGTCTCCAGCAGGTTCGCTGAGCCCTGGCCGAGGGTGAACGTACGGGTGCCCCTCAGCTCGGTCCGGGCGTGCGCAGAGATACCGAGCCGCGCGCCATCCGCTGGCGCCCAGAAGTCCAGTGCCCCGGCGCTGGTGCGGGTCAGCCAGGGCGAGTCGAGCCGGGCCGGTGACAGGGTCACAGCATCACCCGATGTGCCCCCGTTGGCGTCGACGGGGACCACCAGGTTCCAGCCGTTGAGTGACGGCCCTTTCCCGTGTACCGCGGCCTGGGGGGGACTCACCGACGCGAATGCCGCCGAGACCGTGGCGGCCGAGGCCGCGAGAGCGGCTAGGCCGATAGTGGCCACCCTCCAATGCCTTCGCATACGCGCTCCTCTCCAACGAGTCGTCAATTAATAGGAAGGTTTCTTTCCTATTGGCTCATTACGCTACCCCTGCACCACCACGGTTAGTTGTGGTTCACCCTAGTTTTTGCGGTTTGCCAGAATTTCGTCCGCCGCTGACCCTGCGGTCCTGACCTGCGCGGCCATGGGTGCCCGCGACCCCCTGCGGACGTTAACTGAGCGTTATGGCTACGCCAAGTACGAGCCATGCGATGGTGCTGCGGCGGTACAGTCGGACCGGTAGGCGCTGTCGTCCACCCCGGCGGCCTGGAGCGTCAGATTGTGAGGAATCCAGCTGATGCCCGCTGCCGCGGCCCCGTCCATCAACACCCTGCAGCCCCACCGATTCTCGTTCACCCCCTCGCACGCACCAGGGGCATACGGCTGGGACCGGAAGGTGTTCCTGGACATCAACCACTTCCAGCGTCACACGAAGTGGCTGCACTTCCCGCTCCACGAATACGCACAACTCGGAGTGTGGCTGCTCGCTGTACTGCTGGTGGTGGGATGGTGGCTGGCACGCCGTGGCGGGCCAGCAAAGGTGGCGGCGGCACTGTGGGCCGGTGCGGGCGGCCTCCTCGCCCTCGCGGTGTCCGAGCCGATCGGCGATGCGGTGGCCGAACCCCGGCCCTGGGAGGTCATGCCCCACATCAGGATCCTGGTCGGGCACACGTTGGACCACTCGTTCCCGTCCGGCGACGCGGTCGTCGCGGGTGCCGTCACCGTCGGGCTACTGCTCTACCACCGTCGGCTCGGGATCATCGCCGCGGCCGCTGGCCTGCTGGACTGTTTCGGCTGGGTCTACATAGGTGACCACTACCCCCAGGACGTCATCGGCGGCCTCGGCCTGGGCGCACTGGTTGCCCTGCTCGGCAACGCCATCGTCCGCGCCCCCCTGACCGCTGCCGTCCAGGCACTGTCCGGCACCCGGTTGCACCCCCTGCTGGCGGCAAAAGCCCCAACGCCAGCGCCCCCGCCGCGTCCACAGCAGGTATCCCAGCCGAGCCCGGCTATGCACGACCTGCGGACCGTCCCCGCGCAATGGCAGGCACTCCTGCTGGACGAAGCCCCGCGCGACCTGAGCAGTCTCCCCGGGGAGTGGAAGGCATCCTCACCGAGCCAAACCCCACCCGGCCTGCGCACTCCCCCCGCGCCGCGGCAGGCACCCGCACGGAAACGGGCCCCGCGCGCTGTCCCCGGACAGTGGGAGGTGCCCCTGCCCAGCCAGGGCCCGCGCGATCTGAGCAGTCTCCCGGTGCAGTGGCAGGCGCCCCTGCCCAGCCAGGCCCCGCATGCCCCGGACGCTCCCCCCACACCGTGGCAGGCGCCCCTGCCCAGCCCAGCCCCGCACGCCCCGGACGCTCCCCCAGCGCAGTGGGAGGCGCCCCTGCCCACCCAAACCCCGCACGACCTGGACACTCTCCCCGCGCAGTGGCAGGCACCCCTGCCCAGCCAAACTCCGCACGACCCGCAAACTCCCGCAGCATGGCAGGCTCCCGCGCCGGACCAAGCCCCGCACGACCTGAGTACTCCGACGCCGCCCCCGCCAGGCTCACCCGAGCCGCGCACCCCCGCCGCCCCCGCTCCCCGCACCAACCCTCTCCCGGAGTGGGCCAGCTTCGATCCCTCCTCAAACTGGCTGCTCCCCCGCGCCAACCACCCCTAACCGCGCCCCAGCACCCCGCCGCGAGGGCCACATATCATGGGTTTGGCTGTGGTTTTGCGTAGTTTGTGGTCGCCTGCGAAGCCATAACCCGTGATATGTCCAGTCTCTTTTCATGATCATCTAGAACTCACCTGACCACGTGCTTCTATACTGGATCATAAGTATGATTCGAACTTGTAAGCCTGATTCAGGTCACACGTATTTTGTCCGGTTTCGGCGGTTCGGGCTGCTAGTGACCCCGACTTTTCTCTGACCTGCTGATGCATGGAACCTACTGGGGCGCATGGCGAGTGGCTGCCCGTGCCGTCGGTACGGCGTACAGCCGATGCCAAGCGTGGTAACCGGCACCACCGCACGTCAAGGGGCTCATGCGCCCGGCTGAGCGTCCGTGGGACCGAATCCAAGCACTTCATCTCAGGCGGGACGGCCCCGCCTTGAAGCGTGGCCATGATCAGCGGCCCGTTCCTGGTCCGCCGATTGGTGGTCCGGCTGGCCAGAGTGTTGCGAGGTCTGTGGGCGTTAGTGGGTCGCGGTATGCGGCGCGGAGCACGCGGTCTATTGTGCCTTGGTCAGCTTCGTCAGCGAGTGACGTGAACCAGTCAATTCCTGCCGGGTAGGCCCATAGGTAGGAGCGAAGCCGGGGGTTGACCCCCCGGTCAGCCAGGAAATCACCGATGTGCGCGTCCTTCCACCACGGGGCGCGTGATAGTGCGTGTGCTGCACATTCATCGATTGAGGCGCCTGAGTTGATTGCAAGGTGGAGTTCTGCCCGTACTAGCTGTGTGTAGTGGACAAGCCGCACGCGGGCGATGAGAACCTCGTTGTCTGGTGTGATGAACAGTGGCATGGCTTGTGCGAGTCCTTCCAAGAGGACTTGGTGGAGCGCATACACTGATGTCATCCGGACCCAGGGGACGCTTTCATGTGCGGCCCGTTCCGAATAGCTCGCACTCTGGAGGCCATGCCCAAGTACCTCATGCAAGGCAAACTGATGGGCTTCGACCTGTGTGAACCGCGCATCGCGCATATTGAGCCGGAGCCGTACTTTCTGGCCGGCTCCGTCCATCCAGTATGACCAGTAGTCATCGACGTTGGCGCTTTCGATAGTCAGCTCATATGCCGCGTCGGTCCCGGTGGCGCTCCGGACAGCGGGTTCGTGTTCACAGGCTGCCTCGCGGATCAGGCCTGGCGCGTCGGCTGCATTAACAGGCTCACAAAGTTGTTCGAGGTTCTTCATGAGATCCGGCCCCCAGGGCACCCCAAGTGAATCAAGGCTTTTGCGGGCAATCTCGCCCCGTTCGCTCACGTAGTCCACTGGCCATCCGGCAGCGTCGCACCCTTGGGTGGCACGTACGTAGTCCGTGAGAGGGAGCCGTTCACCCATCAACGCCGCGAGATAAGCATGGTCCGCGCTCAGACGGTCGGTTAGCGTCTTGTTTCCTGATTCTTCGGCCCTTTGGCGTAGCTCACCAATTCGGCGGTAGGCGCTAAGGCGGCCTGCCGCAGGTTCAACCTGGGCATGCTCCGGATGGCAGTCGAAGTCGATGACAGGGTTAGCGCCTCTGTTTACTTCGTGTGCGTTCCAGGATCGAAGCGTCTGCTCTACTTCGTCACGCAGGTCCACGAATCACTTCCCATCGCAAGGTCACTGCTTGGCCGGGCCGCAAGTAGTCACGCGCCAGGGTCAGCACAATATTGTTGTCAGCGTAATCCCAAGTGAGGCTGTCATTTGCCGAGCTTTCGGACCCATCCGGGTATTCTTCCGCAGCTGTGCAGCTAACAAGCTGGACGTTTGCTTGGCGGACGCGCAAAGTGTGTTGCCGCGTGTAACGCGGCATTGATTGACGCCAGTAATGACGCTCCCCGAAGCGTCCTCCATCACATGAGTACCCGACACGGGCACACTCGCCCTGGTGAAGCGGCGGGGAAATCTGGTACGCAAACTTCGCGAGGTTGCTAGTGTCATGAATGCGCTGGATCGCAACTCTCCGCTCACAGTCCTGAGCGGGCACTATGACCAGCGGGCCACTGGTGAGTTCAAACCACAACTCACGCGAAACACGTGTCAGCGGCTTGTCGCTGAGGTTGAGCAGATCAAAATGGTAGACAAGGTGAGCGTCACCCTCGGCATCGATATCGATTTCGAGTGTCTGACTCAATTCCACAATATGACCCGCCAGCCCAGCGAGTTGCCGAGTTTCCCTGTCACTCAGGCGTCTCGACTGCTGCAACTCAAGCAAACGGCGAGCAAGCTGCCGGGCGTCATCACTGACACCCTCGGTGCCAGGAGTGCTAATAGCAGCAAGCAGTGAACCTCTCACCATTGGAGAGCGGGGGTCCAGCAGGCTCCCAATCAACATCACTTTCTTGCGGCTGGTCAAGGCGGTCCTCGATGACTTGAACCAAGCTCACGCGGTCTACGTTCGGTGCCTGCTCTCGCAGACTTCCCGCCGCATCAAGTCCCGCATCCGGGCTGCATAGTTCAAACAATTGCTCGGCAGCCCATCCGGGGAACATCTTCTCCAATACACGGCAGTGATCGGGGTATGGCAGCCCTTTGAGGTCACCGGAAACCCAACGCCCCAACTGCGCACGGCTAGGCCATGTTCCCTTCAAGGCCGGGTCCACAGACTGTGCGGCCTTGTCATACTCACGCTGAAACGTCCGGTAGGTCTGCCAGTACCGCTCCTGAAGGAGCAGTTTCAGCCTTACTGGGGATCTGGACATGGCCAGCCAAATCTACCAGACGAGGCACAGACGAGACAGGGTGAGCGCCAGAAGTCAGCGATGCGCTACAGACGGTAGTGCGACGCGGCAGCCACCCGGCCGACACTGGCACTGTGGTTAGCGAACGTGACAAGGACACCCGGCCCCGCGGTGACTCAAGATCATCTTACTTCGGCAATGCCGGAGTCATCGCTTGAAATCGGGCTGCTCGCGGAATTGCGTGCGGCCTTGGCTGACCATGAAATTAGTTCAGAACTGCGAGAAGATCTCGCTTGCCTAGCGGTCAAGAAACCGGGTGAGTCCGTCTGGTTGTGGGTGTTCGTTAGCTTCGGCGGGCGGTACTTCTCGTGGAATAACGCTCAGCGTCAGCATCCGGTGCGCGACATGCCAGGCGCAGCACGTCGCGTTGTGGAGCAACTCGGGGAACCATCCGTGTCCGGCACGGAGGCTGTCGGATGACCCAGGATCAGTCTCTTAGAGCAGCCAAAGGCCCCGTGACGCACGGAGCGGACGGCGGCACGGGCCAACGAGCACCCCAAGGCGACGAAGGAGGTGGTGTGCATTTGTTCTCCCCTGCATTCTCGCCTGGGCCAGGAAAATGGATAAGACACGAATTTCCAGGCGAGGTCGTGTTCTCTGGGGAGTTTCCAGCCCTACCCGATGCCGCGTCGTGGGCTCGCCGGCTTACACGTATGGCCCTGATGTCATGGCATCTGCCAGGCGAGACGGTTGGGACAGCGGAGCTTTTAATATCAGAAATCGTCACCAACGCCGTGAGGTTCGGTAGCAGCCCAGAACCGCAGTGTTCTGACCCTGACTGTGCTGACAGCATCGGGCTGGTCCTGCGGCTCCACGCAGATGAGCTAATCATCGAAGCATCTGACTCCAACCAGGTTCCGCCAGTCCTGGTTGAGGCCGGCTATGAGGCTGAATGCGGCCGTGGCCTGGGGCTGGTGGACAAACTCAGCGTCAAATGGGGACATCACAACCAGCCCTGGGGCGGGAAAACAGTGTATTGCGTGGTGGCGATTTGACCGAGACCCCGGCCCGTGCCCAGCAGGACATGCCAGACCCACACCGGGCACGGGCCGGTTCCACTAACGACCGGGTGGTTGGCGGCTATGTTGCTCTGTGGTCGCGTCGTCGGCGCGGGACCATCTCCATCGTCGACGCGACCGGCCATGTGGTCGCTTCTTACTTGGTCCCGCAAGCGGCTGAGCGGCCAGGCACGGAAATGCTCTGGGGCACCGGGTGGTCCGACTGCCCGGATTCAAAATGGCGGGAAGAATTCCCCGGCCAATGGCTCATCGCAGTCTTCAGGCACCCAGAAAGAAGGAGTTGACAAGTATGCAGCGCCAAACAGCGTACTACGGAAGGAGTGCAGGCGAATGGGGTTAGGTGGTCATGGTGGTGTCCGGCGCGCGACGTCGGGTGTAGTTTTCGGTGCGACGCTCGCTGTTCTCGCGGCTGGCGGGATGGTGTGGTATTCCGCTGCCCCAGCGTGGGCGGCAGGTGTGCGGGCCGGGGCGTCGTGTGCGAGCGCCCATCAGAATGTGGAGGCCAATGACGGCACGTGGCCGGCGTACGGCAACCAGGGCATGATCGCCACCAACAACCAAGGAACCCTCAACGGCACGCATGCCCGGGTGTTCCGCAGCCTGTTCATCTGGGATGCCCCCGGCAATGACGTAGAGGTCGGCTGGGGCACCGGCGGGTCACCGATGAACGAGCCCACCCTGTACGCGGAGTGGGTCAAAGACGGTGTGGACAGCCTGCCGCAGTGGGCAGGCACCATCGGGGCCGGGGCGAACTGGCATTTTGAGGTGGACAACGCCCACGGCATTGGGGTCTGGCGGTTCTACTTCGACGGCGCGAGCAATCCGTTTAAGTACAGCCCGACGATGCCGTTCAACTCGGGCTGGCCGGTGGCCAACTCCGAGCACTACAACACCTGCGACACGTTGTGGACCCATTTCTACGGCCTGCAAGATGCCACATCGCTGGGCCACTACCGGCCGTGGATATCGCTCCAGTGCTGGGCCGATGACGCACCGGGCTGGAACATCCAGCAGGTCAGCAACAGCGAGATGTACGTCCAGACCAGCGGCCACGTCTGCTAGCCAGGAGACAAACAGTGAAACCCAAAACAATGCTGACAGCCGCTAGCCCAATCATCCTGGCAGCCATCACCGCATGCTCTGGGCCTGGGTCTGGCTCAGTATCAGGGAGTGGCTTGCCCACAGACTACAGCCACCCCTTCGGGCCGCACGAGAAGCAAGTGAGTGTGGCCCAGGCTGCGCCGTCAGCCGGGTTCCCCGTCCACGTCCCGAATACTGGCATCGCGAACGCAAAGACGCTCACCAGAGTCTGGGTCAGCCCAGCGCATCAGGTCGCCCTGGTCTTCGGCCACGGGAAGGTCACGGTCATGATGTGGCGGGCCATCTACCACGACCCAGCCAGTTTCTACGCGAAGCTGCGCGTCGGCATGCACGCGAAATCGGTGGTCGCGCACCTGAACGGGAATCCGGTGCTGGTGATAACACCCCACACCGACCTCACCGGAGCAAACCCGGCCTGGGTCGAATTCGACAAAGCCGGGGTGGACACCAACATTGTCAGCCAAACCTACGGGACCGCCGTCCTCCTGGCTATCGCCAGGAGCATGACATAGGAAGGAGCCCCTATAGAGCCTTTTCGGAGGCGAGGCCAGGCCGCCCTAGCCCAAGTGATGGAACCAGGGGCGGCCCGGCAGGGAACAGAGGTTACAGAGATGAGCATTACCTATAAATGGCGCAAGTCGAGTTACAGTGCGCAGGGGAACACCTGTGTGGAAGTGGCGACCAACAGGCCGGGCACGGTGGCAGTCAGGGACTCCACCACCTGGGACAGTCCCGTACTGGAGTTCACCTCGGATGAGTGGAGGGAGTTCCTGACGCTCGCCAGGGACTCCTCATAGCAGAGGCGGGAGCGGCCCTGCACCACGGTCACCGCTCCCGCCCCTTAGTTGCTCCCAGCCCTGTCCGCTGCCCGGGCAGTGTGCCAGCGGGTACCTCGGTGGCAGGGCTGCTCGGCAGCCGGGCACGGGCCCGGGCCTGCTCAAACGCTATTGGCCATGGATGGCCATACATAGCCATCCATGGCCTCTCGGTCGTTTGTGCAGGTAGGCAGCGCCTTAGAGTGCGGTTATGCCTGACCGGCCAGCCTCCGCACTGGGGGAGTACCCGCCTGACCTGGTGGCGGAGTCGCCCACGCCGCTCTACGTCCAGCTAGCGGACTGGCTGGCCGGCCTGGTCGACTCGGGCCGGCTGGCATCCGGCAAGAAGCTCCCACCTGAGCGAGACCTGGCGGACGAGTGGGGTGTGAGCTACATGACGGTGCGGCGCACCATGAAGGAGCTGAGGGAGCGGGGGCTGGTGGAGTCCACGCTGGGCAAAGGCACGTTCATCGCCTCGCGCAGTACCTCGCCATGGCACAAGCCCTAGGCCACCCCACCACTCCTAACCAGACGACAGACAGAGAGCGGCCCGGCCATGGTGGCGGGCCGCTCTCAGGCGTTGCGCTACTGCTCCTCGGCCTGCTCCTGCGACAGCCGCTCGCACTCGCGGCAGAGGCGAGAGGACCAGTCGGCGTAGTCGCTGATGCCCGCCGGCTCTGGGATGTCCCCCAGGCCGGGCTGGTGGTCGCACAGCGCCCGGGTGGCGTCGTCTGGGTCGGGCAGGTGGGCGATGACCTCTGGCATCTGCGGCGGGACTGGCCGGTCAGGGTCGATGGTCATGCGGGTGATGGTGCGTTCGTACACATGTACAGACATAAGGGTCTCCCCCGGGTCAGGGGTGAGGTTGGGGGGAGGACCACACCGTGATAGGGACCACTCATCCGGTGCTCCTGTTACGGATAGTAGTAGATGTGGCGTTTGCGCGCCAAAACTGCCGGGACAGGCAAGGCGGCTTTCACCACCTCGCGCTGAGGTGGCGAACACTAGTTCGGAGCAGCCCCGCCACCCGGGCAGGGCACCTCGGGGGACCACCGGCCCGGGGTGTCAGTCCATCGGCGTTCTGGTGCTCTGGCTTGGGCCTCGCCTTGCGGCGTGCTGCCGACGGTAGCTGTCAAGCTCGTCAAGCTGCAAATGATCTAGGGAAAACTCAGGCCTGCACCCTTACACAAACGGACATACAGGGATGTACCTGTATGTTCTCGCCTGCCCGACGTTTATTCGATTTTTCGGCTATCACCTCTGGTTTCCCGGGACTGCACACGCAGGCCGACGCAGGGTTGACAGAACCCATGATATGTCGAAACGATCATGGGACGGGGCCGCGGGGACTGCGGTGGGGTGGGGGGGCCGGCCGGAGGAGCAGCGGGTTAGTGGAGGTGGAGGTGGCCGGTGCCGGGGGTGGTGCGGGCGATCAGGGCGGGGGTGTGGGCTGTGGCGCGGAGGCGGGTTAGGGCTTCGGCGGCCTGGGCGGGGTCTACGCCGAACAACAGGCCGCCTGAGGTCTGGGCATCGGCCAGCAGGGTGAGTGTCAGGTCGTCGGCTGGGCCTGGGTCCACGCGGTCGATCACCCAGGCGAGGTTGCGGCGGCTGCCGCCCGGGATATGTCCCTCGGCCGCGAGTTCCCTGGCTCCGGGCAGGAAGGGGACGGCCGCCATATCCAGGTCGACGTCGACGCCTGAGGCCCGCGCCATCTGGCCGAGGTGACCGAGCAGGCCAAACCCCGTCACGTCCGTGGCGCCGGTAGCGCCAGCGGCCAGCGCCGTGGCCGACGCCTCGGCATTCGTGCGGGTCATGGAGGCGACCATGCCCGCGACCACCGCGTCGTCAGCCGCCTCCGCCCTGGCAGCGGTGGAGATGATGCCGGTCCCCAGCGGTTTGGTCAGGATGAGGGCGTCGCCGGGGCGCAGGGCGCTGTTGCGCAACAGCCGGCCGGGGTGCGCTTCGCCGACCACGGCCAATCCGAACTTGGGGCCCGGGTCATCGATGGAATGCCCGCCGACGGTCACGTAGCCGCATTCCGCAGCCACCTCCGCCGCTCCCGCCAGCACCTCGTTGAGCAGGCTGGTGGGGAGCTCCGAAGAGTTCCAGCACACGAGGTTCAGGGCGAACAGCGGGCGGCCGCCCATCGCGTACACGTCTGACACGGCATTGACCGCCGCCACCCGGCCCCACGTGCGCGCGTCATCCACCACCGGAGTGATGAAATCGGTCGTGGCCACCAGGGCACGCTCGTCATTGACCCGCCATACGGCCGCGTCGTCGCCGGTCTCGGCACCGACGATGAGGTCGTCGTGGTGCGCCGTGACCTGGCTCAGGACGTGGGCAAGCTCGCTCGGCGCGAGCTTGGCGGCGCAGCCCGCGCAGTGACTGAACGAACTGAGCCGCGGCAACTCCGCCATCGCGCTCCTCCTGCCTGACCTATGGAGGAGCCTACGGCGCTCGCGCCTCAGGTCGGTCAGCCCAGCAGGCCCCCGTCAGATTTCGGGCGCCAGGACCTTACCAGTGGCTGAGTCGGTGACCGTGATCGCTTCGGTGGGGCAGGTCTCAGCCGCGTCGATGACCAGTTCGTCGGGCTCAACCAGATCCTGGGTGACGTTGGTCTTGCCGTCGCCACCATCCACGAACAACCTGGGCACGATGCCACGGCACATACCAGTGCCCATGCACACGCTCCGGTCGACCGTGACCTGCCACTGCTCTGCCATGTGGATATCGCCTCCGTGCTCAGTATGCCGCCTGCCGTGTCGGCCCTCTCGGTCGGCGAGGGCCGGCACGGCAGGGTCCTGGTGGGGTCACCAGGTAACTGGGACGCTCTGCAGCCCGGTGACGATCATGCCTTTCTGGTAGGCCAGTTCCTCTATGGGCACGGCCAGGGCGAGCGTGGGGAAGGCGGCCAGCAGGCTGTTGAACGCGACCTCCAACTCGATGCGCGCGAGCATCGCGCCCAGGCAGTGGTGCGGGCCATGCCCGAAGGACATGTGGTCGGCGGCATCGGTGCGGGTGATGTCGAAGCGTTCGGGGTCGTCGAACGCCTGCGGGTCCATGTTCGCGGCAGGCTGGCAGGCATAGACGGCGCTGTGGGCCGGGATCGTGACACCGGCCAGTTCGACGTCTTCGGTCGTGGCGCGGACCAAGCCGTTGTCCTGGTTGATGGCCAACGGGATGTGCCGCAGGACCTCGTCGACGGCGGTGGGGGCCAGTGAGGGGTCGTCGCGAAGCGCCGCGAGCTGAAGGGGGTGGTCGAACAGCGCCACCAGGCCCATGCCGATCATGTTCGCGGTGGTCTCGTGACCGGCGATGAGCAGGGACATGCTCAGGTGGACCAGCTCCTGTTCGCTCAGCCGGTCCTCCTCGTAGCGGGCGGTGGTGAGCGACTCGAGCAGACTGCCGTCGGGGTTGGCCTGCTTGTCGGCGATGAGCTTGGTCATGTACGCGGCCAGGGACTTGAGCGACCGCAACGACTCGTCCCGGGAGAACGCGCCAGCGGAGAAGACCCGCTCGGCATAGCCCCGGAACTCCTCGCGGTCCCCGAAGGGAACGCCGAGGATCTCGCAGATCACCGCGATCGGCAGCGGCAGGCAGAACACCGGGTTCAGGTCGATGGGCGCAGTGGCGGTCTTCATGTCCGCGATCAGGTTGTCCGCGATCTCCTGGATGCGCGGTCGCATGTCACGGATCCGCCGCGCGGTGAAGGTGGAGGCCACCAGGCGCCGCAACCGGGTGTGCTCGGGCGGGTCGAGGTCGAGGATGTTCCCGGGTGCCTCGAAGATCACCGATGCGGCGGTCGACACAGCGAGCCGGCGTGTCTCGGCCCGGCTGAAACGTGGGTCGGACAGCACCGTGCGCACCTCCGCCATGCCTGTGACCTGCCACGCTCGCCGCCCGTCCGCAGTGGTCACCTCCCGGACGGGTTCCTTCCGCCACAGCTGACGGAACTCATCAGGGGTCGCGTAGCTTTCCCGGACGCGGGTCATTGCGTCCTCCGGGCGGTCTGTCGGCACGAGTTCCTCTCCTTGCTGCCTCGGGGTAAGGCCGCGTTGCGGCAGGGGGCTGCTCTGGTGCGCCGCGCCATGGCAGGATCTGGGAGGACCTACTCGGATCCGTGTCTCCGCGGTCACTCACAGATCAAGTCAGCACTTGCTGACTTACATAGCATGTTGTAGTCAGCACACGCTGTCAACGTGACATAGCCGACCTGCCCAGTTGGGCAAGACAGCCGGTCAGATGGCACAGTTAGGACATGACGCAGGCGGACCTCGACCAAGTGACTGTGGGTGGCCGCCGTCCACGCAATGCCGAAGCAACCCGCAAGGCCCTGCTCGGTGCCGCCTGCATCCAGTTCGCACACCGTGGTTTCGAAGGCACCAGCATGCGCGACGTGGCGCGCGACGCCGGTGTGGACCAGGCCCTCGTCTACCGGTACTTCGGCTCCAAGGCCGCCCTCTACGAAGAGGTCCACCGCAGTTACGCCAAGCACTACGACGCGCTCTTCAACACCGACGACGAGAACTTCGCGGCGATCATGATCGCCCACCTGATCGAGAAACCGAGCAGTGTGCGGATCGAACCGCTGCTCGGCTTGCTGCGAGGCCCCCATCCCGAGGGGTCGACAGCCGCGCTCACCATGCCACGCCTGCTCCATGACTTCGTGGCGCGCCTGGCAGACAAGGCCGCCCGGCAACCAGGCGTATCTCCTGACGACGCCCGTCTGCGCGCGGCCCTGATCGGCGCGCTCACGGTCGGGATCCCTATCATGCGCGACGTGGTCGGTGAGGAGTCCCTGGCCACCGCGAGCCCTGAGCATGTCGCCTCGCTCTACGCGGAAGCGATCCGGGCGCTGCTCCAGTACCCGGCCGCGGCAGAGAGGACCGAACCGGAATAGTGCGGCACCCGCCGCTTTTGCCTCGTGGAGGTAGGGACGTTGGCTGAGACACCCGTGCAAGCGCAGTTCTGGTTCGACCCCCTATGCCCGTGGGCCTGGATCACCTCTCGCTGGATGCTGGAGGTCGAAAAGGTCCGGCCTGTCCAGACACAGTGGCGGATCATGTCGTTGGCCTACCTGAACCTCATCCAGCACGAGGGCAAGGGGCTGTCCGAGGAGTACCTGGAACAGATGAGCCATGCCTGGGGCCCGGTGCGGGTCTGCGCGGCGGCGGCCCAGGCCAAGGGCACTGACATCCTCGGCCCGCTGTACACGGCCATCGGGACGCGGCTCCATGTCCAGGGCCGCCGCGACGACCTCACTGTGCTGCCGGAGGCACTCGCCGAGGTCGGGCTGCCCGAGTCAATGGCCGACGTCGCCACGAGCACGGAGTTCGACGAGGCCATCAAGACGTCTCACCACGAGGCATTCGACGAGGTCGGCCTCGACGTGGGAACGCCGGTCATCCGGATCAACGGCCATGCGCTGTTCGGCCCGGTCGTCACGCCAGCCCCCAAGGGGGAGGCGGCTGGGCGGCTGTGGGACGGGCTGGTGCTCGTGACCGCGACGGATGGGTTCTTCGAGCTCAAGCGGACGCGGGACCGCAAGCCTTCGTTCGACTGATCTGCGGCAGGGGCCAGGTTTCGAGAACCCTCAAACCCACTGCGTGCTTGGACTGGGCGGGACACTACAGACTCCCGACAATGTCGAAGACGCCCTCCGCAACCTCACACCCGCCTGACCACCTCCCCCAGCAGTCGTGATCGTTTCGACAGCGGTTCAGTTTCTGGCCCCCCACAGGGCCAGAAACTGAACCGCTGAGTGTTATCCACAATGATTAGCCGGCACGGGCGGCTACGGCGCGGGCGATGGCGGCTACGGAGCGGTCGATGTCGGCGGGGGTGGTGGACCAGTTGGATACCGAGAAGCGGACGGCGGGCGAGCCGCGCCAGGTGGTGCCGCCCAGCCAGCAGGTGCCGTCGCGCTGGATGTGGCTGATCACGGCCTCGGTGTCGCCGGGCACGCGGAAGAGCACCTGGTTGAGCACCACGTCGTTGAGCACCTCAACGCCCGGGATGCGCGAGAGCCCGGCCGCGGCCAGTTTCGCGAGGTTGCAGCAGCGTTCGACCAGGTCGGCTACGCCCTGGCGGCCGAGGCTGCGCAGTGCCGCATAGACCGGCAGTGCCCGCGCGCGCCGCGAGGCCTCCGGCGTGAACGAGAAAGGGTCCCATGCCCCATCACCTTGGAGGTAGGGGGCTGTCACGGTGAGCGCGGCGGCCATCGCGGAGGGGTCGCGGACGACCGCCATGCCGCAGTCGTAGGGGACGTTCAGCCACTTGTGCGCGTCAACCGCCCAGGAGTCGGCGAGCCCGACCCCATCGACCAGTGGGCGCAGGGCGGGGCTCGCCGCTGCCCACAGGCCAAAGGCGCCATCCACGTGCAGCCACGCGGGCCGGTGCCCGGCCACCACCTCGGCGAGTCCCGCAAGCGGGTCCACCACTCCGGTGTTGACCTCCCCCGCCTGGGCGCAGACCAGCGCAGGACCGCTGGTCTCGTCCAGCGCACGCCGGAGCTCACCCGGCAGCATGCGCCCGTGGCTGTCGGCGGGGACACGCCGCGCGCGGACGGCGCCAAGGCCGAGCATCCGTAGCGCCTGCAAGACCGTGGTGTGGGCGAACTCACCCACCAGGACGGTCAGCGGGGGCGAGGATTGGAGCCCGTCGGCTTCGACATCCCAGCCCACCGCAGCGAGCAGCGCGTGCCGCGCGGCCGCCAGGCACGAGAAGTTGGCCATCTGTGCGCCGGTTACGAACCCCACGGCGGCATCAGCGGGCAGTCCCAGCAGGTCCAGCAGCCACCCGGCGGTGACCTGCTCGGCGGCTGCCGCTGCCGGCGACATCACCGACATCGCGGCGTTCTGGTCGAATGCCGAGACCAGCCAGTCGGCTGCCAGGGCAGCGGGCAGGGCGCCGCCGTTCACGAACCCGAAGTACCGCGGGCCAGGTATGGCGACCAGCCCTGGCTCCAGCGCGGCAGCCAGGTCCTCCACCACCGTCGCGGGATCCTCTCCGGCCTCTGGCAGTGCGAGCCCCAGCCGTGACCACAACACACCGGCCTCGGCCGGCACACCGACCGGTCGCTCTCCCAATGACCCCAACCACTCCCCCGCCAGCTCATATGCTCGTCGCAACGGCTTGTCGTCCATGCTCGGCACCCTATGCCAGCCGGTTTGGCACACTTTCGCCGCCAGCGGCCGACACCTCCGACGGCCGGCGTCCGCCCGGCGCGAAAGCAGTCCGGACGTGACGTACGTGGCGAATACCATAGAAACGGTGCGGCGCGGGAGCGCAGGGGACGTACCAGGCCAGTACGGGAGGCGGGGAGTTGACACAGGACGGCCAGCAGGCGCTCCAGGTGATGGAGCCGGCGGAGCCAGGCACGGCACGCGCGATCCGCACCGAAGACCTGCGCAAGACCTATAAGACCTCACGGGGCGACGTGCCCGCCGTCCGTGGCATCGACCTCAACGTCCACAAGGGCGAGTTCTTCGGCCTGCTCGGCCCGAACGGGGCGGGCAAGTCCACCACGATCGGCATGCTGACCACGCTGGTGCTCCCGACCGGTGGGCGGGCGTGGGTCGCCGATGTCGACGTGGTGGCCGACCCGGTCGGTGTCAAGCGCCGGATCGGGGTGGTCACGCAGAACAACACCCTGGACATGCAGCTCACCGTGTCGGAGAACCTGGAGTTCCGCAGCCGCTTCTTCGGGCTGGGGCCGCGGGAGGCCAACCGCCGTGCCGCCCAGCTCATCGAGGCGTTCGGGCTCGGCGACCGGCGCAAGGCCATGGCAACCGACCTGTCCGGCGGCCAGGCACGGCGGCTGCTGATCGCACGAGCTCTGGTGCACCGGCCAGAAGTGCTGTTCCTCGACGAGCCGACCGCCGGCCTCGACCCCCAGACGCGGGTGAACCTCTGGGACATCCTGCGGGTGCTGCACGGCGAGGGCCAGTCCGTCCTGCTGACCACCCACTACATGGAAGAAGCAGAGGCCCTGTGCGACCGGATCGCCGTGGTCGACCACGGCCGGGTGCTCGCGTCGGGCACGGTGGACGAACTGAAAGAGACCGCTGGCGCGGACACCGTGATCACTGTCAGGTACGAAGGCCCGGTGCCCGCTTCGCTGGTCGAGAGGGCCGCCATGACGGCCCGCCACGCTGTCACCAAGGTGGAGACCGACGGTGACCGGGTCCGGGTGTTCACCCGCGAACCAGACGGCGTGCTTGGTGAACTGGTGGCCGCAGGCACCAGGGAGGGCCTGACCGTGCGCGACGCCGCGCAGCTCAAGCCCAGCCTGGA
>DASYYE010000377.1:0-4963 GCA_035946955.1 Streptosporangiaceae bacterium | reverse complement strand
CGAGAAGAACCCGCAGCTGCAGCGGATCTACGGCACTGCCTGGGAGTCCCGCGAACGCCAGGACCAGTACCTGCAGTTCCTGGCCGAGGCCGAGAAGCGCGACCACCGCAAGCTCGGTGCCGAACTGGACCTGTACTCGTTCCCCACCGAGATCGGCAGTGGGCTGGCCGTCTTCCACCCCAAGGGTGGAGTCATCCGCAAGGTCATGGAGGACTACTCGCGGCGGCGCCACGAGGAGGCCGGGTACCAGTTCGTCAACACCCCCCACATCACCAAGTCCGAGCTGTTCGAGATCTCGGGGCACCTGGGCTGGTTCGGCGAGAACATCTACCCGCCCATGGAGCTTGAGGGTGCCCGGTACTACCTCAAGCCCATGAACTGCCCCATGCACATCCTGATCTACCGCTCCCGGGGCCGTTCCTACCGTGAGCTGCCGATGCCGCTGTTCGAGTTCGGCACCGTGTACCGGTACGAGAAGTCCGGCGTGGTCCACGGCCTGACCAGGGTCCGTGGCCTGACCATGGACGACGCGCACATCTTCTGCACCCGCGAGCAAGTCGGCGAACAGCTGCGCCGGCTGCTGACCTTCGTGCTGGACCTGCTGCGCGACTACGGCCTCAGCGACTTCTACCTCGAGCTGTCCACCAAGGACGACGTCAAGGACAAGTGGGTCGGCAGCGACGAGGACTGGGCGCACGCAACCGAGGAGCTCCGGCAGGCCGCGCTGGAGTCCGGCCTCGAACTGGTCGCGGACCCCGGTGGTGCCGCGTTCTACGGGCCGAAGATCTCCGTGCAGGCCAAGGACGCCATCGGCCGGACCTGGCAGCTGTCGACCATCCAGGTCGACTACAACCTGCCTAAGCGGTTCGAGCTGGAGTACCAGGCAGCCGATGGCACCCGTCAGCAGCCGATCATGATCCACCGGGCACTGTTCGGGTCGATCGAGCGGTTCATGGGGATCCTGGTCGAGCACTACGCGGGTGCCTTCCCGCCGTGGCTGGCGCCGGTGCAGGTGGTGGGGATCCCGATCGCTGACGCGCACGTGCCCTACCTGGAGGCGGTGGCAGCGCGCCTGCGCGAGCAGGGCATCCGGGCCGAGGTCGACGACAGCACCGACCGGATGCAGAAGAAGATCCGCAATGCGCAGCGGCAGAAGGTGCCCTACATGCTGCTGGCCGGCGATGAGGACGTCGCGGCCGGGGCGGTGTCGTTCCGCTACCGCAGCGGCGAGCAGAAGAACCTGGTGCCCATCGACGAGGCGGTGGCGGAGGTCGTCACAGCCGTCACGGAGCGGGCCCCGGCTTAGGGCGAGACCGGTCGTTCTAAGCTGCAAGCATGTCTGACACGGTGCGGGATGAGACGTGCGTGCAAGACGGTGCCGGTGTTCCTGACGCGTTCCGCCGGCTGTGGATGCCGGAACGCATGGCCTACATCAAGGGCGAGAACCGTGCGCCGGACGACGGGGCCGAGGGGTGCCCGTTCGATCGCATCCCCAAGCTCCCCGACCGCGAGGGCCTGATCGTCGCGCGCGGCGAAGTCGTCTTCACGGTGCTGAACCTCTACCCGTACAACGCCGGGCACGTCATGGTGTGCCCGTACCGGCACGTGGCCGACTACACCGAGCTGGACGGCGCCGAGACCGCTGGGCTGGCGGAGCACACCAAGGCGGCGATGCAGGCGCTGCGTGCGGCCTCCGGGGCGCAGGGGTTCAACATCGGCATGAACATGGGCCCGGTCGCGGGCGCCGGGATCGCCGCCCACCTGCACCAGCATGTGGTGCCCCGCTGGGGCGGCGACACCAACTTCCTGCCCGTGGTCGCCCGCACCAAGGTGATGCCGCAGCTCCTGTCCGAGACCCGCGACCTCCTGGCCGCCGCCTGGCCCCTGGCCACCGACGCCGTGGTCCGCTAGACCCGGCTCCCGCAACAGACCCAGCGCACCCAAGAGCACGTCGCACCACACACCTGGCCCTTCCACGACCGACCTGCCGGTGATCGATGTACCGCGGCGGAGAAACTTTTGTACGCCGCGGTACATCGATCACCGGGATGGGTGGGGTTTGCTGGCCGTCAGGCCTTGCTGGCGCTCACCACCTTGTCGGCCAGATGTGGCGGGAGTGGCTCATAGCGCAGGTAGGAGCGGGTGAACGAGCCGGTGCCGTGGGACATCGAGCGCAGGTCGATGGTGTAGCGGACGATCTCCAGCTCGGGTGCCTCCGCCCGGACCAAGGTCCGGCCGCCAGCCACCGGCTCGGTCCCCAGCACCCGGCCACGCCGTGACGACAGGTCCGACATGACCGCCCCGACATAGTCGTCGGCGACCAGTACCGACAGCTCATCGACCGGTTCCAGCAATGACACGTGGGCCTTGTCGGAGGCGTCCCTGAGCGCGAGCTTGCCCGCCTTCTGGAAGGCCATGTCGGAGGAGTCCACCGAGTGCGCCTTGCCGTCGAACAGGGTCACCCGGATGTCCACCATCGGGTACCCGGCCAGCACCCCCTGCTCCATCTGCGCGCGCACGCCCTTCTCCACGGAGGGGATGAACTGCCTGGGCACGACCCCGCCCACGATCTTGTCCACGAACTCCAGGCCGGAGCCCGAGGGGAGCGGCTCCACCTCGATATGGCAGATCGCGTACTCACCGTGGCCACCGGTCTGCTTCACATTGCGGCCCATGCCCGCGGCCTTGCCCGCGACCGTCTCGCGCAGCGGGACCCGCAGGTCGACGGTCTCCACCGCGACGCCGTAGCGGGTGGCCAGCCGGTGCAGGAACAGGTCGGAGTGGGCCTCACCCATGCACCACAGCACCAGTTGGTGGGTCTCGGGGTTGTTCTCCATGCGCAGCGTCGGGTCCTCGGCCACCAGCCGGGACAGCGCCTGCGACAGCTTGTCCTCATCCGCCTTGGACTTCGCCGTGATGGCCACCGGCAGCAGTGGCTCGGGCATCGTCCACGACTCCATCAGCAGCGGGTGGTCCTTGTCCGACAGCGTGTCGCCGGTCTCGGCGGTGGTCAGCTTCGCGACCGCGCAGATGTCCCCGGCCGGGCAGGCGGGCGTGGGGCGCTGCTGCTTGCCGAGTGGTGAGGTCAGGGCGCCCACGCGCTCGTCGGCGTCGTGGTCGGTGTGGCCGCGCTCGGCCATGCCATGGCCGGACACGTGGACCACGGTGTCGGGCCGCAACGTGCCCGAGAACACGCGGACCAGGCTGATCCGGCCCACGTAGGGGTCTGACGTGGTCTTCACGACCTCGGCCAGCAGCGGCCCATGCGGGTCACTCTTCAGGCCGTTGACCGGCTTGCCGTCCAGGGTGGTCACGGTGGGCAGCGGGTGCTCGGCCGGTGACGGGAACGCCTGGGTCATCACCTCGAGCAGTTCGGCCAGGCCCACCGCCTGCGGGCTGGCGACGGCGACCACCGGGAAGAAGCTGCCCCGCGCCACCGCCTTCTCCAGGTCCTCGATGAGGCCCTTGGGGTCGATCTCCTCCCCCGAGAGGTAGGCATCCATGAGGCTCTCGTCTTCGCTCTCCTGGATGATCCCCTCGATCAGCGTGCCGCGTGCCGCCTCAGCCCGGCTTTCGTCCGCGGAGTCGGGGTCGCGTTCGGTGCGCTTGCCGCCGCTGTAGTCGAACAGCTTCCCGGACAGCAGCCCGATCAGGCCGGTGACCTCACCGCCGCGCGCGCTGACCGGCAGGTAGAGGGGGGCAACCGACTCACCGAACGCCGACGTGCAGGCGGCGAGTGCCTGGTCGAAGTCGGCGCGCTGGTGGTCGATCTTGGTGATCACGACCGCGCGTGGCATCCCGACCGCGGCGCATTCCTCCCACAGCATCTTGGTCAGGCCGTCCACG
This sequence comes from Streptosporangiaceae bacterium, assembly GCA_035946955.1. GTDB lineage: Bacteria > Actinomycetota > Actinomycetes > Streptosporangiales > Streptosporangiaceae > DASYYE01. Next base: position 1,117 of record DASYYE010000377.1, on the reverse strand, counting down.
CCCTCGGTCGCGGGCACGGTGAACAACGCGGCGTCCGCGGCCCGCAGCCCGGCCCGGAGGTCACCGGTGAAGTCGGCGTAGCCTGGGGTGTCGAGCAGGTTGACCTTGACCCCGGCGTGGGTGATGGGGGCGAGGGTGAGGTTCACGGAGCGCTGCTGCTTGACCTCGACATCGTCGAAGTCGCTCACCGTGGTTCCTTCCTCGACCCGGCCCGCCCGCGGGATGGCGCCGGTCATCGTCAGCAGCGCCTCCACCAGCGTCGTCTTGCCAGAACCAGAATGGCCGACCAGCACGACGTTGCGTACGCCACCAAGCTGGTCGGCCACGGGTCCACCACCGGGCGTAGCAGATCCTTTCCTCTCCGTCATACGGTCAGCCTCCGTCTCGTGTTCGTTCGGCTACGTCATGTCCAGCCTTTACCTCCCGGCCACCCGACCACAAGCCCCCAGTCGGAATCCCCTGCCCAGTGGGTGTATCCATGGGACACGTCCTAAGATCGGCACGCCATGTTGAACGTTTTGCGGCCTGTCGTGTCCCGCGTGCTGACACCGGTCGGGCAGGCCCTGGCACGCACCCCCATCACGCCCAACGCGGTCACGGTGACCGGCACCGTGGGCATGGTCGCTGGGGCGCTCACGCTGTTCCCCACAGGCCACCTGTTCGCGGGGGCCCTGGTGTGCACCGGCTTCGTACTGGCGGACATGCTCGACGGCGTGCTCGCGCGCATCAAGGGAACGAGCGGTGCGTGGGGGGCCTTCCTCGACTCCACCCTCGACCGGGTCAGCGACGCCGCGGTGTTCGCTGGCCTGGCCATCTGGCTGACCCGGAGCCACCAGCCGACCCTGGCCCTGACTGCGCTCTTCTGCCTGGTAGCGGGCATGCTGGTGTCATACGCCAAGGCACGGGCGGAAGGTCTGGGGGTACGCTGCGACGTCGGCGTGGCCGAGCGGACGGAGCGGCTGCTGATCGGGCTCACTTCGGCGGGGCTGTCCGGGCTCGGCGTCCCGTACGTGCTCGCGGCCGGGCTGTGGCTGCTGGCCGTGCTCAGCGCGTTCACATTCGGCCAGCGCATCCACGCCGTACACCAGGCCACCGTGCGGGACCAGCAGGAAGGGTA
>DASYYE010000376.1:0-6081 GCA_035946955.1 Streptosporangiaceae bacterium | reverse complement strand
GGCGGCATGCTGGAAGGACTGGGCCGTGGCCCACCGGGACGCGGCCCGCCTGGCCGCTGACCGTCACCACCGGCTGGCCGGCCGGACCCGGGCACACCGGGCCTTGGGCCACCAGGCGCACCAGGACGGCCCCCGGTCTGGCCAGGACGTGGCTGCCCTGGCCGCGGCGGCAGGCCCATGCCTGTGGCGGTCTGGCTGTAAGGATTGTTGCCCGGGCGCGGCCCGGGACGTGGCGCACCACGCGACCCTTGCCCAGGTGTGCTGGGGCGGCCGCCAGAGCCGCCGGGACGTGGCCCGCCCGTGCCGCCAGACCCAGGACGCGGGCTGGGTGCGCCTGGGCGCGGTCCGGGGCCACCAGGGCCGGGACGCGCGCCAGGACGAGGGACGGCTCCCGGTGCCCGCTGCGTGGACGGAGCAGGCTGCGCTACCGGGGGCGTGAACGATGGTGGGGCTGGCGGCTGAGCGCTTGCCGCAGGCCGCGCCGCAGCGGCCTCCTGCCCGGCGGCCGGGGCCTGCGGAGCGGGCGTGGCCTGTGGGGCGGGCGTGGGCACTGGCGCTGGCGCGCTGACCGTCACGTCGCTGACCTTCGGTGCTGGTGCTGGTACTGGGGCTTGCGCCACCGGCCCTGGGCTGGCCGCAGCGCGGTCCCTGGGTGCCTTGGGTGGCGTGGGGGCAGGGCGTGTAGCCACCCCGCTCGCTGATGTGGGGGCGGCAGCCGGGCCACTGGCCTTCCTGGCCTGGCCCTGCTGTGCCTGTGTGTTGAACGATTCCTTGAGCCTGCGGACGACCGGTGCCTCAATCGTGGAGGACGCCGACCGCACGAACTCACCCATTTCCTGGAGCCTGGCCATTACGGCCTTGCTCTCTACGCCGAACTCCTTCGCGAGCTCGTATACCCGGACCTTCGCCACTGCGCTCCCTCTCGGCCCGGTCATACCGGACCCTCGTGGCCGGACCCGGGCGGGTGCTCAGGGCCGGCGTCAGACTCTGGTGCTCATCGCCGCATACTCATCGAGCGCTCATCACAGTTGATCCTGCTCTCCCTGCGGTCATGCCGCGTTCCTCGCCTGGACCAGCCGGGCGTGGCTGACCAGGCGACCCTGGACGGGACTCTTCCTCGCACCGCTGCGCCAGATATTGCCCGAGCACGCCGGTGTTGACCGGCCCTGGCAGGCGGAGCGCACGGCCAAAGGCCTTGCGCCGCTGCGCCTGCTCCAAGCAACTCTGACTGGGATGCAGGTAGGCGCCCCGGCCAGGCAACCGCGCCTGAGGGTCGGGGACCACTTCACCCCCAGCACCCACCACGCGCAGCAGTTCAGACTTGGCCGCGCGGACCCTGCATCCCACGCACGTCCGGACTGGGAGCCCAGATGTGACAGGGGGCGTGGACCGCCTGGCCATTTCCGGACGCAAGCTTACCGTGCCGGAGCATCGGAGACGTCACGCCCACTAGACGCAACGTGCCCGGCCCCGCCCGTGTTCCTGTCTGGGGACTCAGTGTCGGGGCGGATGTCGATCTTCCAGCCGGTGAGCTTGTTGGCGAGCCGGGCGTTCTGGCCTTCCTTGCCGATCGCCAGTGAGAGCTGGTAGTCGGGCACGATGACCTGGGCCACCCGCGCCTGGGAGTCGACAATGTTCACGCGGGAGACACGTGCCGGGGAGAGCGCGTTGCCCACGAATTCGGCAGAGTCATCCGAATAGTCCACAATGTCGATCTTTTCGCCATGCAGCTCGGTCATGACGTTGCGGACCCTGCTGCCCATCGGGCCGATGCACGCGCCCTTGGCGTTCACACCCCCCTGGTGGGACCTTACGGCGATCTTGGTCCGGTGCCCGGCCTCCCGGGCGATCGCGACGATCTCCACGGCCCCTGCGGCGATCTCCGGCACCTCCAGCGCGAACAGCTTCTTCACCAGCGCCGGGTGGGTGCGTGACAGCGTGATCGACGGCCCCCGGTACCCCTTGCGGACATGGAGCACGTAGCAGCGCAGTCGTTCCCCGTGGAGGTAACGCTCGCCGGGCACCTGCTCGGCCGGGGGCAGGACGGCCTCGATCTTGCCCAGGTCCACCAGCACGGCGCGGGGGTCTTTGCCCTGCTGGATGACACCAGCCACGATGTCGCCCTCACGGCCCGCGTACTCCCCGAACGTGAGCTCGTCCTCGGCATCGCGCAGCCGCTGCAGGATGACCTGCCGGGCGGTGGTCGCGGCGATCCGCCCGAAACCCGCCGGTGTGTCGTCGAACTCGCGCAGTACCTCGCCGTCTTCCCCGGTCTCCGCGGCCCACACGGTCACATGACCGCTGCCGCGGTCGATCGCTACGCGCGCGGCGGCCGCCGAGCCACCGGAGCGGTGGTAGGCGACGAGCAACGCGTCCTCGATGGCCTTGAGCGCAAGGTCCATCGAGATGTCCTTCTCTGTTTCGAGGCTGCGCAGCACAGTCAGGTCAATGTCCATCCGGGCTCCCCCCTCCGCCGAACTCCACCTGGACCTTGCCCGGGCCGAGCTCGGTGTAGGCAAACCGGCGGCGCTGACCGTCCACATCCAGCGTCACGCCATGCTCTGCGGCGGCCACCACCCGGCCGGTGACCGTGGCGGGCCGTCCTGGCGCAGTCCCCCCGTGCGGCCGGCCGCCGTCGGCCACGCTGGCTAGTGGGACACTGACCAGTCTGCCCATGGCGCGGCGCCAGTGGCGCGGCTCGGTGAGCGGGCGTTCCACCCCTGGGGAGGACACTTCCAGCGTGTACGGCGTCTCACCCATCGCACCGTTCTTGTCGAGGCAATTGGAGATCTCGCGGCTGATCTCCGCGATGTCGTCGAGGCTGACCCCGCCGTCCGCGTCAACCACGACCCGCAGCAGCCGCCGCCGCCCGGCCACGCTGACCCGGACGGACTCCAGGTCCATTCCCGCGGCGTCCACGACCGGCGACAGCAGCCCGGCCAGCGCCTCGGCATCTACCTGGCTGCTGCCATTGCGGCTATCCCCGCTGCCTGCCTCGCCGCGGCCGCCCTGGGAGCGGCCACCACCTCGGACGTCCGGTTTGGTAACACGCCCAGGGCGTGACTGCGTGTGACCGGGGCCGACCTGCATTACGACCTCCTCAGCCACGACCTGTGCTGTTGTCCACCAGCCCCCTAGCCTAGCCTGACCTGGCAATGAGTTGGCCGGTCACGACCCAGCACCACGCCCGCCAGCGGGCGCTGGAGGCTACTCTGAGGTGCTGCGCCCTTGGTGGCGGCCCCCGAGCGGTGGTGGGCAGAGGGCGTGGTGGGCAGAGGGCAGGGACAGGGAGGACGACGACCCGTGGCGCAGGACGCGACCCGCCGCACCGTGCTCGCTGTGGTCACGGCGGCGCTGCCGGTGCTGGCCAGCGGCTGCAAAGGGGTGGGGGCGCTCGGCACACCGCCAAAGCCCGGCCCGGAGGTGGCCATGGCCAGGCAGGCCATCGCCCAGGAGGTGCTCATGCTCGCGCGCTACCAGGCCGTGATCACGGCCGACCCGGGGGCCGCGGGGCTGCTGCGGCCGATCGCTGCCCAGCACGGGGAGCACCTCGCCCGGCTGCGGGCACGCCTGCGGGGCCCGCACGCCCTGCATCAGTCGCTGACGCCGCCGACGGTGCACGCACCCGCGGCAGTGCCCGGCCTCACCTGGCTGGCTGATGCCGAGGATGCCAGCGCACGGTGGCTGCTCAGCCGCGTTGGCGCGGCCTCACCGTCCTTTGCCCAGCTCCTTGCCAGCGTCGCCGCCTCCGAAGCGAGCCACGCACTGGTCCTCACCCAGGGACAGCCATGAGCGGCCCAGCAGTGACGCAGGCGTTGCAGGCCACGCTGTCAGCGGAGTACGCGGCCATCTTCGGGTACGGGGTGGCGGGCGCGCACCTGGCCGGGACACAGTTCGCTGCGGCTCAGCGGGACTGGGCGGCCCACGAGGCGGCGCGTGACACCGTCACCGCCCTGCTGGCGGCCCATGGCGCCCAGCCAGCAGCCGCCGCAGCCGCCTACGGCCTTCCCTTCCCCGTGCACAACGGGCGTGAGGCGATGGCGCTGGCAGCCTTCCTGGAAGACCGGGTCGCTGCCGCGTACCTGAGCCTGGTTGCCCTGGACGACCCGCAGTTGCGGGCGTTCGGCGCCACGGGCTTGCAGGCGGCGGCGACACGCGCGGCCGGGTGGCGGGGCACCACCCTCGCCTTCCCCGGCCTGGAGGTCGCACCGACCCCCTGATCAGCCAGATCGCGGTTGCGTTTACTGCTATGCGCAGTAAATCCCACCGCGATCATGGGAGGCGGGTGGGGCGCTGAGCTCGCGCGCGATCGCGGCGACCGCCTTATCGACCTGGGACACGACGGCGATGCGCTGTGCCCACGGCCACCAGAACCACCACATCCCGTCCTCGCAGCGCCCCGCGTACACGTCTTCGCTGCGACCACTTGGCCCCGTGACCTGCAGCCGGGGGACGCGGGCGGGGAGCACCACCGGCCTCGCCGGCAGGCCCTCGCGCTCTAGCACCGCGCTGAGGTTCTCGAGCTGGGCGATGGTGGCCTCGCGCAGGCCGGGGGCACCACGTTCAAGCCGTGTGACCCGTGCCATGAATGGTGATCTTTAGTAATCGGATACTCACGGAAAGTAATATTACCGCCTTCCCGAGGCCTGGCCTGCCTGTTGCAGCACACCGGATGTACCTCCATGCTGGACGTTGCCGAGCAACGAGCGAGGTGACACGTGCCCGGTCAGCAGAGTCCCACGGTGCGGCGCCGCCGCCTCGCCCTGGAGTTGCGGCGTTGCCGCGAGAACGCCCACCTCACCTGCGAGGAGGTCGCGGCCCACCTCGAGTGCTCCGCATCGAAGATCAGCCGGATCGAGACGGGCCGGGTCTCTGTGTCACCCCGTGATGTGCGGGACATGCTCGACCTGTACGGCGTGCCTGCCGCACAACGGGACAGCCTGGTCCAGCTGGCCCGCGAATCCCGGCACAAGGGCTGGTGGCACGCGTACAGCGACGCGATCCAGCCCCGCTTCGCCACCTACCTCGGGCTGGAGAGCGCCGCCAGCGAGATCAGGATCTACGAGGTCGCGATCCTGCCGGGGCTGGTGCAGACCGAGGACTACGCCCGCGCGGTGGTCACCGCGGGCAGTGTCGGCGCGCCGCGGGAGTCCGTGGAGCGCACGGTGGCGCTGCTGATGGCGCGCCAGCCCCTCCTCGCTGGCGACGACCCGCCCCGGCTGTGGGCGGTGCTCGACGAGGCCGCACTGCGGCGCCGCGTCGGCGGGGCCGCCCTCATGCGCCTGCAACTCGAGCGCCTGCTGGAGCTGGCCAGCCTGCCCAGCGTGGCTATCCAGGTGCTGCCGTTCGGCGCCGGGGCCCACCCGGCAATGGGCAGGCCGTTCGTCATCCTTGCCTTCCCCGAGCCCGCCGACCCGGACGTGGTGTACCTCGAGGACCTGACCAGCGCGCTGTATGTGGAGGACGTGGCCGAGGTGGACCGCTACAACATGTTCTTCAACCACCTGCGGGCGGTGGCGCTGTCGTTCGACGACTCCACCGCGCTCATCGGGTCGGTCCTCAAGGAGTGCTGACGCGCGGCAGTGCCCCCAGGCCATCCGCTGCCGACCGCAGCGGCTCGGGCAGCGGCGCGGTGTGCAGGACGGTCAGCCGCGACACAGCGCGGGTCAGCGCCACATACAGGTGGTGCAGCCCATGCGAGTGGGCGGCGACGATCTCGGCCGGCTCCGCCACGATCACATGGTCGAACTCCAGCCCCTTGGCCAGGGTCACCGGCACCAGGGTGAGCCGTGCGCCGAGGCCAGCGCCGTCCAGCACCTCGTGGGCGACCCCTGCGCTGCCCAGCATCCGCGAGAACACACCGACCTGCGCGTCGGCGGCGATGAGCGCAGCCGAGCCCGGCCGGCCCAGCGCGTCGGCACACACCTGCGTGAGCAGGCTGGCCAGGTCGGCCGGGGCGGCCGCCACCACGGCTGCTGAGCCCGGATCCTGGCGCAGCGAGCGGGCGGGCGCCAGACCTGGGGCGATCCGCGGCAGCAGCAGGCTGGCGAAGTCGAGTATCTGCCGCGGCACCCGGTAGCC
>DASYYE010000375.1:0-9479 GCA_035946955.1 Streptosporangiaceae bacterium | reverse complement strand
TTGATCATCCCGGACGGGAGGCCATCACCGCGAACCAGGACAAGACCGCTCCTACCGGACAGCTACCCCGCGCCAACCCGGACACCGGGCGCATCCGTTATCGCCGCGCACCAAATCACCAACTCGCCGAGCCCGTGGGTGCCTGGGTACCCGCCGCTGGCAGCCCCCTCCAGGTATTGCCGTCGCCCCGGGTGCCATCAGGTCTTCCTGGTAGTGGGAGTAACCGTCACAGACCCCGTTTGTCCAAGCAACGGGCACCCCGGACACGTGTGGAAGGGAGAACGGTGAGAACACTGTGTATCAGGCGGTGGTCTGCCGCCATCGCGACTATGAGCCTGCTGGCCCTGGGGACGGTCGGCCTGGCGGCGTCCCCCGCCAGCGCCGACACCCGCACCGACTTCTGGGTCTTCTGCAACTTCAACGGAGTGTCAGCCACGATCGACCCCATCGAAGACCCAGGTTCGACCATGACGGAGTACTTCGATGATTTCTTCGGCAACACGACGGTCAACCAGAACTCGACGCCGAGCACGTTGCGGTCGGTCGGCGTGAGCGGGGACAGCAACCCCTACACATCCTGCACCACGGCCACTGACACAGCCGCCTACTGGTTCCCCCGCCTCTTGCTCGGCCCGGGCGAATCACAGACATATGGGCCGTCCGGGTATCCCTGCTTCGCAGATCCGAATTCAGCCTACTCAAACTATACTATTTGCCATGGCGCCAGCATCCGTGCCTACTACGACGGAGACCAGTCGAATCCTTCGCTGATCTATTCGACTACTCCGTTCGGGTCAGAGGAAGTCGGTGGCGCCCCCGACGCTACCGGGCCGCCAGCCAACCTTCAGGAAATCTCGTTCGCATGCGGCGGCAGCACGCCTGACGAGCCGTACCCCTACGACTGTTCGCCATATATTGACCTGCCAGGTGACCAGAACGGGGTTGTGGTGCGAGTCGATATGCCGCGATGCTGGAACGGCCAGGACCAGAGCGTCTACACCAACTACAAATATCCAACCGGGACTGGTCAGTACGACACTAACTGCCCATCCGGCTACCATCTCCTGCCCATGGTCAACCCACGGTTGCACACCGGGATCGTAGACCCTTGCGCAGGCCTGTCCTACGACGGGCAGTGCACGCTGGCCAACGAGCAGAACTGTCTCAACACGCCAGGCTGTACTCCCTACGCGCCAAACTTCAACTTTGAGCGGAGCCGCGGGTCAATACTGCCGTGGTACGACGCCCACGCCGACTTCATGAACGGCTGGCAGTACGGCGACCACAATGCCGCAGACGGGGGCACCGACACCCTCGGCGGCCTCGATGACCTGGAAGAGGACTGCCTTCTCGGGATGTCCACGGTGACTTGCTCGCCCAACCCGCACACCGGGCCGAACTCAGACAACATGCCGACCTGACAGGAAGGCGACGAGCGGAAGGGGCGGCTTCGGCCGCCTCTTCTCTCTGCGTCTTCCCGGGTTGGGCGCCTCTGGCCGTGCGCAAAGACCCGGACATCGACCTTGACCAGGTTGCGCAGGGCCGACTGCGATGTCAGCCGACCACGGTGCGCTGCGTGCCGAGGTCGAGGGTGCCGTCGCCGGTGGCGATCTGGGCGGTGACCACATCACCGCTGCGCAGGTAGGCAGGGTTCCGGGCCTGGCGGGCGAAGAACGCCCGCCATTTCACCTCGGGCGGCAGCAGCGCCCCGATTTTCTCGACCACTTTCGGTGGCGCTTTCAGGGCTGTGCCGCCGGGTGTGCCGGTGAGCAGCAGATCGCCCGGGTCGAGGGCCTGGAACTGAGCGAGCACGGTGAGGGCCTGCGCGGGCGGCACGATCATGTCGGCGAGGGTCTGGTCCTGGCGTAGCACGTCATTGACGGACAACCTCAGCCGCAACCCCGCCAGTTGCGCGAACTCGGGTTCCTCCAGCAGGGTGAGCCGGGGCCCGACCGGCGTGAAGGTTGGATAGGACTTTGCCTCGTAGAACTGGCCTTTTCGCAGCTGGACGTCCCGGGCGGAGACGTCATTGGCGATGACCAGGCCGGCCACGTAGGTGGGCAGGTCCGCCTCGGCGACCACGGTGCCCAGGAGCAGGGGGGCGCCGAGGACCAGGCCGAGTTCGACCTCGTAGTCGAGCAACTGGACATGGGCTGGCTTGACGATGGTGTCGCGGGGGCCGCTCACGGACCCAGACGCCTTGCGGAAGAAGGTCGGGGGCACTGTGTCGGGGTCGAAGCCGGAGTCCCTGGCGTGGGAACGGTAGTTGACCATCTGGGCGATCACCCGGCACGGGGTGGTGACCGGCGAGAGGAGGTTCAGTTCGGACGCATCCACCGCGGCTGAACCGTCACGAGCGGCCGCTTCGACCGCGCCGCGGTCGGCGAGCAGGTCCGCGGTGGTGCGTGCCTGGGTCCGGACCGCGGTGGCCCGCCCATCACGTTCCACCCACCAGGAGCCCACGGTGCGCACGATGTTGATGCTCACGTGCTCATCGCCTTCATCAGGCCCACCAGGCGGGTGGCGTCGAACTCGTTGTCCTCGCGCAGCGCGGCGACCAGCGTGCGCAGCAGCCGCGGAGTGGGCCTGGTGCCGAGGAAGTCGCGGGTCACGGGCGGTCCCCACTGGGCCAGCCCACTGGCTGACATGGGTGCCCACCCTGGCTCGACGGTGTTGTCGAAGAGGTCACCGTCGGTGTAATGCTCCATCATGAGCCGGTCGGGGTCGCGCCAGTAGTCGAAGACCTGGCTGCCCTGGATGTGACGGCCGATGCCCCAGGCCCGCTGGTACCCGCATTCGGCGAGGTGTTCACCGCCCGCCGCGAGCGCGTCGAGGTCGGCCACCTGGTAGGCGGAGTGGACGTAGGCCACATCCGGCCCGAGGTGCATGGCGAGACTGTGGTGGTCGGCGGGGTCGCTGCCCCGGTCACAGCGGAGGAAGGCCATGGTCGGGCCCCGGTCCCGCTGGCCGTCCAGGTAGAGGAAGTCGCTGACGACCAGGCCGAGCACCTCGAGGTACCAGTCCAGTGCGCGCTGGAAGAAAGGTGTCCGGAACACCACATGACCCAGCCGCTTGACTCTGGCGGGCGTACGCGGCGGGCGCTGGGTGTGGTTGACCCGCTGCGCCTGGGTTCCCACGTTGAGGACCAGCGGCTGCTGCCCGGGCAGCGCGGGCAGTTCCCTGGCGCCGTGCACCACACTCACGGCCAGCCCGCTCGGGTCACGCAGTGCCACCGCCCGGCCGCCGCCGGGCCCGGGCAGGTCACACACGTCATTGCCGGACCAGCGCGCGAGCCGTGCCAGGTCCTGGGCGTCGGCGGCCCGGAATGCCAGCCCGGCGAAGCAGGAGCGCGTCCCCTCGTGGACCACTGCGCACGGCGTGCCGGGCAGTGTCCCGCGCAGGACAAGGGGGCCCTGCTCCGCGCCGACGGTGGCGAAGCCGAAGGCGGCGGCGAAGTCCGCAGCACGTGCCAGGTCTGGCTTGCCGAACTCCAGCCATGCCAGGTCGGCCACCTTGACCACCGGGTTCGCCGAGCGTCCGGGGTGCTCATGACGCAGCCCTCCGTGCTCACTGTGCAATCCGGCGTGGACACCGGCACCCGCGGTGTCCGCCATGGTCACCACCTCCGGCAGTTGACTTCTGATAAATACATCAGAAATGATTACACACCACCTAAGGCGGGGCAACCCCCTCCAGGGCAACTCTTGATGGTTTCATCAGAAGTGTGATGCATTACACTCTGGGTCATGGTCTCCTCGCCCACGGCGCAGGCAGGGCCCAGCGGCCAGGCGCCAGACGCGGGTTCCCAGCCGCCGCGCTCACGCCTGGAACGCCGCAAGGCGCACACGCGCCAGGCACTGGTGGCCGCTGCCCAGCGGTTCCTGGCGGAGCAGGGCTCAGCCGAGGTCAGCATCCAGGAGATCACCGACAATGCCGACGTCGGGTTCGGCTCGTTCTACAACCACTTCACGTCCAAGCTCGAACTGTTCCAGGCCGCCATTGACGAGGTGCTCGAAGAGCACGGCCAGATGCTCGACGAGTACGTCGCCGGGATCGACGACCCAGCCGAGGTGTTCGCGGCCAGCATGCGCATGACCGTCCGGCTGGCACAGACCCACCCGCGGATCGCGCGCATTCTGAGCCGGACCGGGCTGGCGTCCCTGGACTCCGACCGTGGGCTCGCCCCCCGCGCCCTGCGGGACATCCAGCGCGCCATCGCCACCGGGCGGTTCACCATCACCAACCCCCACGTCGCGCTGGCCACGACCGGCGGTGCCCTGCTCGCCATACTCCACTTGCTGCTCGAACGCCCCGACCTGGCTGGCGAGCACCCTGCGGAGGAACTCACCGAACAGCTCCTGCGGGGTTTCGGCATGACCCACCAGGCCGCCTACGCGATCGCGTACCGCCCCTTGCCGCAGTCAGCGACGCCGTAGGCAAAGGTCCGCCGTATGCACTTACCCACACGGGCGTGGACCGGCTGGACGGGGCGAGCAGAGAGCCCGGACGCGCTCCGGGGCAGTGCCTAGCGAGAACGGCGCAGTCCCGCCAGGCGGCTGGCGGTGGCCGCTGTGCGGGATGCCAGCCCAAGGCCGAGCCGGGCTGCGGTCTGTACGGGCGGTGGCGCGGGGTTCTGGCTGAACTGGCTGGCGAACTCGGTGGTGAAGTCTTCGATCGAGCGTGGCTGCCTGCCGGTGACGTCGGCGACCGCCGTGCTGACGGTCGCCCCTGCGCCTGCCCGGAACAGGGCCGTCATCGCGGCGAGGTGTTCGACGTACCAGTCCTCGTACCCCTGCCTGCGCAGCACGCGGGCAGCGAGCGCGGGTGGGGGGTTCACGTAACTGATGGTCCGGTGGGTGGCGTTGCTGAGGACGCCGGCGAGTTGCCGGTAGGTGAAGGCGCGTGGGCCGGTGACGTCGTACACGCGGTCGTAGTGGGCGTCGCTGGTGAGTGCCGCGGCGCCGGCCGCCGCGACGTCGCGCGCGTCCACCATGGCGATCGGGGCGTTGTCCATGGGTGCTGCGAGCACGCTGAGCTTGGACACCATGGGCGCTGCGGTCTCCAGCAGGTTCTGCATGAAGAAGTTGGGGCGCAGGAACGTGAAGGCCATGCCGGAGCGCTCGATCTGCTGCTCGGTCTGCCAGTGCTGACGGCCGACCTCGGCTGGACCACCAAGCGACAGCGAGGGCCCGATCCCCGAGACCTTGACCACATGGCGGACGCCCGCCGCCGCAGCCGCGGTGACCGCATTCCCCTGGAGCTCGGCCTGGCGCAGGTCTTGTGCGCAGACGAGGAACAGCCGCTCGATGCCATCCATGGCCACGGCCAGCGAGCCGGTGTCGGCGAGGTCGCCGGGGGCGAGTTCCACTCCGAGGCCGGCTAGGCCGGCGGCCTTGCGCGGGCTGCGGACGAACGCGCGCACGGGCGTGCCGCTCGCTGCCAGCAGGCGTGCGACCTCGCCGCCGATCTTCCCCGTCGCACCGGTGACCAGGATCATCAGGTACCACCCAGCTTCGTTGCGGGTCCAGTGGTCAGAGCAGGACGCAGGGCCGTGCCGGGAGCGGGTGGGATCAGTTCGCGGTAGAGCGCGGCGGCGCTATCGAGGTCACGGGCCTCCATGACCACGAACACGACCCGGTCGGGCCGCAGGACCACGAAGTCGCCGCCGTACCGGGCGAACCAGTCCACCGCGTACCCGTCGAGGTCCTCGACCAGCGACGTGCCCGGTTCACTGCGCAGGTGGTCACGTCGGCCCGCGGGCACGACGGTGACGTAGCGCGCCCCGAGTGTGGCCCACATCGCCCGGCTGTCGCTGCCCAGGTGGACCTGGGGGTCGATACCGCAGCCGAGCAGAGCCCAGCCTGGGCCGAACAGGTCGTCGAGCAGCCGCAAGCGGCCCACCGCGGTGCGGACCCTGGGCTGCGGGAACTGCCGCCCGGTGCCGCCGCGGCCCTTGCGCGGACCGCAGTGGAACGCCCCTTCGGAGTAGGCGAGCGGCGGCTTGAACCGCATGGCCTGCACATACGGTCCCAGCCGCGGCACGGCGCCGACCCGGCTGAGCACCGCGTCGCGCACGGCAGCCAGGCCCGGGCTGCGGGTCTGAACGAGTGCACCAGCGGTCCTCGTCAGCCACGTCATCCGCGCTACATGCGGGCGGCGCTCGCGCTCATAGCTGTCCAGCAGCCCCGGGCCTGCCTCGCCGGAGATGACCGCGGCCAGCTTCCAGCACAGGTTGTGGGCGTCGCGGATGCCGGAGCTGAGCCCTTGGCCCGCGAACGGCGGCATGAGGTGCGCCGCGTCACCGGCGAGCAGCACCCGGCCGCTGCGCCACTGGGACGCGCACCGCGAATGGAACGTGTAGACGGTGTGCCGCAGGATGCGGGCCTGGCCGGGCCCGGCCCAGGGCGAGATGAGGCGATGCGCGGTCTCGAGCCTGGCCATCTGGTTGTGGTCCTCACCCGGCAGGACCATGAACTCCCAGCGGTGACGGCCGCCGGGCAGCGGGAGGGTCACGGCCGGGCGCCGCGGGTCGCCGATGAACTGGAAGCATGGGACACCGTTGACCGGCGCGTCTACTTCGGCGTCCACCACCAGCCAGGGCTGGGCGAACGTGGCGCCCGCAAAGCCGATGGAGCACAGCGAGCGGACGGTGCTGCGCCCGCCGTCGCACCCCACGACGTAACGGGCCCGGACCGTGGACAGCCGGCCCCGGTCGCCGTGGCGCGCCCACACGGTCACGCCGTCGGTGTCCTGGCACAGGGCCTCGGCCCGCAGTCCCATTGCGACACTGACGCAGTCGTAGCGCTGCACGCCCCGGCGGAGCACGCGCTCGAAGTCTGGCTGGTAGAAGAATGCCAGCCGGGGGTACCCACACCGTCCACCCGCCGGGTGCATGCTTGCCACCAGCCGGCCGTGGCCGGACACGTACTGGACGGTCTGGCCGAGGTCGAGGTGCCCGAGCAACTCATCAGCGAGCCCCGCAGCCTGGCAGATGCGGACCACCTCGTCATCGGTGGCGCCAGCGCGCGGCAGGTTGTAGGGCTCAGTGTCCTTTTCGAGGACCGCTGTCCGCACGCCACACTGCCCAAGCAGGTTGGCCACCATCGCCCCCACGGGCCCGTAGCCGACGACGGCCACATCCACGCGCTCGGCAGGGGGGTCCAGCGCGCCAGCGCGTCCCGGCACTGGCCCGGCCAGTTGCCTCGCACCAGCCGCCCGCTGGGCAGCAATCGATGTATCCATCGGAACTGATGATATCATCAGAACATTAGACCGCAAGGCCGGCCCCGTGGACGCCGTGCGCCTGACGACCAGCCTCGGCATGTGGATCGACGACGAAGGCCTCTGCCATCAGCCGGCCAGAGCGGCATGGCCGGATGAAAGAGGGCCCAACCGGGGGATGGCTGGCTCCGTCTTAACCAGCAGCAGGATGCGTAACCAGCGCGTCCATGGCTATTACGGGGATATTGACATGAAGCACTTCAGCACTGGCTCCGCCCGCTGGGGCATCACCCTTGCGGCTGCCGTCGCGGCTGCCGCGCTTGCCACCCCCTTGGCCGCGTCCGCAGCCACCTCCGCCCCCTCCACTGCTGTCATTGCCAGATGTGCTGCCCCGGCCCACGGCAGCCTTGGCCCGGGCCTGGCAGTGTGGGTCGGGGCCGACGATGGCAACGCGGCGGCCGGGACCATCTACTATCCGCTTGAGTTCACCAACGTCAGCGGCCACACGTGCTCGCTGTACGGGTTTCCCGGCGTCTCGGCCATCGACCCTGCCTGGCGTCAGCTCGGCAGCCCTGCGGGCTGGGAGAAGCAGACTCCGCACACGGTCATCCTCGGGCCGGGCGCTACCGCTCATGCTGTGCTGGCTTACAGCAACGCGGTGGTCGGCGGCGCTCCGGGATGCCATCCCGTCAACACGGCGTCCGAGTTGCGCGTCTACCCGCCGGACCGGCGCACCGCCGTGCACGCGTTCTTCGACCTCCCGGTGTGCTCGCACACCGGCCCTGTCTACATGAACGTCGGCCCGATCCAGCCAGGCGCCATGGCCATCATCAACGGCTGAGTAGCGGGCGCGGGGTGGCCTCCGCTTTCACGACGGAGGCCACCCCGCGCTGCGCTTGGATGGTCCACTCGGGGGTGTCTGCTTTTGATTCGGTGACGCCGCTCAGTGTGAGCTGATCAAGGCCTGTAGCAGGCCGGTGAGGCCGTTGATGGCCGCTGGGTCTCCGTCGAAGCGCAGGTCGCCGGACTCCACCGTGTCGGCGATGGGACGTCTGCCGAACGCCACGGTAAAGAACGTGTCGGTGTCGGTGGTCAGGGCTGCTTCAGGTCTGTCAGCGGTCCCGCGCCGCACCCGGACTGAGCCAGAGGTGCCGTCCGCGGTGAAGACGTCCGCGCCGATCCGCATCTCATACCGGCCGTTCACAACCTTCGGATCCGCGCTCGCCTGGAGTGCGATCAGCAGGGAGTCCAGGCTCGCGTGCGCGCCCTCGGGAAGCGGGGCGCGGGTTCCCCACTGGCCGAGGTGCACGATGACGGGCTCGAGTTCGCGCCCCCAGTCGGTCAGCTCATACACGCGTACCCGGGCAGGCGGGCCGAGGTCGCGGTGGCGGAGGACGCCGCTGCCGGTCAGTTCGCGCAGCCGCTGGCTGATCACGTTCGGGCTGGCCCCCGGTAGGCCGGTCAGCAGGTCGTTGAAGCGCTTGGGGCCTAGCAGCAGTTCGCGGACGATCAGCAGTGCCCACCGCTCGCCGATGACGTCCAGGCTGCGGGCGACCCCACACTGGCCGCCATAACTCCGATTCACACTCCTAGTGTAACACTGCTGGGTTGACTTATGGAACTTTAACTCCTAAGTTAGGAGTAGCAATCGTCCAGAACCCAACGGAGGAAGCAGAGATGGAAGCTCGGATGAAGAACCCCGCGATGGTCCTGGGTGCGATGGAGCCGATCCAGGCGATGTTCAAGGCCGTGTACGCCGGTGGCCTGGACCGGGCCACGCTGGAACTGGTCCACCTGCGGGTCAGCCAGATCAATGGGTGCAGCGCCTGCGTG
Organism: Streptosporangiaceae bacterium; assembly: GCA_035946955.1. Classification (GTDB taxonomy): domain Bacteria; phylum Actinomycetota; class Actinomycetes; order Streptosporangiales; family Streptosporangiaceae; genus DASYYE01. The sequence goes on along the minus strand of DASYYE010000375.1, from coordinate 425 downwards.
GACTCCGGCGTCAAGGCCGCCCGGAAGGCGGGGGAGAGCGACGAGCGGCTGGCTACGGTCGTGGCCTGGCGGGAAGCCCCCTATTTCAGCGACGCAGAGCGGGCCGCACTGGCGCTGGCTGAGGCGGCCACCCGGCTGGCCGACCGGCCGGACCCGGTGCCCGACGAGGTCTGGGACGCCGCCGCCGCCCACTACGACGAGAAGGGCCTGGCCGCGATCGTCCTCATGACCGGGGTGACCAACCTGTTCAACCGGCTGAACGCAACCACCCGCCAGGTCGCGGGCGCCTGGGGCTGAGCTGTCCCGCCCAGCGGCCGCCACCCATGCGACCCAGGACGGCTCCCCGGCCACGCCGGTCAGGTGTTCAGCAGCCGCCCTGATACGAAGGGGGAGTCATGCGAGCCACGGAGGTCCGGGAGGCCATC
>DASYYE010000374.1:0-8513 GCA_035946955.1 Streptosporangiaceae bacterium | reverse complement strand
CTGAGAGAGGTGCCGCGCTGGACTTTGTTTTCCCAGGTCAGAGGCTTGATCGTCCTGCGTGGTGCGTCGCTGCGTTTGTGCAGGTCAGGGCACTCCTCACAGACCGTCACCCTTCGCCTGTCACCTTCCGTGACGGCCGCCGCGGTGCCAGCCAGAGCGGTCACCAGGTGGTGCGGCGCTGGAGTGGCGGGTCGGGTGTGCTGCCGCGCCGCCATCCGCCGCCTTCCTGTGCGGTCTTCTTCCGGTGGTGGTCCTGGCAGGTGTCGCGGAGGTTCGACAGTGCGTGCGTGCCGCCTTGCGCCCTGGGGGTGACGTGGTCGCACTGCACGCCTTTGCGGCTGCCGCACCGCCTGCCGTCCTCGGTGACCTCGCAGCGGCCACCGGAGCGGCGGCGGACGATCGCCTTGTTGCGCTTGTACTCGGGGTCGCCGTAGAACGCGGCCTCACGGGCACGGTCCTCAGCTGTCTTGCGCCACGGCATCGTCAGGTGGCCTTTGCGACGCGATCCAGTCCGGGTCTTCAGCCAGGTCCACCGACGCGAGCGCGAGCGCGCCTTGCAGGCTCATGCCGTCCATGTGGTGCCTGCCAGCCGAGATGAGCGCCCGGTCAAGGGCGTCCGTCAGGTCACTCACCGTCGCCGCCCCACTCGAACCGCACGCCCTCGGGCAGCACGTCCGCGAGTTGCTCTGTGAATTCGGCCGCGAGCCTCGGCATGATCCGCTCTGTCCACGCCCGGTACTCGGCTTCAGTGATGATCCGCGCGTCGAAGTCAGCGGCCCACCTGTCCGCGATCGCGTCCGCAATGCGGAAGGCTGTCATCCGGTCGGTGACCTGGTCTATGACGTCGAGCATGAGGCCGACCGTCTCGGCCTGGACGTGGAACAGGGTGTCGGTCTGCATGGCGGCGTGGGCGCGCTGGTGGTGTGAGAGCTTCTCCGCGAACCGGTCGCGCGAGTTGACGTGAAGGCTGTCACGGAACGGCTCGCTCATGGCAGCATCCGGCAGACCCGCCACAGCGCCTCGGCAAGCCCGTACCGCCCGTGGTCCATGAGCCAGACCCCCACGCCGGTGACGCGCGCCCGGAGCCAGAGCCGGGCCCTGACGCGGCGTGGCAGCGGCGTCAGGATCTTCACGCGGCCGGTGCGGTTCGCGCGCTCGAAGTCGGCCTTGAACCGCTCCAGTTCCTCGGCCGTGAGGCCGTTCGCTTCCAGCCAGGCGGGCGGCACGAGGTGGCCCTGTCCGTCGTTCTCAGTCATCACTACTCCACCACGATGGGTGCCGCGCCACAGAGCCTGCTCGGGCAGCGGATGCCCTGCCAGCCCTTGATGGGAGAGCCAGGGTCGTGCGTCCAGCCGGTAGGGGAACCTCCTGCCGGGACGATTGAGCGCCCGCAGTTGCGGCAGGCCTTCGGCAGCGGGTCGTTCATCAGCAGAGCAAGGTCGATGGCCGCGCCATCTGGGATCGCGGGGGCGATGACGAAAATGCTGGGCAGCTCGCCGTCATACTGCGCCCGGATCGCGTTCGCGGTGCGCTCGTTCACCACGATGACCGTTGGCATGTCAGTCATCGCAGGTCACCAGTAGTGAAGCTCGTCGGCGAGCGCGCGGAACTCACCCTCGACTACGTGGGCCATGAACGCACCCATCGCGTAGGCCTGGTCGTCGTCCATGCCAAACGCTTTGGCCGCGTCACGGAAGGCGGATGGGCTGACGTGGGCGGCCCGTTCCTTCAGCGCCAGCTCGACGGGCACGATGTGCGCGCCGAGGTGGCGGGCGGGCAGCGGGCGGCGCTGCGGTCCTGCTGCCATCACCCAGCCCTGCTCTGTGCGTCCTCGGCGTCGCCTTCTTCGGCGCCGAGGTGCCAGACGCCAAGCCAGCCTGAGGCGAAGTGGGCGACGTCTTTGCCGTCGCTTCCGGTCAGGCGCAGGTAGGCGTGGCCGAGGTCAACCTCGAAGTCCTCTGCGGCAGGGAAGATGTATTCGGGGCCGTCGTGCAGGACGACGCGTACCCCCTTCGTGGCAGCTTCGCGGGCGGCGACTTCGTCCGCTGTCGCTTCGAGCGCGACGGCGACACTCAGTGCTGTGTTGCGCTCACCCGGGCCGCCCTCGTCCAGTTTGGACGCGAGATAGCGGAGCGTCTCGCTGAGCGGGCGGCGGACCAGTTTGACGGTCTCGGCTGGGCTGCTCATCCGTGTCCTTTCGGCACCATGCCGTTGCCGCCCACGATCAGCCCGGACGCCGACATCAGCTTGGCGGTCTTCGTGAGGTTGGCCGCCCAGGTGTCCGCGTCCGCCTTCTCCAGGAGCACGGTCGGGGTGGTGGATGGCGTGCGGATGGTCATTGCCAGCCGCTGGCCGCCGCCGACCTCGACGAGGGTGGTGACGAGGTGGGCGGGCTGCTGGGTGAGGAGTGTGTTGCCCGTGTCTACCGGCGGCACGGGCTGCTGTGGAGTGGTCACCCTGCGGGGACGGCTGCGGTCACGGTCTCGGCCGGAACCTCTGGCGCGGCGGCGGCTGGTGCCCGCCGGGCCATCACCTGGAGGACGGTGACCATGTCGGCCTCAAGCGCGGGGTCGATGGTGCCGACGATGTCGAAGACGTACTGGGCGAGTGTGGAGCCCTGGATGCTGTCGGCGATGCCGCCGAGCTTGGGCAGGGCGTCTTCGATGACGGTGCGGAAGCCGCTGTAGGCGTTCTCGACGTCGTTCCTGATGGTGGCGAGCACGGACATTGTGTCCTCCGGGGTGGTGGCTGGTGTGCTGGGTTGAGGATATCGGTGGGGGTGTGGTATGTGGCTGACCGCTCCGGCCAGCGTGTGGGCGGTGTCCGTGATGGCGTGGCCGGCGCGCTCGAAGTCGCGTTCGAGGGCTTCGCCGATGCGGGGTGGTTCGGGGAAGTGCGGGCGCAGGTCGGTCACTTCGCCTCCGGGAAGTTCGCAGGGGTGAGGTTGGCAGGGATCTTGAGAATGACGAGGTCCCGGCCTTCCCGGTAGGCATTCCAGGCGTAGATGCAGCCAGCGGCGAGACGGAAGGGGTCGTGAGCGAAGTGCCGGTCTGAGATAACGCGATTGCGGAGCGTGAGAGCAGGATGCCCTGTCTTGAGCCCATCGCCCTCTGCCAGCCTGGTGATGAACCAGTCGTCGTCTGACGATTTGCAGTCAGCACCGAGGTGGGCAGTGACGTAGCGGAACCACGCCGCGACGCTTGCCCTCATGCCGCACCCCTTGCGCGTTCTGTCCGCCAAGTGGATGGTGTCCGCGATACAGGGATGGGCCGCCAGCAATGCATCCATCTCATCCCAGGTGGGCTTGAGGTTGGTCCCTGTGCCGGGCGGATATGCGCTCGATGTCCAGATGGAGATAAGCCGGGCCGATGCCGCAACTGTGCTGGCCGACGCGAAGCGTTCGTCAATGGCTAGCTGATGGCCGTACTGTCGCGTGCGGCCGACGTCAACACCATCCGGGTCGGTGCCGAACCACACGCTTATCCTGATCGGTATTCCGGTCTTGACGACTGCGGCACATCGGTGCTGCCCGTCGTGCATCCGCCACCTCCCATCCAGCCAGCTAAAGGCCATGCCCTGATGGTTGCGGTGGTGGTGGCCTGCGGCGATGTCGCGGGCCGCACTATCCACCCACATTTGGCTGAGGCGACGGTTGGTTTTCCTGTCATTTAGCCAGTCGGTGGCGATCTCAGGCGTGACTGTCACCCACATATGTATGGGTTCTGGCGAATATGGCGGCATTGCGAATTGGTCGGTCATGGCTGGCCTCCGGTGGTTTTGGCCGCACACCCAGCCACATGGACCGTCTGCCCGTCCGGCAGGTCCGCGGCCCGCTGGCCGGGCAGCATCGCCCACCCGCAGACATGGCACGGGCCAGCCTGGCAGTCGAGGGTGCGGGCATTGGTTGCGACCACGGGCAGCCAGGCGCCGGCGTGGATGTGGGTGTTGAGGTCAGGCACCGTCGCGCTCCAGCACTTCCAGCCGGGCGGCATACGCCGCGGCCTTGGCCTCGTACTCCGCCGCGTACTCGCGCAGCTTGGCCCGGTTGTCCTCGTCGCGGCTGGGGTCACCGGCGTAGCCGAGGAACTTGGCAGCCTCGGCCAGCTGGTCGTCGCGCAGGTCAGCCAGCGCGGTGGCCACCGTCTCGCGAGTCGCCCACTCATCGGTGATGACCAGAGGGCCGTCGTACTCGACGTGCTTTTGGACGTACGAGCGGACGCCCTCCAGGTTCATGAAGGCGGCCCGGTCGTAGAACGCGGCCTTGTAGAAGATCCCCACACGCTGCCGCCCGTGCTGGTCGAGCAGGTAGGACCACATGGCGTGGTCAGTGTCCTCGCGCTTCCAGCCTTCCGGCAGGGTCGCCGGCACGAACAGCGGGTCACGCGAGTCCGGCTCGCCGAAGGTGAAGCCGAGCGCCTCGAACTGGGCGCGGGTGCCGCTGTTGAACTTGGCCGGCAGCCGGTCGGAGTTGACCAGTTGCCGCTGCCCGTCGCGCTCCATGCGCTCAATCGGCGCGCCTGGGCCATCGCCCATGGAGCCCAGCAGGAACAGTGCCTGCTCGGCAGGGTCACGCATGCGTTCCGTGGTGTTGTCGATGCCGGTCATGTGCGGATATTCCCTTCAAGTAGGACGGTGCAGCGGTCATGGGCGACGGTCCTGGACTCCACGTCCACGTCGCACCGGTCGTGCTGCACGAGCCGGTACGCGCCGGGCGCGAACGACGGGTCGGGGATGATGGGGATGCCTGTGAGCAGCGCCAGTGACGGCTCGCCCGGTGGGACCGGCGCTGCCTCCGGGATGGCATCGGCCAGCGCTTCGGCGACGTCCCCAGCGCAGGTCAGTTCTTTGTGCCCCCGCGTTTTGAGCGTCGTGGCCAGCAGTGACTGGATCTCGGTCAGCGTGCACACGCTCACGGTGTCTCCTTCCGTGGCGCTGTGCGCCTGCGTGCGGCTGGCCGTCTCGGTGCCGCCTGGTCCTTCTCGGCGTGGCCGGTGAGTTCCCTGGCGGGCTGGTACGGGGGTGGTTCCACGGTGATGCCGCTGATGCCGCACGTGACGACTTCGACCTCGGGGGCGGCCTCCCTGGCGTGGGCCACGAGGTCGTCGAGGAGCGCGTCCGTGGGGCCGCCACGGTCGGTGCACCCCCGCCAGTGGCGGGTCACGTCGGCGGCGAAGCGGTCACGCAGGTGGTCCATGTCAGCCTCCGAGCATGTGGACGCCGACGGCGTCACCGGCGGTGGTGAGGAGTATCCAGGCGATCCCGAACGCGATGCCCGCGCCAGCGCCGGTGGAGAACGCGCGGGCATTGCTGTCGTTCTCGTCGATCAGGCTGACGGCCACGACGGCCACGGCGAGCAGGGCGGTGGCGATGGCCAGGAGGAAGACGAGGTAGGTGTCACGCACCGGGCACCGCCTCCCGCAGCAGGTCGGCGAACGCGGTCTCCCGGTAATGGCTGACGCAGTCCTTCACGCCGTCGGGGCATGGCGTGCCGTAGGTCGCGCCGACCGACTCGGCGAGCTGGGCACAGCGTCCGCGCTCGGCGGCCACCGCTTCGGTGGCGCGGCCAGTGGCGTAACCGGCAACGGCTTTGAACAGGCCGTTGGCCAGGTCGAGCGGAAGGTTCACTTTGGCCGCGATGGCGTTGACCGCATCTGTTACCGCACCGAAGTCGGTCCGTTCGGCGGCCCTGATGTGCGGTGCGGCGGCTCCGAGGGCGGCGCGGGCGAGTGCTTCGTCTGAGGCGGTGTGGTCGTCGTAGTAGCTGCCGCTCATGAGTTCGCGCTCGATCGCCTCAGCGGCGGCGGTGACGGCTTCGGCTGGCAGGTCAGTCATGGATCACCGTCCGGTTCGTGATCGCTGGCTTGCCGTCCCGCGACTCGAACCACAGCTCGACGCGCTTGCCCGCCAGCTCTGGCGGGACACCCGGGTTGGCGTCCTCGAACAGGCACCAGTCCCAGTCGGGGTCGTCCTTACGGCGCTCGATGAGCCGCAGGTTGACGGCTGCCCAGTCGGCGGGTTCGGAGTCGAGCAGGTAGAGGCTGACTCTCACCCAGTAGCGGACGCCTGCCTGGTCAGTCATAGGGCTCCTTCGAGTGCCCGGTTGCGCCCGGGCACGCAGGTCTTCGCGTGGGCGGCCATCCGCACCACGGCGGCCGGTGACACGTCCGGGCTGACGCCACGGTTGAGGGTTCCAACGCCATGGCTGGCGCGGACCACGGCGACCGACAGCTCGGAGGACGGCCGGACGACGGCGGACTCGGCGCCGCACAGGCAGCGGATGACCAGGCCGCCGGGCTGGTCGATGACGCGCAGCGGCAGGACGGTCATCCGAGCGTGATCTTCTGCCCGAAGTGCTCGCTGAGCCGGGCCTCGTAGGTGGCGGCCTCGCGTTCCATGCCAGCGGCGATGGCTTCGAGGTACTCGTCCTCCGTGATCACGCCTTTGGCCATGAGCAGCTCGGCGAGGGCGGACGAGTCGACCATCGCCGAGTTGACGCCGACGCGGAGGCTCTTCGGCTCGATGGACTTCGGGTCGTAGCCCATTTCGGCAGCGACGCCGGACTGCATTGCGTGCGCGGCGCTGAAGTAGCGGCGTTTCGCGTCGTCGGTCAAATTCCCCAACTCCAATCCAAGTTCTTTTCTCTTGTGGACAACTCACCTGTGGACAGCTGCCTTCCTCGTCACCGTAGTGCGGTGGTAACCACAGGAGTGAGGGGTTTTCTGAGGTACTAGAAAAAGGTATGCCTGTCACGAGGCGGTACTGTGGTACCGCCTCGTCGGTACTGTGGTACCGCCTTTGACCTGTGGACAACCCACCCGAGGCGGTACTGTGGTACCGCCTCAGGTCTGCTTGTCCACAGGCCGTGGTGCCATTCCCGCGCGCTCCACGAGAATGCCGAAAATGTCCGGGACAAGGTATTCCGCAGGGTGCCCGTTAGCGGCGTACACGTCCCGGCCGTCCTTCCCTCTCCCGTGGCTCACGCGGAAGTCGAACCCTCTTTCCGCGAGTTTCTGGAGTGCTTTCCGGACGCCTTCCGGTGTCATCCCGCAGCGGCGTGCCAGCTCGGGCATGGCGATGAGGGACCGCCTGGTCTTCTCGCGGGCGTCGTCGGCGATCACCCACGCGACCAGGCGCTCACCCGAGGTCCAGTCCGGCGGCGCGTCGTCCCGGACCTCCCGGTAGAGCTCGAATCCCACTTCGGTCATGCCCCTGCCTGCCCGTAGCCGGATGGTCATGTGCCCCTGGCGGCGTCACAGTCCTGCCGCCAGGGGCGTCCACGCTGGTGGGGGTCAGTCTGCGACGAGGCGCTCCTCGTCGGCCTGCTCCCGCTGCCGCCGCAGCTCGTACGCGCCCGGGGCGATCCCTGTCGCACCGTGCTCAGGGTGCAGGACGTAGGCGGGTGCGGTGGTCTCCAGGTAGCCGATCACCTGCCCGCGGCTGCTGTCCGGCTCCCAGAGGGCCTTCCCCGGCTCGCCGGCGAACAGGCGGTGCTCGTGGCCGCCGGCCAGGGCCTCGATCACCGCGATGCCCTCAGCGGGGACCGGCCGTCCTTCGCCGCCAGAGAAGCCGCGGACAGGGGTGGGGACGATGAACAGGTCCCCCTGGGCCTGCAGGCCGTCCAGGACGGGCACCTCGGCATCGGCCTCCAGGTGCTCCAGGACCTCGAAACCGTGCGCCGCGGTGACGTCTGCGAGTGTCTTCACTTCGTTCCTCTCCATCTGGGTCAGGTACGCCGCTGCATGCGGGCGTACTCGTGCTCGGTCAGTCCCGCGGTCCATGCCGCGGCTTCGACCGGGGTCTTGACATGCGCGGGAACCGTGAGCCCGTACCTGCGCCTGGTGCCGTCGCGCTCGACGGAGCCGTTGGTGCACATGAGGAGCCGGACCCGGGAGCCCCACAGGCGCTCGGGGACGTCGTAGAGGGCCAGGGTCTGGCCCTGGTTGCCGGGGTCGGGCACATCGAAGCTGTCCGCGCCGGGTGGGGCGACTGCGGCGAGCTGCGCCTCGCGGATGAACGTGTCCCAGCCGAGGGACTCGATCGCGCAGCGGCGCACTTCGACGTTGGCCTCTTCGGCGATCTTCTTGGCGGTGGGGCCGGTGACCACCCACTCGGAGACCTGGCGGCCGTGCCACGCCCAGACCTTCCACCCGTCGCGGAACTCCATGGCCGGGCCGCCTGCCTTGTGCAGGCGCACGGTCCCACGTGCCGGGTCCCATGGCTCTACATGCACCGTGGAGGGCCGTTCGGAGATGACGCACATGCCTTCGCATGGCCACCACCAGCCGCATGAGCGCGCGAGCTGGCACCACAGGGTCAGCTTCGTGTCATCGGCCGGTTTGTAGGTGACTATTCCTAGGCGCCGTGGCGCGTCGTAGAATGCACACCAGTATTCCATCTGGCCATTGAAGAAATCCCAGTCGATTTGCAGGGAAGCCCGCAGGGAATCCCCCAGGGAAGCCCACAGGGAAGCCCCCAGGGAAGCCCGCAGGGAATCCCCCAGGGAAGCCCCCAGG
>DASYYE010000373.1:0-13434 GCA_035946955.1 Streptosporangiaceae bacterium | reverse complement strand
ACCATGAGGAATCCAAGAGGACTGGACCAGGGCCACGGAATCCTTGTCCTCAGCGGCTCCAGCGTACGCCGATTCAAAACCAAGTTCCGATATTGGAAGGCCACACAACGCCGAGAGCACACGACGATATTTCACGCCTGGATACCTGACTTCTCCCCTCTCCAGCCGCGCTACCGAACGTTCAGTTGGAAAGATGGGCTCGCCAAGTTCCTCTGCCTTGCGGGTCAGCGCCTCCGCAAACTCGGCACGAGTTTCATGACGCTGCTCCTCACGGATACACCGGAGAATTAGATTAGGCACTTTCGGCGGCAATTCCATTGCTAACTCCCTGTGCGCAGACTATCGCATGCTGCGCGAGGCGCAGTCCGCCTGCCAAGTATACCCCTCAGCCTCGTCGACTGCGGAGGTTCCCCCAATCATGACATTCCTCTGCCAGTGGCTCACTCGATATGTCATGCCAGTGTCATCCAACTGACATGAAGTGACCGGAAAGAGCATGCGATTTGACATGGTAAATCGCTCATCCACCGCGCATCCTTGACATGGATAAAAACGCAGAGCGCGGGACTTATCCAAAGCGCCTCCGGGCCTTGGCGCGTCCGGACGGTGTGGATGGGCAAGGCGGCAGCCCCGCGCAAGCCAGGGGCTGCCGCCGCCAAACAACAGGTCCAAATCTCAGCACAAAGACGTGGAGGGAGGTGGTCAAGTTGGCTCAGCCCGAAATTGAACGGTACTTACGTAGCCACCGCCAGGTCTCGGGCGGAGATTATCCACAACCACCACTTCCAGGTGAATCTGTCGCGTACTTGGAACTGGCCGCACTGAAAACCTCCCCATCTTGGGCGCGCGCACAAGTGAATACAGCATTGCGGGCGTGGCGGTTGTGGCCAGAGACAGTGGAGACCGCCGAACTCTTGGCATCTGAGCTAGTCACGAACGCGATCATGGTAAGCGGCCCGGACAACCCTTCACAGCTCAGGTACGGAGACCTGACAGCCGTTCAGCGGATATCCCTCACCTTGCGGCACCTGCCAGGCCGCGTAGTAATCGAGGTCTTCGACCACGACCCAAGCCCGCCTGTCCTGGCTGATGCGGACACTGACGCCGAAAGCGGCCGGGGTCTGATGCTTGTTCAGGCACAGAGCAAGGAGTGGGGTCATTTCTTCCTGCCATCGGGCGGGAAAGTCGTCTATGCAATAGTGAGCGCATGAGAACGAATAGAGACCCCCGGACTGCGCCCAATCGATCACGCCAGACCCTGCGGGCGCAGGCCGGGTTCAAGTCAACGAGCGAGCACGCCGAAGGGAAGTGATGTCCGTGCCGAATTCGACGGTTGGACGAGTGGCGTTTGCACCTGGCTGGAAAGAAGGCCGGGACCTGAGCGTGGCTTGCCTTACTGAGTTGCAGTCGGGACTTGCTGAGCGGGGGATTCGCAGCGACCTGGACACCCGTTCAGTGTGGCCGCGTCTCAGGGTCCATAGCGGATACGGGGACAACCCGGCGGGTTCGGACTTTGAAAACAGCGTTGTCGCTATACGGCTTGGTGATGGCTGGTGGTTCGCTTGGCCGTGGGCAGAGAAGATCTGTGACGTGTCAGACGTGGCTCTGGCTGCCGACCGTATCGCGACGGAGCTAGGCGAAAGCACGGACGGCGAAGACGGGGGTGAGCCCGCAGATAGCCGCGAATAATCGCGAGCCGGGCCGCCCCAGCCCAAGGGAACGGACGACGGGGCGGCCCGGCAGGGAACCTCAGTTCCCCGGGGCCGATGGTACCCGGGGCTGTCGTGCTGCCCAAACCAGTTGTTTCCGGGAAGGAGGCCACCAGGCCAGAGAGGAGGTGACACACCATCTTCCACGGGGATCGCATGGCCGGCTGCCGTGCCGGGCGTGCGTGTATGTGCGGCGCGGAGGCGAAAGACGGCGCGCTCGCGTGCGTGAAATGCATCAACCGTGCCCGCTGGTCACGGAGGAAGGCCAGGCGGGCATACCGCGACGACGGTTAGCCGTCGCGGGGACTATTACTGCCGGGAAGTAAAAGGAGGTGATTGGTTGACGGTAACTCTGTCGGTTGTGGCCGTGCTGGGCGTGGCGGTATTCGTGCTGTGCCGTTACGCGGGCCTGCGTGTGTGGCATGCGCTGGTCTGCGTCGCGTTCGGCTTCTACCTGGCATCGTCCAGCATGGCCAGTGTGGTCCACTCGGTATTCCATAGCCTGCTGCACCTGCTCTAAACCAGCCGGCACCGATAAGGAAGGAAACCACAAGGAATGAACCTACCACGGACGTGTCCCGCACGCCACCGGGTGTGCGGGACACGAGAAAGGAACGCCTATGACCTGTCCCTGCGATGATCGGAGGTGCCCATGGACAATAACCCCAAGGCATATCCCTCCCTCAATGTGGAGGAAATCAGCACACACCTGACCGCGCTCACGGGCATCCCCCCGTGCCCACAGTGCGACCCCGCCGTGACAGCGGTTGTCTGCGATGTCGCGGCGCTCCTCTCAACCCTCGCTGTCCTGTGTGACGAGCTAGCCAGAATACGGCTGGAAAACGCGAACCTGCGCGCCGCGATGTCTGCGGCGCTAGGCGCGGCAGCAGACGGCGAAGATAACCCACTGAACTACCCGCGATGGGAACTCCCCGAACACGATCGGGGGTGGCTGGTATGAGTCACCGTGACCCGTACCGGCGTTACCGGCGGGACATGCGGCGGGCGTTCCGTGGCCGTCGCGGCGGCTACCCGGTCTTGTTCCCGGCCCCTTATGAACCGTGGTGGCCCGTGGTGGCCGCTGCGGTGGGGCGGTGGGCTTACCGGCACCGTTCGGCATTTCTCCCATTCCTCGTTACCGCTGCCGCGTTCATCGCGGCAGCAGAGCTGCACCACGGCCACCGGGCCGCCTGGCCAGTCATTGCCGGGATTACCGGACTGGCGGTTGTGGTGCTCGGTATCCCGCACCGGATTCTGTGGACCCGCCCAGCCGGGCGGATCACGGCAGGACTGCTCGCGCGGACGTGGGAGAAATGCGGAATCGACCGCCCCGCGGAACGGGCATATGTCACAGCAATTATCGCGGTAAGCGGTGGCTGGCTGGCGGCAGCCACCGCCCTGAGCCCAGTAACGAAACCACTGCCACAGGTCGCGGTCATTTCCACGGTTGTACTCGGGATTCCGTGGTGGGCGCACCGTCGCAGGCGCGCGAAAGTACGTGCGCTGCGCACCATCCAAACCTGGCCTGCCATCGCGGAAAACATGGGATTGCCTGGCTCCCGCATCACATCGATTGTGGTGGATGTGTGGGGCTGGACCGCCCGCGTGGCGCTTCGGAAAGGAACGACGGCAGCGCACGCGGTCAACCAGGTGCCCGCGATTGAATCCGGGCTTGGCCTGCGCCCAGGAAGCGCACGGGTGATCCCAGACCCAGCCAAAGCCGACCGGTTCATCCTGCGCGTAGCCGAAACCGACCCGCACGCCCAGCCGATCCCCTGGCCCGGCACCGCAAACACATCCATCACGAAACCGGTAACACTGGGACTGTCCGAAGACGGCCAGACCGTAGCCGTGCTGATCCTGCGCCGCAACGTGCTGATTGGTGGCACGACCGGCGCGGGGAAGTCGGGAATCCTGAATATCATCCTTGCCGTGCTCGTGGCGTGCCCGGATGTGGTGATCTGGGGCGTGGACTTGAAAGGGGGAATGGAACTCCAGCCCTGGGCGGCCTGTCTCGGCCGACCGCTCGCTACCACACCACAGGAAGCAAATGAGCTATTCCGGGACGCGGTGGCATGGGTCAACCACCGGGCCGCACGCATGGCCGCGTACGGCAAACGAGTCTGGGAACCATCCCCAGATAACCCGGCATTGGTGATCGTCGTCGATGAATACGCCGAACTTCCGGAAGAATCCCACGACTGCGCCGACTCCATAGCGCGCCGTGGTCGTGCCGTCGCGGTCAACCTGATAGCCGCGACCCAGCGGCCAACTCAGGCCGCGATGGGCAAAGGCGCGGTGCGGTCGCAAATGGACGTGCGGATATGCCTGCGCGTCCGGGAACGCCGTGACGTCGACCTGATCCTCGGGCAGGGCGCATTCACGGCGGGATGGTACGCGCATGTGCTCACCCAGTCGGGTGCGTTCCTGTTTTCCGCGCCAGAGCACACCGTGCCGGAGCGGTACCGGGCTTACCTGGTCGCCGACGACCAGGTAACCCGCCAGGCCACCACCCACACCCACACACGGCCATGGCTGCCAGCCAGGCCGCCCAGCACTCACCACGACGCGCCCAGAGGCCCGCAGGACAGCGAACCGGCCCCAGCCCATGCCGAGGGACAAGCCGACCCGGAGATGGCGCTGTGGGACGCCCTGGTCAGTGCCGGGCCCGACGGCACGCCGGTCGCGGAGCTGATGACCGCGACCGGGATGGGCCGCCGGTGGGTGTACTACCGGCTGCGCGAACTGGCCAGCACCGGGCGGGCTGTCCAGACCATACGCGGCCACTGGCGGGCCGTCCCCGGCCCCGCTGGGCCGCCCGGTGGGCGGCCACCGTCGCGGCCACCGGACGGGCGGCCACCCGGCCGGCCACGCCGCCCCCGTGGTGACCGTGAGTGATGGTTTGTCCGTGCACGGCCCGCGCGCGCCTGCGCGCGTAGGGCCACACACACGCCGTGCACATGCACGCGGACAACCACGCACAGTAACCAGGCCGCGAGTCTGCCCGAGGGGAGGTGATGCCCACACGCCGACCACACGCGAACAGTCCAGCCACGAGGAGGCGAACGCCTATACCCACAATGACCCCACGAACCGCGCGTTGCATCTGAGGAGGGTGACCAGCCGGTTCCGCACCACGATCAGCCCAGAAGGAGCAAAACGGCTCGCACGGCTGCTCGCAACCGATGACACCGGCACAGGCAAGAGATAACACACGAAAGAGGGGTCCCGCCGATGCGGCGGGGCCCCTCGCGCGTGATTCGGTGTTCAGATCTGGTTCTGCTCGATGTCTATCCGGGAGTAGTCGAACATGCCGTTCGGCGCGTTGGACTCCCCGATGCGGACAGCCGCGAACAGGAACCGCAGTACGGCGTTCAGCCGCTCGTCCTCCCCGGCCTTCTCCAGCGCTGCCCATGTCTTGCGGGCTGCCGGGCCGGTCATGCCGTCCAGCACTTCAGCGGCGGGCCGGATGACCGTCTTTGCCTCGATGAGCCTGATCCGTTCCTCTACAGTCTTGCGCATCTGCCGGTATTCAGCCGTGTTGATCTCCCGGTTGTCCCACATGTCTTTCAGTTCCGCGATCTCCGCCCGGTCAGCCTCAATCGCTGTCTGGTCGTCCGCCGAGAGCACGGCCGTAGCTTGTGGGGTATTTATGTCCAAGTGCTCCAGCAAGTCAAGCGCGGCGTCTTTGACAAAGGCTTCCAGCCTGCCGGCGCCGATACGGCGGAAACACTTTTGTGCCTTACCGCTGGCCCGGTTGTCACACACATAGACTGGGTAACCGCCGTTGGTCTTGCCCGACATGCGCCGACCGCACTTGGTGCACCACACCAGGCCACGGCACAGGTAATACCGCTTCGCGTCGTACCGGCCCCGGTTCACCGCCGAACGGTAGGAACGGCGTTCCTGCACTTCCCGGAACATCGCGACATCGATAATCGCCGGCCACGTGCCCGGCCCGATCTCCACCCCGCGAAACACGCGGATGCCTGCCACATGCCGGGAGTCCAGCAGTTTCAGAACCTGCGAGATGTGCCACTGCTTGCCCTGGGCCGAGGGAATACCACGCCGGTTCAGATCCTCGCAGATCGCATGGGGGCCCATGCCGTCAAGGAAGCTCTCAAATATCCACCGGATGACTTCCGCCTCTTCCGGGATGACCGTCACCGCGTCCTTGGCATAGCCGTAGCGGCGTGACCCGGTGTGCGGTTTCCCGTCCCGCGCCCGGTCGACCATCGCGTCTTTCAGCCGGCGCGAGGTGTCATCCGAGGAACGGCAGGCATGCGCAACCTCACCACGCAGGTAATGCCGGTCGTCCGGGTCGCTCAAATCCCGGTGCCCGGACTTCCCGTGCAGGATGATCCCGTACTGGTCAGAGATGTTGAGCAGTTCCTCAAGGTCATAAGGCTGACGCATCAGCCGGTCAGGGTGGTATACGACGATGTGACGTATTGCCCCGCTGCGGGCAAGCTCCAGAAGCCGGTCCCAGCCGGGGCGCTTGCGGTCACGCTTCCACGCCGACCGGTTTGGGTCGACCAGCACATGAGCCACAACCAGCCCATTTTCGTCGGCTGTCGTACGGCCAATGCGCTCCTGCCGGTCGACGCTGGTCTGGTCTTTGTCCTTGATATGCGAAACGCGGCAATAAACCGCCGCGTCCTCACCCCGCCACGAGTCCTGGTTACGCTGGGCCCGCTCAGCTTCCGCCATGCGCGACACCGCACGCTCGCGTGCTACCTGCCCTGCCACCTGCGGATCCCTTGCCGTCGCCGTCCTGGTCAGTGTCCTCATGGTACCCACCGTACGAACAACCCGTGACCATCGTCAGGTTGACCGAACCCCGGCCGGCGGGACTCGCCTGCGGCTGCGACGCCGCTTCCTGCCCGTCGGTCGCTGCTGTGAGCAGGGAGCCGAGTGGCCGGCCGCTCAGCAGCGCCAGGAACACCGCCGCGCGCAACTGGTCCATGGTGCCGGGCATACCCGCTGCCTTGAGCTCGCGTGCCAGGTCGGTCAGGTTACGGTCCGTAGCCAGCACCTCCGCGGGTAGGAGGTCACGCCCAGCCAGCGCGGTGGTCCCGGCAGGCTCGTCCCAGCGCTCGACCCGGGCCTCCCGCCGCGCCTCTTCCTTGCGCTTGTTCACCGCGCCTGGGTCAGTGCGCAGCACCGCGCGACGGGCGCAGCGGCGCAGCTCCGTGGTGGTCTGACCACCCGCGCGGCCCAGCACCTCCTGCTCCACCACGGCGCGCGGTGCCCCGCACTGAGCGCACCGGTCTCCTCCACCACGCCCGCCCGGGGCAGGTCGATGTCCCCGGCCGCGAGCGCCGCGGCAGTGGCGGGCAGACCGGAGAGGTCAACAGCCAGGTTGACCAGCCGGTCGGCGGCCCGGCCGGTCAGCGTCAGCGCCGCCGCGACCTCATCGACCACATGGTCACCCACACCCGCCTCACCCGCGTCCTGCTCCGCGAACCGCCGCTGTGTCAGCTCCCCGGCGGCCGCCAGCTCCATCGCCTGCGCCCACGACGTCAGCCGCCGCGCCGCCCGCAAGGCCCCGATCAGCTCATCATCGGAGACCTTGCTCAGCCCCGGTTGGCAGGTGTCGCCGGTCAGCGTGGCCAGCACCGGACCGGGTGGCATGCTGTCGGCGACTCCGCCGGAGCCAAACCCCCATGCGTTGCCGGGCTCACGGAACCCGAAACCGGCCTTGATCACATCTGGGCCGGATGGCTCCCAGCCGTGTGACAAGCACTCCTCACGCGTAGGAGCACGCAGATCGGTCAGCCATGCGTCATCGCCGTCCACAGACCCGCCGCCTGGGTCGGGCGGGAGCCAGCCTTGCTCGCCGCCTGGCCCTGGTTCCCACCGGCCGGCGCCTCCACCGAGCCCCCACGCGGCGGCCAGCTCTGCCGCCTCACTCGCGGTGGTATTCGCCAGCGCGGCGCAGGCCCCCGCAGCAGTTCTTTCTTCTCCGCCTCGAGGCGAGCGCGCCCGGCCCGGCTGACCGCCACAGTGGTCGCTGGCACCCGAGCGCACCCCCTCTCCAGTTTCGGCCCACCCCGCCATAACTGAATTGGCTCAACTGATCCGTGAACTGATTCGATTATATCATCGAACCACCACAGTTTGCTGTCATGGTTATGTATGAATAATCGAATTATGGTCTCTACCAGCACAACCTGAGATGGAACCCATTGGGGGCAGACGGAATAGGTGTCTCCCGCAGGGAGCTATCTACCCGGAAGCAGCCGCGAGGCGCTGACTGGTCTCGACCCAGCGCTCCAGCAAGGACCGGGCAGCCCCTGAGTCCAGTGCCGCCGAAGCCCGCGCACACCCCTCCGCCAGGGCGGAGACCAGGTCCTCAGGCCCTCGCACGCCAGCGGCCGCCGCGAGCGCCGCGGCGGCGTTGAGCACCACCGTGTCACGCACCGGCCCAGGCTCGCCCGCCAGCACCGAACGGGCCACGCCCGCATTGCAGTCCGCGTCCCCGCCGAGGAGGTCCTCCCGCCGCGACCGGCCGAGCCCCAGGTCCGCCGGGTCGAGCACGGTCTGGCTCACGGTCCCACCGTGCACCACCCAGACCGTCGATGTGTCCGCGGTGGTCAGTTCGTCCAGCCCGTCATCGCCATGGAACACCAGTGCCGAACACCCACGGCCCGCGAGCACCCCGGCGATGACCGGGCCCATCCGCGGGTCGGACACCCCCACGGCCTGCGCCTGCGGCTGGGCCGGGTTCGTCACCGGCCCGAGGAAGTTGAAGACCGTGGGCACGCCCAGCTCGCGCCGTGGCACAGCGGCGTGGCGGTACGCGGGGTGGTAGAGCGGCGCGAACAGGAACGCGATCCCCACTTCCTCGGCCAGCCGCGTGCTGGCGTCGGGGGGCAGGTCGATGACCACGCCCAGGGCCTCGAGCACGTCCGCGGCGCCACACGATGAGGACGCCGCGCGGTTGCCGTGTTTGGCCATGCGGGCCCCAGTGGCTGCGGCGGTGATCGCCCCCATGGTCGAGATGTTGACCGTGTGCGCCCCGTCGCCACCGGTACCCACCAGGTCGACCAGCGGGCCCGGCACGGTGATCGGGGTCGCGTGCGCCAGCATCGCGTCAGCCAGGCCGCTCACCTCCGCGACCGTCTCCCCCTTGACCCGCAGGGCGACACCGAACCCGGCGATCTGGGCAGGGGTGGCGGCCCCCTCCATGATCTCGTCCATGGCCCAGGCCGTCTCTTCGGAGGTCAGCGTCTCCCCCCTGATCAGCGCACCGATCAGGGCGGGCCAGGCCTTGCGGGTGTCCACGGCCCGAAGCCTCAGGCCTGCGCGGCCGTGGCCCGCTGGCGCATCAGGCCGGCGAGGGCGCTGGCGAGCGCGCGTGGTTCGATCGGGTGCGTGACCACAGCCTCCGCACCTGACCAGGTCGCGAGCCACCCGTCGTCGGCCCGGCCGGTGACCAGCAGGACCGGCGGGCAGTTGTGGATCTCGTCCTTGGCCTGGCGGCAGATCCCCATGCCCCCGGCGGGCTGAGCCTCGCCGTCGAGGACCATGACGTCCACCTGCTCCTGGTCCAGCATGCGGAACAGGGCGGGCTCGGTGGCCACCTCGACGATCTCGGCCTCTGGCACGTCCGCGGCCGGGCGGCGTCCGATGGCTTGCCGGACCCGTGCCCGGGTGTCGGCATCATGGCTGTACACAACGACCCTCATGGACATCAGATGCTACCGACATAGGGGGTCGGGCGGCGCTCCCCTACGGGGTGTCGTAATAATGGCGTTCGTGGCCACAGCATCCGCGACTACAACGACGCCCCGGCACCCGTCAACCAGGCCGAACCTGGTCAGCGTGGGCACCATCGTGTGGCTGTCTTCCGAGCTCATGTTCTTCGCGGCCCTGTTCGCGATGTACTTCACGATCCGTTCGGTTGACAAGAGCCAGGGACTGCCCTGGCCGGGCGCCCACCTCAACCTCGGGCTCGGGTTCACCAACACCACCGTGCTGCTGCTCTCCAGCGTAACGTGCCAGATGGGCGTGTTCGCGGTCGAGCGTGGCCAGGTCGGGCGGATCGGGAGCATCTGGAACGTAGCCAAGTGGGGCCTGCGCGAGTGGTACGTCCTCTCGTTCCTGATGGGCCTGTACTTCGTGTGCGGCCAGGGGTACGAGTACTACCAGCTGGTCAGCAGGGACCACCTGACACTGTCCTCCAGTGGTTACGGTTCGGTGTTCTACATCCCCACCGGTTTCCACGGGCTGCACGTGACGGGCGGGCTCATCGCATTCCTCTTCCTGCTCGGCCGGACCTACGCGGCCAAGACATTCACCCAGGAACAACAGGTCAGCGCCATCGTCGTGTCCTACTACTGGCACTTCGTCGATGTCGTGTGGATCGGCCTGTTCACCACCATCTACCTCATCCACTAACCAACCCGACGGGGACGCATCGCTCCCTGACCGGAAACGGAAGGCAACGTGAGCTGGATCACCGCACGGCGGAGGCACCCAGCCGCTGGGTATGCCGTCGTCTTGCTCGGGCTCGTGTCCGTCGGCACGGTCTATGCCGCAGCTACGCAGTCGGCCAGCGCGGCAACGGCCACGCCAGCGCCGGGTTCGCCACAGGCGCTGGCCATCGGCCGCAATCTCTTCATCACCACGTGCTCGAGCTGTCACGGCAACTTCGGGCAGGGCACCGACGCCGGCCCCAGCCTGATCGGGGTCGGCGCGGCAGCGGTCGACTTCCAGGTCAGCACCGGCCGCATGCCGGCCAAGGAAGCGACCGCGGAGATGGACCGCAAGCCACCGGTGTTCAATGAGCAGCAGACCCACGACATCGCGGCCTACGTTGAGTCGCTGGGCGGTGGCCCGCCTATTCCGCCGGCGGCTGATGTGAGCACCAACGGCGCCAACGTTGCGCTCGGGCAGAACCTGTTCATCACCAACTGCTCGCAGTGCCATAACTTCTCAGGCGCTGGCGGGGCCCTGACCTACGGGAAGTACGCACCCGCGCTCGACCAGTCCACACCGACACAGATCGCCGAGGCCATGCAGACGGGCCCCGAAGCGATGCCGAACTTCAGCATGCTGACCACCGCCCAGCAGCGCGACATCATCGCCTACATCACCAAGGTCCGCTCCGAGCCCAACCCCGGCGGTTTCAGCCTCGGCCGGGTCGGCCCGGTCACCGAGGGCATAGTCGGGTTCCTGGGTGGGGTCGGTGCGCTGGTGTTCGCCGCCATGTGGATCACAGCAGGACGACGGGGATCGAAGGCATGAGCGACACAGGACACACCGCCAACGGCGCCGCCAACCGCGAGACAGGCGCCGAGCTGATCTCCGGGCGGACCCCGCACCGCGTGATCGGTACGCCGCCGCCCGCGAAGGCCCGCACCCTGCTCGGTGAGGCCGCCCCGCAGGAACCGGGCATCAAAGTCCCTGGCGAACCACCGGACCCCGCCAAGGCCAAGCGGGCCGAACGCGTGGTGGCCACGCTGTTCATCCTCTCCCTGGTGGCAAGCCTCGGTTTCGTGGCCGCCTACGTGGGCCTGGAGGTCCACTCGGTGGACGCCACCCTGCGGTCCAACCTGGCACTCGGCGTGTCCATGTCCGTGGCGTTCCTGGCCATCGGCGCGGGCTTCGTGATCTGGGTGCGCAGCCTGATGCCGACGGTGGAACTCACCGAAGAACGTAAGCCACTGGCGTCGGCGCCCGAGGACCGGGCGGAGTTCGAGGAGACCTTCCTCGAAGGGGCCGAGGCCAGCGCCATCACCAAGCGGCCGCTGCTGCGCCGCACCTTGCTAGCGGCCAGCGTGCCGCTGGCTGCCGCGCCCCTGGTCATCCTGCGTGACATGGGCCCGCTGCCAGGTAATGTCCTGCGCCACACTGCGTGGCGCAATGGCACGCGCATGGTGGTCTACGGCCCGAACACCCCACTGCTGGCCGCGGACTTCAACACCCCGGGGCAGATGATCACCGTGATCCCCGAGGGCTTTCAGGACAACCAGGACGTCCTCGCCAAGGCGGTCACCATCATCATCAAGTTGGCACCGGGCCAACTGAAGCCCCCGACGGTGCTGGACTGGACCTACGACAACATCGTCGCCTACTCCAAGATCTGCACTCACGTCGGCTGCCCGGCCGCCCTGTACGAGCAGACCACGAACCACATCCTCTGCCCCTGTCACCAGTCCACGTTCGACGCGACCAAGGGCGCGACGGTGCTGTTCGGCCCCGCCCCCCGGCCGCTGCCCCAGTTGCCGATCGGGGTCGACTCCCAGGGGTACCTGATCGCCAAGGGTGACTTCGTGGTGCCGGTGGGCCCGAGCTTCTGGGAGCTGGGCCAGGGTGGCTTCCAGGGAGGGAACGAGTAGCCATGGGCAGCACCCCCAAGGTCCTGACCGGCACCGGCGGATACCTCGACGACCGGCTGCGCGGCGCCCGGTCCTTCAACCACTTCCTGCGCAAGATCTTCCCGGACCACTGGACGTTCCTGCTGGGTGAGATCGCGCTCTACTCGTTCATCATCCTGCTGCTGACCGGGACGTTCCTGACCCTGTTCTTCCAGCCCAGCATGACCGACGTCATCTACCACGGTTCCTATACACCGCTGGATGGCGTCCACATGAGCGAGGCGTACAAGTCCACGCTGGACATCAGCTTCGATGTCCGGGGTGGCCTGCTCATGCGGCAGATCCACCACTGGGCCGCGGTCGTGTTCGTGGCCGCGATCATGTGCCACCTGCTGCGGATCTTCTTCACCGGGGCCTACCGCAAGCCGCGCGAGTTCAACTGGATCATCGGCATCATCCTGTTCACACTGGCCTTCACCGAGGGGCTCTTCGGCTACTCACTGCCGGACGACCTGCTGTCCGGGACCGGCCTGCGGATCCTCGAAGGTGTGCTGCTGGGGATCCCGATCGTCGGCACGTACGTCTCGTTCTTCCTGTTCGGCGGGCAGTTCCCGGGCCACGACATCGTCCCGCGGCTGTACATCATCCATGTGCTGCTGATCCCCGGCATCCTGCTCGCGCTGATCTCCGCGCACCTGTTCCTGATGTTCCACCAGAAGCACACCCAGATGCCGGGCAAGGGCCACACCGACCGCAACGTGGTCGGTTCCCCGATGTACCCGTACTTCATGATCAAGACGGGCGCGTTCTTCTTCTTCGTGTTCGGCGTGACCGCGCTGCTGTCCACGTTCGCGCAGGTCAACCCGATCTGGATCTACGGTCCTTACAACCCCTCCGGCATCTCCTCCGGTTCGCAGCCCGACTTCTACATGGGCTTCATGGAGGGCGCGCTGCGGATGTGGCCAAGCTGGCACTGGAGCGTGGGGGGGTACACGTTCGCATTCAACGTGTTCCTCCCGGCGTTCCTGCCACTGGGCATCATCATGACCGGGCTTGCCGTCTGGCCGTTCCTCGAACAGTGGATCACCGGCGACCGCCGCGAGCACCACGTGAACGACCGGCCGCGCAACGCCCCCACCCGCACCGCCATCGGCATGGCCGGGGTCACGTTCTACGGGATCTTCTGGCTGGAAGGCGCCAACGACCTGGTCGCCAAGTTCCTCAACATCTCGCTGTACCTGACCACGGAGATCGCCCGGTACGCGATCTTCATCGGGCCGGTCGTCGCGTACTACGTCACCAAGCGCATCTGCCTGGGCCTGCAGCGCAAGGACGTGCACATACTGGAGCACGGCGTGGAGACCGGGATCATCCGGCAACTGCCCAGCGGCGAGTACATC
>DASYYE010000372.1:0-2050 GCA_035946955.1 Streptosporangiaceae bacterium | reverse complement strand
GGCCGGCCACGGCACCCACCCCGGCGGGTAGAACTGCAGCTCCTCGAACGCCTGCCCCGGGCCCAGGCCGAAGTAGTGGGAGCTGTGCGGGTTCTGGCTTTCGTAGATGTTGGAGTCGCTGTCCGGCGTGCAGGGGACCGTCGCATGGCCGTCGAGCGCCGCGCCGTCCGGGTTGGGCGAGCCCTGGTCGTCGCACATCACCATGCCGAACCAGAACGTGGGGTGGAGCTGGAACCCGTCCGTCCCGCCGCTGCCGTTCTGGACCGGCTTGGTGGGCGGGTCCTTGGGCAGCGTGAGCTGCCAGGTGACGTTGTTACCGGACCCCGGCTTGTTTGAGTAGAAGAGCGTGGCAGGTTCGTCGTGCCCGATGTACCCGAGCATGTGTGCGCCCGCCTTGATCGCCGAGTCAAAACCGGCGAACTCCTCCCAGTTCTTGGCCGGCTCCGTGCACATGATCCCATTGGAGCCACAGAAATGCTGCAGCCCGGCGATCTTGGTGGTGGCGTTGTTCGGGAGGTTTTTGGCCTGTGCCGCATGGGCTGGCGGCGGGCTGACGTGGCCCGATACCAGTGCGAGCGGCAAGGCAATCATGGCGGCAGAAATGCCCGCCCCGACCACACGTTTCATCCCAGTCTCCAGGTGTCGAACTCGCGAATGACCTGATCTAGGGCTCTCCCGTTCTACAACCCTTGGATCAGGCGCCGCAAGAGGCACAGCGGCATGCACTAATGGTTGACGACACGCCAGCGGAGTGAGATCACGCGTCGCCCTCGCACCGCCGCGCCACGTGCAGGACAGCACCCCAGTGGCGCCGCAGGCGCCCGTCCGGCCGGGACGCCAGGAGTCGGCGTATCTCGCCATAGAGGCGGTCACGCTGCCACTGCGCCATCGCGATGTGCCCGGAGAAGGTGTCGAGCAGCCGGATGTACTCCTGCGCGGTGTAACTGGTCTCCCAGTCGAAGTGGCGTACCACCACATCCGCGAACAGGCCGCTGGCCTCGACCCCGGCGCGGTCGTCCGGTTCTTCGCCGGGCTGGTGCCAGACCGTGCCCGGCGGGAGCCCCTCGCCGATCTCGTCGTAGACGTCCTGGATCTCGTGGAAGAACGGGTCGCCATTGGCCGGGAACACGTCGTTAGTCCGCCAGAACGCGAGGTGGCCGCCCCGGCGCAGCAGCGCCCACGCCCGCTGGTAGCGCACGGCCGGGTCGATCCAGTGCCAGGCCGTGGCGGCGAACACCAGGGCGAAGCCCCCCCGCTCCGGCGGCTGCCAGGTCTCGAAGTCCGCGTGCACGACCTCGACGTTGCTGAACCGCGCAAGGTTCCGGCGGGCCTCGGCGGCAAGCTCGGCACCGATCTCCACGCAGGTGATCGGGAACCCCCGCTCCGCAAGTGGCCGGGTCGCCTTACCGGTGGCGCACCCGACCTCGCACAGCCGGTCCCCGCGCCCCAGCCCTGCCAGGTGGAGTAACTCGTCGTAGAGTTCGGCGGGGTACTCGGGTCTGGCCTGCTGGTAGCTGTGGGCTGCCGAGTTGAACGTGGTCCGCAGCCAGACGCGGTCATCGGGCATACAGACCATGATGCCTAGCCCTGGTGCGCTCCCCCACCCTCCACCGGCCGCCAGCCCTGGCTCGCCACCACCACGTGGCCGAGGAATCGCAGCCCCGCGACGGCCGCGGCGGCCTGGACCTCCGCGGTGGCCCGGTGGTCGGCCTCGCTGGGCTCAGGCATCCCACTCGGGTGGTTGTGTGCCAGGGCCAGTGCCCTGCCGTCGTGACGCAGCACCGCGTTGAGGATCTCCCGCACCGGGACCAGCGAGCGGTCGACCGACCCCTCGGACACCACGACGGTGCGCCGCAGGCGGTTGGCCGTGTCGCACACCAGGACCAGCAGACGTTCTCGCCGGGCAGCGGACAGTTCTCGCCACGCCGCCCGGGCCACATCCTCCAGGCTGCGCAGTGGCTCCGGATCCTGGCCATCCTCAGCCCGCCGGGCCAGTTCGAAGCCGGCCACGACCGCTGCGGCCTTGGCAGGGCCGATCCCCGGCCGCATC
>DASYYE010000371.1:0-11626 GCA_035946955.1 Streptosporangiaceae bacterium | reverse complement strand
AGCGGGTACATGTTCTCGACCGGGAAGACGATGTCGGTCTCCTCCCGCAGCCGCGCCAGGCTCTCGGCGAACTCGCGTGCGTAGTCACGCTGCCAGCGGAACGGCGGGTGGACCACGACGACACCGGCCCCCAGCGCCTCTGCCATCTCGCGTGCCCGGCTCAGCTTGCCCCACGGGTCTCGGCCCCACACGCGCTGTGTGACGAGCAGGCAGGGCGCGTGGACCGAGAGCACAGGAAGCTGGTGGTAGTCCACCATGCGTTTGAGAACGTCCACGTCCTGGCTGACTGCGTCGGCCGACACCATGACCTCGAGCCCGTCATATCCAAGACGCGCTGCGGCCTCAAACGCATCGGGCACCCTGTCTGGGAACACCGACGCAGTGGACAACGCGACAAGAGGTGAGGGGGCCTTGACGGCAAGGCTCACCATCTCTCCTTCCAAAACCGCCATGAGCATCCCCGCTAAGTCAGCTTATTGTCCCGGACCGGACTGTCGTACCCACCCGATAGCGTCCCGCACATGGCCCGATCATCCACCGGCCCCGTTTACGCCTGCGCCGAATGCGGCTGGCGTAGCACCAAGTGGTCCGGGCGCTGCGGAGAGTGCCAGTCGTGGGGAACCATACACCCCTCGGCACCCGCAGTTGCCCACACCCGGCGGGCCGGTCCGGCTCTGCCAGGCACGGCCCCGGGCGCCATCGCGGGATCGGGCCGGGCCGTGCGGATCAACGAGGTGGACGCACTCGGCGCCGCCTGCCGCCCCACCGGCCTGGACGAGCTCGACCGAGTCCTCGGGGGCGGGCTCGTCCAAGGGGCGGTGGTACTGCTGGCCGGTGAGCCGGGAGTTGGCAAGTCCACCCTGCTCCTGGAGGCCAGCGCGCTCGTCTCGGAGTCGGGCCCCGTCCTGTACGTGACCGGTGAGGAGTCGGCCGCGCAGGTCCGGCTCCGCGCGGACCGGGTGGGGGCAGTTGGCGCGGACCTCTACATAGCTGCGGAGACCGAGTTGCCTGCCGTGCTGGCCCAGGTGGAAGCGGTGCAACCCGAACTGCTGATCGTGGACTCGGTCCAGACGATCATGGCACCGGAAGTGGAAGGGACACCTGGCGGCGTCAGCCAGATCCGGGAGGTCACCGCCGTGCTCATGGCGGTCGCCAAGCAGCGGCCGCTGACCACGGTGCTGGTCGGTCACGTCACCAAGGACGGGTCGATCGCCGGGCCAAGGGCCCTCGAGCACCTGGTCGATGTGGTCCTTCAGGTCGAGGGTGACCGCCATGCCCAACTCCGGATGGTGCGCGCGCTGAAGAACCGCTTCGGGCCCACCGACGAAGTGGGCTGCTTCGAACTGGGCGAGTACGGGCTGATCGGGCTGCCCGACCCCAGCGGCCTGTTCCTGTCCCGCCGTGACACTCCGGTGCCCGGCACCTGCGTGACTGTCACCCTGGAGGGACGCAGGCCACTGGTCGCCGAGGTGCAGACCCTGATCGCGGCATCCGTGCTGGAGATCCCCCGCCGGGTCACCTCGGGACTTGATGCCGCCCGGGTCGGCATGGTCATGGCGGTCCTGCAGCGCCGCGCCAACGTCACGATCGGCAAGCACGACGTGTACGCGGCCACGGTCGGGGGCGTACGGCTCACCGAGCCAGCGGTTGACCTGGCGGTCGCCATGGCCATGGCCAGCACGGCGGCGAACCTCACCATCGACGCCTCGGTGGTGGCCATCGGCGAGGTCGGCCTCGCGGGCGAGGTACGGCGCGTCCCCGGTGTGCCCCGCCGCCTGGCTGAGGCAGAGCGGATGGGTTTCCGCCGCGCCGTGGTCCCAGCGGGCTCGGGATGCCTGCCTACGGCCCAGTCCGGGTCCAATGGCCGTTCCCCGGCCAAGGCCGGGCTCGAAGTACGGGAAGTGGCCGACGTCAAGGAGGCGATCGCCGCCGCACTGGGTCATTGAGCCGCTCAGGAGGCGGCCACATCGAGGCTGGTTCACTCAAGCACTCCGGTCACTCAGGGCACAGCCACGCCGGGGCCACCGAGCACGGAGACCATGGCGCTGTGTATACCGGGGGCGAGCGCGGTGGCCGTGCAGCCGCCGTCTCGCACCGGACGGCCAGCCAAGCCAGACGCACCACGTTGCATACCCTGAGTATGCACTATGGCTACTCAGCGTAGTTAATGGCACGCCGACGCGGACGCTCACAACCTGGGAGGCACATGCCCCGTGGCGACAGCTTGCGCACCCCCGGACGGTGGCGTGGCACAATCAGCGCGTCATGACGAATGCGCTAGTGGCCGACATCGTGGGCTGGTACGGGGTGAGCGCGCGTGACCTCCCCTGGCGCCGCCCGTCAGCCGGCCCGTGGGCGGTGCTGGTCAGCGAGTTCATGCTGCAGCAGACACCGGTGACGAGAGTGCTGCCTGCCTATGCGGCCTGGCTGGACCGCTGGCCTGCCCCACCCGCGCTGGCCGCCGACCCACCCGGCGAGGCGCTGCGGCAGTGGGGGCGCCTTGGCTACCCACGACGGGCCGTGCGCCTGCACGAAGCCGCACGGATCATCACCGGAGACCATGGTGGCGAGGTGCCCTCGGCCATCGAAGAGCTGCGCAGGCTGCCAGGGGTCGGTGCCTACACGGCTGCCGCGGTCGCCACGTTCGCCTTCGGGCAGCGCCACCCGGTCCTCGACACCAATGTGCGGCGCGTGCTGGCCCGGCTTGTCCAGGGGCAGGAGCGGCCCGCCAACAGCCCAGCCGCCGCAGAGACCGCGCTGGCCGAGTCGCTGCTCCCGTATGAGCCCGCGCTCGCCCCGCGCTGGTCGGTCGCGGTGATGGAACTCGGTGCGCTGGTGTGCACCGCCACCCGGCCCCGCTGTGCGAGCTGCCCGGTGGCCCGGGCCTGCGCCTGGCACCAGGCCGGGAACCCCGCCTCGGGGCTTACGCGGCGCGGCCAGCGTTACGGGGGGACGGACCGCCAGTGCCGGGGACGGCTGCTCGCGGTGCTCCGCGAGGCGGCAGAGCCGGTGCCGGCCGCGCGGCTGGACGCCGCCTGGGCCGACGCTGACCAGCGTGCCCGCGCCCTCGCGAGCCTGGTCACTGACGGCCTGGCCCAGCACATGCCCGGCGGCTGTTACAGCCTGCCCGCCTAGCTCGCTTCCGGAGTGGGTCTGGCGAGCAAGGACGCCCGGCGCCAGTAGCGCCGGGCGTCCTCTGCCAGGGCTTGTCTGGTTTACTCGGCTGCCGCCGCCTTGGGCTTGACGTCCGTCCTGGAGCCCTGGACAGCGTCCTCCAAGGGGGCGACAGGGACCGCTTCCGGCTTCGGCACGCCCTTGAACGTGAAGTCCGCCTCCTCGCCATCGCCCTTGACGTCCACGATGACGATCTGGCCCGGCCTCAATTCGCCGAACAGGATCTTCTCCGACATCGTGTCCTCGATCGAGCGCTGGATGGTCCTGCGCAGGGGCCTGGCGCCGAGCACCGGGTCGTAGCCGCGCTCGGCGAGCAGGTTCTTGGCGGTGGGCCGCAGTTCCAGGCCCATGTCCCGGTCCCGGAGACGCTCGTCGACCTTCGCGATCATCAGGTCCACGATCGTGACGATCTCTTCCCTGGTGAGCTGGTGGAAGACGATCACGTCGTCCACCCTGTTCAGGAACTCCGGCCGGAAGTGGTGCTTGAGCTCCTCGGACACCTTGGACTTCATCCGGTCGTAGGACCCCTTGGACTCACCCGCGCGGGCGAACCCGACCGAGACGCCCTTGGAGATGTCCCGGGTGCCAAGGTTGGTGGTCATGATGATCACGGTGTTCTTGAAGTCCACCGTGCGGCCCTGGGCATCGGTCAGCCGCCCATCCTCCAGGATCTGCAGCAGGGAGTTGAAGATGTCCGGGTGCGCCTTCTCGATCTCGTCGAACAGCACGACCGAGAAGGGCTTGCGGCGGACCTTCTCCGTGAGCTGGCCACCCTCTTCGTAGCCCACGTACCCCGGCGGGGAGCCGAACAGCCGCGAGACCGTGTGCTTCTCCATGTACTCGCTCATGTCGAGCTGGATCAGCGAGTCCTCGTCTCCGAAGAGGAACTCCGCGAGGGTCTTCGACAGCTCGGTCTTGCCCACGCCCGAGGGACCAGCGAAGATGAACGACCCACCGGGCCGCTTGGGGTCCTTGAGCCCCGCGCGGGTGCGCCGGATCGCCTGGGAGAGCGCCCTGATCGCGTCGTTCTGCCCGATGACGCGCTTGTGGAGCTCGTCCTCCATCCGCAGCAGCCGCTGCGACTCCTCCTCGGTCAGCTTGAAGACCGGGATCCCGGTGGCGGTGGCGAGCACTTCCGCGATCAGTTCCTCGTCCACCTCGGCGGGCACGTCCATGTCGCCCGCCTTCCACTCCTTCTCCCTGGTCTCCTTCTTGGCGATGAGCTGCTTCTCCTTGTCCCGCAGAGACGCCGCCTTCTCGAAGTCCTGGGAGTCGATGGCCGACTCCTTCTCCCGCCGGACCTGTGCGATCTTCTCGTCGTACTCACGGAGGTCGGGCGGTGCGGTCATCCGCCGGATCCGCATCCGGGACCCGGCCTCGTCGATCAGGTCGATGGCCTTGTCGGGCAGGAACCTGTCGCTGATGTAGCGGTCCGCGAGCTGGGCCGAAGCCACGAGCGCACCATCAGTGATGGACACCCGGTGGTGAGCCTCGTAGCGGTCACGCAGGCCCTTGAGGATCTCGATCGTGTGGGAGATGGTCGGCTCGGCGACCTGGATGGGCTGGAACCGCCGCTCGAGCGCGGCGTCCTTCTCCAGGTGCTTGCGGTACTCATCCAGCGTGGTCGCACCGATCGTCTGCAGCTCACCGCGGGCCAGCATCGGCTTGAGGATGGACGCCGCGTCGATGGCGCCCTCCGCCGCCCCGGCACCCACCAGCGTGTGCAGCTCGTCGATGAACAAGATGATGTCGCCGCGGGTCCTGATCTCCTTCAGGACCTTCTTGAGCCGCTCTTCAAAGTCACCGCGGTAGCGCGACCCGGCCACAAGGGCACCGAGGTCGAGCGTGTAGAGCTGCTTGTCCTTGAGGGTCTCGGGCACCTCACCCTTGACGATCTTCTGCGCGAGGCCCTCCACCACGGCCGTCTTGCCGACGCCGGGCTCCCCAACCAGGACAGGGTTGTTCTTGGTACGCCGGGAGAGCACCTGCATCACGCGCTCGATCTCTTTCTCCCGGCCGATCACGGGATCGAGCTTGCCTTCCCGTGCCGCCTGCGTGAGGTTGCGGCCGAACTGGTCGAGCACGAGAGAGGTCGAAGGGGCAGCCTCGGACGGGGCGCCTGCCGCGGCCGGCTCCTTGCCCTGGTAGCCGTGCAGGAGCTGGATCACCTGCTGACGGACCCGGTTCAGGTCAGCACCCAGTTTGACGAGGACCTGGGCGGCCACGCCCTCACCTTCGCGGATCAGGCCGAGCAGGATGTGCTCGGTCCCGATGTAGTTGTGGCCAAGCTGGAGCGCCTCACGCAACGAGAGTTCTAGGACCTTCTTGGCACGGGGGGTAAAGGGGATGTGCCCCGACGGTGCTGACTGACCCTGGCCGATGATCTCCTCGACCTGCTGCCGCACCGCCTCCAGGCTGATGGCAAGGGACTCCAGCGCTTTGGCCGCGACGCCCTCGCCCTCATGGATCAGGCCGAGCAGGATGTGCTCGGTCCCGATGTAGTTGTGGTTCAGCATCCTGGCTTCTTCCTGTGCCAGGACGACCACTCTCCGCGCCCGGTCGGTAAACCTCTCGAACATCTCGTAGCTCCCTCACGCAAGCGGTTGGGGGAGGCCCGATGTCCGGCCCCAGTCCTTACCGCATGTTAGCCCGCCTGCCGGCCGTCTCAGCGCACGATTTGTCTGTCATGAAATTGGTTCCCCGGCAGGAGGCTTTCATCCCATCCAACTCGGCTGGGAGAGACAGTGTTCCCTGGTACGCCGCCAGCGAACACACCGAGTGAGCCGGAGGGGCGCGGCGCCGCCTGGACTGAGGAGCGGGGAGCGAGCGCAGCGAGCGCGGGAGCGACGAGGGAAGGCGGCGCCTCCAAGCGCCCCGGGGTGCAGCACAGCGAACGTGTGCCTCGTGGCAGACACGTCGCCGGGAAGCACCCATGCGGAGCCATGCCTAAAGAAAGGCTGCGCATGGGTGCCACCCGTGGGTCGGTGGTGCACCACTCCACCTGTGACCCGGTGTGCTTCGCGCGGACCCGGGCCCGCCAGTTACCAAACTGCGGGGAGCCCGCGGAGCCGTCCCCTCACAAGGCCGGCCCTAGCGACGTGCCCACAAGCTTCGCTGCCTGCTACACGTCCTAGGGCACTCGCCGCGTAACCAACCGCGGTCCAGGCCATCCCCCGGGCCGTCGCTCGCAACGGCTGGGCCTGGGCCCGTCCAAAGACGTGTCCTGCCGGTCTGGGGTATGTCACCCCTCCGAAACGCTGCCGCGTTTTCAGAGGCCCCAAAGAACTGCGCGGACACTGACAGGTGCCTCACGGTGTTGTCGCTACTCGTCCGCGTGGTGGTCCGTCCCGGCTGCTGGTTGCCAGCAACGGTATGGACCGGTGAGCCACTCCTTAGTGAGCGGACTCGTACTCTGCGATGATCGCGGCGGGAATGCGGCCGCGCTCACTGACCTTGTGACCACGCTGCTTCGCCCAGGCCCGGATTTCGGAGCTGCGCTCCCGTCCGGGTCCGGTCCGACTGCGCTTGCGACGCCCGGCGGCGGCAGCGCCACCGGCAGCCTTGCGCGCATGACCGGCGTATACGCCGAGCTCATTGCGAAGCTTGCTTGCATTGTCGGAGCTGAGGTCGATCTCGTAGGCAATGCCGTCGAGGCTGAACTGCACAGTCTCGTTCGCCTCACCACCGTCGAGATCGTCGACCAGCAGTACGTGAACCTTCTGAGCCATGGAGGCCAGCCCTTCTGTTGAAGCGGGGTTTATGGGCTGCCAAACAATATACCAGGACTGTTGAAGATGACAATTCGGCGCCGACGATTCGTCCTGCGGAGTTACCACTGTCTCTAGTGTGCCAGGCGGCAGCAGGATTGAAGTAACTCTCCGTAATCAAGCACAGGATGGCGGGTAACCAATCGGGCAGATGCCCTATCCGCCACTGTCATGGTCGCTCTTAGGAGTGAACTGACTATCTCTTGTACTTGCCGGCTCACCGGTGGATCCATCGGGCCCAGATTGCGTCAAGTCGGTGGGAATGTGGTCCGTACTGTCCGCACCTGAACCACTTCGGCCCGCACTCATCTGGCGCCGAAGGAACATGACCACCCCGGTCACGAACGCTGCAGCGACGATCAGCGGCGGGACCAATGCTGCGAGGTCGGCACCCATGCCGTCCTCCTTTGCCCGCTGTGCTCTCCGATAACCCTCACGTTGGATTGTCGCTCATCTGACACTCCCGCTGGCCAGCAGCCCTGGCCCGGCCCGGCTAAGTCGGAGCAGGTCCGCGCCCTGCCGCCAGCCCGGCCGGCCCGGCAGACCACGCAACCCTGCGTTGCCCGCCCGACTGACAGTGCCTCATGGCAGGATCAGCGGCGTGTTCCATGCGGACTTGCACGTCCATTCCCGGTTCTCTCTCGCGTGCAGCAAGCACTGCACTATCGGCAACCTGGCCTGGTGGGCCGCACGCAAAGGGATCCGCGTGGTGGGAACAGGCGACTTCACCCACCCGGCCTGGTCGGCCGAGCTGAGGGAATGCCTGGAACCGGCCGAGCCTGGCCTGCTTCGGCTGCGGCCCAGCCTGGCGGCGGAACTGCGACGAACCCTGGCACCAAGCTGCCATCAGGAAGTCCGCTTCCTGCTCTCGGCTGAGGTCTCCACTATATATAAGCGCGATGAGCGGACCCGAAAGGTCCACCACCTCATCTACGCGCCCACGTTCAGCGCGGCTGAGGCTATCACTTCAGCCCTGGCTAAGGTGGGAAACCTCGCCTCAGACGGCCGGCCAATCCTTGGCCTGGACTCGCGCCACCTCCTTGAGATCACACTCAACGCCGGCACGGGGTGTTTCCTGGTTCCCGCGCACATCTGGACGCCCTGGTTCGGGGCTCTCGGTTCTTGGTCCAGGTTTGACACGGTTGCGGAGTGCTATGGCGACCTCGCTGACCAGGTTTTCGCAGTAGAGACCGGGTTGTCGTCCGACCCGGCCATGAACTGGATGTGTTCCACACTCGACCGGTACCGCCTGGTGAGCAACTCCGATGCCCATTCACCGCCAATGCTGGGACGTGAGGCAACTACGTTCTGCACGTCACTCGATTACTTCGCGATAGCAGCGGCGCTGCGGACCGGAGTTGGCCTTGCTGGGACGATCAACTTCTTTCCTGAGGGTGGCCGGTACCACTTGGACGGTCATCGCCAGTGTGGTGTCCGTTTCGAGCCGGAGCAGACCGCGAACCACGAAGGCCGCTGCCCCGCATGTGGCAAGCCCCTCACGATTGGCGTGGCACACCGCGTTGCCGAGCTTGCCGACCGTCCGGCCGGGTACCGGCCCCCCGGTGCGGCGGAGGCGACCAATCTGGTGAGCCTGCCGGAGGTGCTCGGCGAGATCCGGGATTGCGGGCCCAAGAGTAAAAAGGTCACCGAAGACGTGGACCGCCTTGTTGCCGCCCTCGGGCCAGAACTGCACATCCTGACCCAGGCCGACGTGGCCGAGGTCAGCCGGGTAGGTGGGGCCACGCTTGGCGAGGCGGTCAGCCGCCTGCGGCGCGCTGAGGTGACCAGGGATCCCGGCTACGACGGCGAGTACGGTGTGGTCCGGCTGTTCGCCCCCGGGGAACTGGCGGGTGCCGGTGCATTGTTCGACATCCCAGCGGGGAGTCCAGCGAAGACCGGCGCGGTGCGGCGCCCGGGCGCGCGGGGTGTCGTGGCGGCGCCGGGGGTTATGGCTAATGGTGGCGGGCACGGGTCCGGGCGGCACACGGGTCCGGATGACGGTCAGCGCGCGGCCGCTGATCCTGGGCCAGTCGTGACGGAGGATGCGGCCGGGCCGCCTGATGGACTGCTCGCAGGCTTGGACCCTGACCAGCGCGCGGCCGCCACCAGCCCGTGTCCGCTGCTGGTCGTGGCCGGGCCGGGGACGGGGAAGACACGGACACTGACCCACCGGATCGCCGCGGCCGTGGCGGAGGGCCTGGCGCCTGAGTCCTGCCTGGCGCTGACGTTCACGCGGCGGGCGGCCCAGGAGATGCGGGAGCGACTGGACGTGCTGGTCCCCGCGCAGGCGGGCCGCGTGACCGTGAGCACCTTCCACGGGCTCGGCCTGACCGTCCTGCGGTCCCACGCCGCGCTGGCCGGGCTGCCGGACGACTTCACAATGGCCGACGATGACACCCGGCTGGCCGTGGCCACGGAAGAGGCAGGGTCCGCGGCGGGCGGGCGGCGGCTGCTCGCCGAGGTGGCGGCCGACGCGGCACGCCGGGCTGAGTTTGCCCAGGCGCTGGCGGCACGCTCGATGGTGGACTTCGACGGCCTGGTCGAACTGCCGGTCGCGCTGCTGACCCAAAAACCTGAGCTGGCAGCGGAACTGCGCGAGCGCTGGCAGTCCGTCAGCGTGGATGAGTACCAGGACATCGACGCCAGCCAGTACGCACTACTGCGCCTGCTGGCGGGCGACGGCAGCGGGCTGACCGTGATCGGTGACCCGGACCAGGCGATCTACGGGTTCCGCGGCGGTGACGTGGGTTTCTTCCTGCGTTTCGCCCGTGACTACCCCGGGGCATACTCGGTTTCCCTCACCAGGAACTACCGTTCTTCGCCCGCGATCGTCGCGGCCGCGCTGCAGGCCGTGCGCCCCGCCACGCTCGTGCCCGGGCGGGAACTGCGGGCCGTACCGGCACCGCATGTGACAGCCCGGGGCCGGGCGAAGGAGTCCGGGACCACGGCGCCGGCCCAGGTCACGGTGCACGAGGCCGCCGATGAATACAACGAGGCGGAATGGACGGCAGCGGCGATCGAGCGGCTGCTGGGCGGCTCGTCGCTCCACGCGCTGGACACGGGCCGCGCGGAGGGGCACGTGGGGAGCCGCCTGTCCCTGGCTGACTTCGCCATCTTGTACCGGACCGACGCCCAGGCCGGGCCGATCGGGCAGGCGCTGTCCAGAGCCGGCCTGCCGTACCAGAAGCGCTCACATGACCTGCTCGCGCGCAGGAGCGCGGTCCCGGAGATCGTCGCCGAGATCCGCCTGGCAGCTATGGACGGTGCGGCGGTGGGCACAGTGGCGGACCGGCTGGCGGCCGTGGTCCAGGCCAGGGCCGCACGCGGCGGGCCGGGTGCCATCGACACCCTCGCAGCAGGTGAGGTGCTGCGGCCACTGGCCCAGCGCTGCGGCGACGACCTGGCGCGCTTCGTCACCGAGATCGGGCTGGGCGCCGAGGCCGACGCGCTCGACCCCCGCGCTGACGCGATCACCCTGCTGACGCTGCATGCGGCCAAGGGGCTGGAATTCAGCGTGGTGTTCCTGGCCGGGTGTGAACGCGGGCTGCTGCCGCTGTGGCTCCCCGGCGACGGCGGGCCGGACCCGGACGAGGAGCGCCGGCTGCTGTTCGTGGGGATCACCCGGGCCCGGGCACACCTATTTCTTACATACGCGCGGCAGCGGCGCCGGCATGGCACCACGGTGGACGGCGGTCCCTCGCCATTCCTCGCCAGCATCGAGCCCACACTGCTTGACCGCGGGGCGGCAGCCAGACGGCGCCCCGCCGCCAAACAGCTCCGCCTGCTCTGAGCGGCCGGGTACGGCTGACACATGGCGCCGGCCCCCGGGCAGGTGCGACGGGTCACAGGCGCAGGAGCATGCGGGTGTTGCCCAGAGTGTTGGGCTTGACCCGGTCGAGGTCGAGGAACTCGGCCACTCCCTCGTCGTAGGAGCGGAGCAGCTCCGCGTACACCTCAGGTGAGACGGGTGTGCCCGCGATCTCCTCGAAGCCGTGCCGGCCGAAGAAACCGACCGCGAACGTCAGCACGAACACGCGCTGGACGCCGAGGTCGCGCGCGGTGCTCAGCAGCACTTCGACGAGCCGGTGCCCGATACCGTGGCCCTGGCAGTCCCCACGCACGGCGAAGGTCCTGACTTCCGCGAGGTCTTCCCACAGGACATGCAGTGCGCCACAGCCCACCACGGTGGCCTCAGGCACCCGTTCGGCCACCCAGAACTCCTGGATGTCCTCATACAGCGTGACAGCGGCCTTGCCCAGCAGGCGCCGCGACTCGACGTTGGCCGCGACCAGCCCGGCAATGGCCGGAACATCCGGGGTACGGGCCCGTCTGACCAAGTAGTCCATTGACCCGCCACCCTAGCCGTGACGTGCAGCGCCGTCGCGCACGGGGCACCGGCCCGGCACGAGCGCTTGGCAAACCTTATGGCCTGGGTAATCCGCCCATATACAAAGATTCACACGTTCTCGTTCGCGGCCAGCCACCGTTCCATTAGTGTTTCGGCCAAGTCAGATGATGCTGACTGCACTAGCGCAGCGCCAGTATCAAGTGCTGATGCCCAGTCGCTGGGCAGGGGAGCGATCAGCCGAGGAAGGGGATCGTGTGAAGCACGCGCCTTCGGCGGTTCGTGCATCCGGCCATTCACGGCCCAACCGCCCGACAAGGCAGGGGCGACGCGCCCTGCA
>DASYYE010000370.1:0-4851 GCA_035946955.1 Streptosporangiaceae bacterium | reverse complement strand
GAGCCGAGTCGGTGCACCGTCGAGCTCGATCCCGATAGACCGGTCGATGAGTTCCTGATAGAGCAGCCGGATCTCGACACGGGCCAGCATGCTTCCCAGGCAGAAATGCTCACCAAAGCCCAGGGCCACGTGACGGTTGGGGCGCCTCGTCACGTCGAACCGATCGGGATCCGAGAACACCTCCTCGTCACGGTTTGCCGAGGGCAGCCACAGCGTTACTGGTTCGCCGGCGGCAATACGCTGGCCGCGGATCTCGACCGGCCTCGTGGCGGTGCGCTTGATGTGCGTCGCGGTGGACGTCCAGCGCAGGACCTCTTCGACCGCGCTGGGCATGATGGCCGGATCCTCGGTCAGCAGCCGCCACTGCTCCGGATGCTCAAGGAACGCGAGCATGCCTCCCGCTGCCGCGATGCGGGTGTTCTCGATTCCGCCTACGAACAAGTTGTCACAGTTGAGGAGAATCTCAGCCTGGCTGAGCCGCTCCCCGTCGATCTCGCCATTCACCAGCACGCTAACCAAGTCATCGGCAGGACTCGAGTTCTTTACCGCAGTGAGTTCCTCGAAATACTTCATAATCTGCAAATGAGCGAGCCGCCGGGTCATCGCGTCCCCGGCCCCGAAGGCCTCGCCGCTCAACCTGAAGAGGATCTCCCAGTCAGCTTCCGGAACCCCCATCATGCTGCAGATCATGTAAAGCGGTATCCGCGCGGCGATGTCCTCAACGAAATCGCAACGCTCCCGGTCTAAAGCAAGGTCGATCACGCTCGCGGCGACCTTCCGCATCTTCGCCTCGACGCCGCGCACCGAACGGACGGTGAACCAATCCTCCACGATCCCTCTCAGCTGACGGTGCCGGGGCTGATCGGTAAGCGCCAAGGTACGGCCGCCACCGGGATCGGCTCCGTGACCGCGGGGCCGCAGCAGAATGCCCTGGGCTGAGCTAAACGTCTCGGGGTCGCGGAAGACGGCCTTAATGTCCTCATACCTGGTCAGTGCCCAGAACTCCGGGTAGTCCGTGAGCGCATGGCGATGCACGGGGTCGTTGGCGCGAAGCCACCGCCACTGCACGAACGGATCGCCGTTGGAGTACACTCCAGGATTTACCAGGTTGATGGTGGGTTGATGGAGAGTATCCGTGGGCATGTTGGCTGCAACCTCTTCCAAGGTCGGATCTAGTCCACGCAGGCGCGCCGACTGTGATGAACCCGAGACCCCGGCATTTCAAAGTCTGTAACCACTAAGGCCGCCCGCTCGCCTAGTATCTCACGCTTCGCTTCCCTACCGGAAACGGCCAGACCTCACACCATGGCCATCCCTACGCTGCCCTGCGCCCTGAGGAGGCTGTGACCGTGCGCAGCAAAGACATCCCTGTCCAAGCGTGGATGGACCAGATAACCCTGGCCTTGAATAGTACGGAAGCACCGATTCGGGTACGGCCTGCGGCGCAGGGCGAAAGTCTCCACCTGAAATGATCTTGTGGTGGTGGACTGGGCAGGGGGCCTCGCGACGTAGCCAAGCAGGAGCTGGCCCGGCAGCGCCGCAGGCAGACCGCAGCCTTAGCTTGACTCTGTCGGGGATCTTGGAGTTTGGCTGGCTGTGGTCATGTCGGTGGGCCAGTCTTGCGGGGACATGTGAGTCCCGCGAGATCCCCGAGGAGTACGAGATGTCGATCCGTCCCCGCCTGGGGGCTGAGGTTCCGGCGCTGACCGCGCGGGTGGCGCGGGCCAGCGACCCGGCCGGCACGACGGCGATGTGGGTGCGGGACCGCCTCGATGGCCTGTGGGACGACGAGGACTTCGCAGGGTGGTATCCGCGGGACGGGCGTCCCGGGCTGTCGCCGGCGCAGCTGGCCACGGTCAGTGTGCTGCAGTTCCTGCTCGGCCTGTCCGACCGCGGTGCCGCTGAGGCGGTGCGGTGCCGGATCGACTTCAAGTACGCGCTCGGCCTTGACCTTGACGATCCCGGCTTCCACCACAGCGTGCTGGGCGACTTCCGGGACCGGCTGCTGGAGGAGGGGCGGGCGGACCGGCTCCCTGGGCCTGGCCCTGGCCCGGCTGGAGGAGGCCGGGCTGGTCCGCGGGCGCACCACCCAGCGCACCGACTCCACCCACGTCCTGGCGGCGGTGCGGGACCTGACCCGGCTGGAGCTGGTCACCGAGGCGGTGCGCGCCGCCCTGGAGGAGCTCGCCCGCACCGCCGGCCACGCGCTGGAAGGCCTGGCCGGTGACGACTGGGGCCGCCGCTACGGCCGCCCGGTCCGCCTGGGCAAGAACCCCACCCGGCCGAAGACCAGGATCAACGAGGCCGGGGCGGACGCCCGCCGGCTGATCGAGCACCTGGCCGCCAGCCACCCGGACCTGCTGCACGCCCCCCAGGTGGAGGCCCTGCGCCAGGTCATGGTCCAGAACTACCACTGGGACTCCGCCGGCCGGGGCCAGGTCACCCGGTGGACCGGATACCTCGCCCATGTCACCGAGACCTGCTGCGCCGACGGGCCCAACGTCATCACCGACGTCGCCACCATGCCCGCCACCAGCGCCGACACACTGGCCCTGGCCGGCATCCACGACCGGCTGGAACACCGGGGCCTGCTCCCCGCCGAGCACCTCGTCGACGGCGGCTGCACCTCCCTGGCCCACATGGAGCGGGCCGGGCGCGAGCACCAGGTCACCCTCACCGGGCCGCTGCCGGGCAACCCCACCCGCCAGCACCGCCACCAAGAGGGCTACGCCCGCGACGACTTCCGCACCGGCTACGACCGCCGGGAAGTCACCTGCCCGCAAGGCCAGGTCAGCAGGGGCTGGCACGGCCCCTACCCGACATCCTCGCCCGACGCGGCCCCGCTCACCGTCGCCCGCTTCACCAAGGGCCAGTGCCAGCCCTGCCCAGCCAAGGCCGCCTGCACCACCTCCGGCGACGGCAAGCGCACCGTGGGCTTCCCCCCGCGAGAACTGCACGAGCTGCAAGTCCGCAACCGCGCCGACCAGCAAGACCCCGCCTGGCACAAGCGCTACGCAGTCCGGTCCGGCATCGAGGGCACCATCTGCGAGTTCGCCCACGGCCACGGCATGCGCCACTGCCGCTACCGGGGGCAGCCCAAGGCCCACCTCCAGCACGTCCTCACCGCCATCGCCGTCAACATCGAGCGCCTCAGCCGGCGGCCAGCCGGTGACAGCACATCCCCGCGGCCATCGACGGCCTTCCAGGACTACCTTGACCAGCACGACATCCAGCCCCTGCGCTCATGGCGAGCCGTCAACTAGGCCGCAGCGACCAAGATCCCCGACAGAGTCAAGCTAAGGAGAGCTCGCTACTCTCTGGGTTGAGCTTGCCACGGCTGACAAACGGGTTCGAGGCAGCTAGCGCCCACTGCCGCAGACGCCGATACCGCTCTCAAGGCAGCCAGGTCAGAACGTGAGCGTGCACGCCGAGATCGGTACGCGGCTCGCCAGGCCCACCAGCGAGCCGACGTCGCCGTGGAGCGGCTGCGGCGGCGGGCACAGGAGAGTTCCGATCAGCCTCACAGGCGGGCGTCATCCGGCAGTGCTGTCCCGGTCGTGCACCGCGCTGGCAGGGAGCAAGCGGTGCGGTGGACCGCTCCTTCAGCCCTGAATCTGTCCGCCATATGTCCGTAACCAACGCCACACGGTGTCGCCACCTGTCCACTGTTGACCCCAGATGACCCAAAGCAAGACGGCCCGCCAAGCCGCTCTCTCCGCAGCTCACGGGCCGTTTGTGCAGGTGGTGGCAGGTTCTGGATTCGAACCAGAGAAGGCGTAGCCGACGGTTTTACAGCCCGTTCGCTGCCGACTATCGGAATGGCCGCTGACCTGGCAGAACTCCCATAATAATCATGTGAATACCCGGTCCTGTCCGTCATGCGTCCGTGCGCTCCGGGTGACATACGCCTGCACTGACGGACGGGTACGGACAGCGTCCGTAGATGCCTGCTGACCTGCCAGCCCCGCGAGCTTCATACGTCACCTGGTTCCGGAGAGCGGCTTACGCCGCGGTCACGAAGCGTGCGGCGGCGTCATCAGAGTTGGACGCCGGGCCTGCCCGTGGCACAACGCCGCCGTGGCGGAAGATGGGCGCGTGTGGCTAGGCGATGACAAGGAGGACTCCGGGCATGTTCTCGCTGACTATGAATGACCGGGCAGTGAAACACCTCGGCATCTTGGGAGGATTCACGGCCCTGGTGCCACCTGGGGAACTCGCGCCAACGTTGCGGGAGCGCATCGCTGCCGGTGTGGTCCGGTATGGCCCAGTGCTGCGGTGGGGCTCGTCACCTCGGCTGGATGAGGGGGCACTGCCGCCACACGATCTCACCGGCTGGGAGAGCAGCGATAACGCGTTCCATCTGGAGGATTACATCCCAGTAGCAGTGACCCTGGCGGATGGGGTGCCGTCAATCAGCCCTGAGAACCGCAGAATCCTCCTTCTGCAGGGGATCGCGTTCGGTGTGGAGCTGGTCCGGCTCGTCTATGACCTCAGTCCACCGGCCCGTGTCCGGTCCATCATCTCAGCGAACGACACGTGTGCGACCTTTCGGTTTCACCAAATCCGCGCGGGCGAACGCTGGAACGATCCCGACCTCGACAATTACGAGATTGAAGAAGTGATCGTGATAGACGTCGAGCCCGCCACCCTGTAAGGCAGGTGCGGGCTCGACGAGACCCTGCCTGTCTATTTCAGCCCAAGGATCCGGAATCCCTGGTTGATAGCACGGGTGACGGCGGGGTTGTTCGCCATCCGGCGCGCGAGAGAGCGTGGTAGTCCTCGTGGAGTCACCCATAGCGTCTATCCTGGCCGAACTCAGGTCAGTCCTTGCCGGCCGATCTCTGGAATGCT
>DASYYE010000369.1:0-6397 GCA_035946955.1 Streptosporangiaceae bacterium | reverse complement strand
CGGCGATCAGCGGGCACTGGCCAGCCACCGCCGCAGCATCGACCGCAGCCGCCGCGCTGCTGACCTGGCTGGCCATCTACAGGACCATCAACGCCCCGATCAACAAGCAGCTCACCCAGGCCGCACAGGAAGGCCGCGTCCCGCCGGACGCGCGGGACCTGCAGACCCGCTGGGACAGCGTGATCTACCTTCGCGCCGCGCTCCAGGGCGTTGCGGTCGCCGGGCTCTGCGTCACCCTCGTCCTGCACTAGCCCGCCAGGACCTGGCCCATTCCTGACGAACAAACCTCCAGCCATGCACCGTCAGCCCACCCTCCCACAGCAGCAGCACACCCACGCAGATCGGCGGATCTCGCGCGCGGGCCGCCGGCCAGCCCAGTCGCCCAGCGTGATCTGGACTTAAAGCCTGGCGTCGTGCTCCCTGCCGACTCTGTGCTTCCGGCTGATAGCGAGTTCGTGCCAGTCGAGCGGTGCAGAACTATGGTTCGGGCGTGGACTGGCGTTGCGCCAGGGCCTGTGGATCCTGTCCTTTCCCCTCGCTTAGTTCCTGACCCGGACGGTTTTGCTTGATCTGGTGTCGAGTGCCATCTCGTCCGCGTCGGCGACCTTAGCCTTGAGCCGAACTGTCCCAGTGGCTGGGTCGATCACGTCGACCACCTTGGCTAGCAGGCTGGTCGTGTCCTGGTTGCCGGACTCGTGGGCGAGTGCGACCGCCCGGCCTAGCTGGGCGGCCGCGGTGTCAGCGTCACCTGCCCTGTGGGCCTTGAGCCCATCCTGGATGGCCTGGGCGAGCTGGGCCTGGCCGGTGTAATGGGCGACGTGGCGGTCGATCCGCGTGGACAGTGTCTCGTCGTTGGTCCAGATCGCCCGGACAAGCCCTGGCCTAGGATCTGCGGCCCAGAGGCCGTGCTGGCGACTAGGCTGACCCGGGCAGCGAGCATCTCCCGGCCGATCTCTGCTGGCTCGGCGTCCACGCAGACGTGATAGTCGCGGCTTTCGGTTCCCCAGGCGCCGGTCGGGTAGTCACCGGCCTGAAGTGTTGCCTGGGTGCGCCGGGCGGTGAGGTCCTCGACGGTGGGCGCGACCTGCCTGACGAACCGGACCGTCGCATGCTGCGGTGTCCAGGCCCGCAGCACCACATCGGCCACCTGCTTGGCCATCGAGGCTTTCACCGAGCCCACCCGCCGGGCCACTGTTCGCCTTCCGCGAGGCATGAATCCGTGCGGTGTTCCTTGGTGGGAACCTTGCGGTTGCTGGCGGTGTATTCAAGTGCGTGTGCCGGGCTGAGTGAGGAGAGCCATCGACGACGCGGAGGCGGTAACCCGGGCCCGTGGTGGTGACCTTGACGCCTATGCGGTGCTGGTCGCCCGGTACACGCTGCGCGCGCACCGGGCTGCCTTCCTGCTGGGCGCCGGGGAGGAGTCCGACGACGTGGTGCAGGAGGCGTTTGTGAAGGCGTTCCGGCACCTGTCCCGGTTCCGGGTGGGTGAGCCGTTCGGCCCGTGGCTGTTGCGTATCGTGGCCAACGAGACCAGGAACCTCACCCGTTCGCGGCGGCGGCGCGCTGCGCTGACCCTGCGGTTGTCCAGCGTTGAATCGGAGGGCACGCCAGCGGACGGTCCTGTCGATGAGGTGCTGGCCGCTGAGCGGCGCGCGCGGCTGTTGGCGGCTGTGAACGCGCTGCCGGACAGGGAACGGCAGGTGCTGGCGTGCCGCTACTTCCTCGACCTTTCCGAGGCGGAGACGGCGCAGGTGCTGGCCTGGCCGCTCGGATCGGTGAAGTCGCGCACGTGGCGCGCGCTGAACAGGCTCCGCGGGCAGCTTGTGCCAGCGGAGCAGGACCGGGTCTCCAATGGCTGACCGGGCCGGGTGGCAGCGCGCGGTGGAGTCCGAGTTGCGGGCGGTGGGCCGCGACCTTGCGGTGCCGCCTGCGGGCGACCTCACCGCAGCCGTGCGGCGGCGGCTGGAAGGGCGGGCGGCGCGGCGCCGCCGCGTGCCTGCCCTGGGGACGGGTGCCCTTCGCCGCCAGCTGCGGTGGCGGGCCGTGCTGGTTGTGGTGGCGGCCCTCCTGGCAGTCCTGATCGCCACGCCGCAGGGGCGCGCGGCGATCATTCAGGTGTTGCGGTTCGCCGGCGTGGAACTCCGCCAGGAGCCAGGCCCACCGCTCTCCCCGGTACGCGGCGGTTCCCTGCCCGGCGAGCGGCGGATGTCGCTGGAGCAGGCCCGCCGCCAGGTCTCCTTCCCCATCCTGATACCCGCGGCGCTGGGCCGGCCCGGCGACGTTGTGGTCAGCGATGGCGGGCGGGTGGTGTCCCTGATCTATCGGCGGACATCGTATGGCCTGGTGCGGATGGACGAGTTCGCCGGCCACCTCGACCAGGTCTACTTCCAGAAGATCATCGATTTCCGCAACGTGACCTACGTCGAGGTGAACGGCACCAAGGGCCTGTGGATCAGGGGCCCCCATGAACTGGTGTACATCACGCGTGACGGCTATTCGGCTGCTGCCTCGGCCCGGCTCACTACCGGAAACACCCTGATCTGGGGCACACGGCAGGTCGCGCTGCGCCTGGAAGGCAACCTCGGCAAGACAACTGCGCTCGCCATCGCCAGCTCGGCGCACTGACCCCGCGCCGGCCCGTGCGGGAACCTGCCACCAGGTGGCGGTGTAGAAGCAGTAGGGCACCACGGAAGGAGCGCCCCCATGCCGCGCGGGCTGATCGCCGCAACCGCCCTTGCCGCAGGCATGAGCGTTGTCCTCCTCGGCTGCGCCGGCGGCCCAGCCAAGACAGTTACCGGCTCGGCGCCTGTTGCCGGATCTACCGAGGGATCCCCAAAGGGCGCGCCAGCCGGGCCGGCCAGGTATCCGGCGCGGCCTGTCACGTTGGCCGACGCCCGGCACTGCCCGGTGACGATCGGCCACCCGGTGCCTAGCGCCGTGTGGTGGCGGGAGCTGCTGTTCGGATGGGACAGTGCCTATGGCAACGGCTCGCTGTGGGTCGGCGGGCTGTGGCCGAACGGAGTTGTCATCATCACTCCAGACGACGTCAATCCGGACGGCCGGCTCGGGATGAAGCTCGGCTGGTACCGGTTGACCAGCGGATATCTCACGATCACCGGGCGGCGACTGGACGCGCCAGCTCCCCCGGCCTCGGGGCTGACTTTCCCAGGCAGTTACGGGCTGACCGGGTTCAATGCTTCAGGCGTGACATTCCCGACCGA
Source organism: Streptosporangiaceae bacterium (assembly GCA_035946955.1). Lineage (GTDB taxonomy): Bacteria > Actinomycetota > Actinomycetes > Streptosporangiales > Streptosporangiaceae > DASYYE01. The sequence goes on along the minus strand of DASYYE010000369.1, from coordinate 3,176 downwards.
AGGCTGCTGGCAGGTCACCGGACGGGTCGGACGGGTCGCCCTCACCTTCGTCACCTTCGTGATCAAGGGCCACTGTGACCTCGGCGCAGTACCGATCCGGTGCGCTGCCGGTCGTGTCCGCTGACCATCTCTGCCGGGCAAGCCAGCGTGATGGCCGGTAATCTTCGGCGTACGGCCACCCTGGCACAGGAGGGCAGCCCGCGCGCAGAACCGGGCTGATATGTGTGCGACAAACTGCGCGACTAGCGCCGCTCTCAACCACGCAGAGTCGGCAGGCCTGGCCGCAGGCCATCCGGGCCGCTCACCAGGCCGGCGACCGGGCCGGCGCCCTCGCTGCCGTGCCTGACGAGATGGTCGACGTCATCAACGTGACCGGCGACAAGGCACCGCGCTGATGCACACCCTGGCTCGCTCGGCGTGAGTGGCCGCCGGGCAGCCGTGCTGCCTGATCGGCGATGTCCGGCACCGGCAAGAGCCACCTGCTGATCGGGCTGGGCACCGCCGCCGCCGGGAGCTGGCGCTGGGCCGGGTGATGTCCGGGATGGCGGTGCGGATCGGCACTGGCGCGCTTGGTTGCAGCGTCAAGGTCCTCCCTGGTAGACATCGGCTGGCCGACTGATCGGGAGGACTCGTCATGGCCGATGGCTTACTGATCGATCGTCGTTTTTGCGGCCCGGCCGGCTATGGCCATGGAGGGTACCTCGCAGGATTGCTCGGAGCGCGGCTTGGCTACCCCGTCGAGGTCAGGTTGCGCAAGCCGGTGCCGCTCGAGTGTGCGCTGGAAACTCGTTATGAGGACAGCGTCCTGGAGGTCCTGGACCAGGACGGGATCGTGGCCCGGGCGGCCCTCTCACCTCATGGTGATCCCGCCAGTCCCGGTGACCCGCGATGAGGCTGCCTGGGCTTCAGGGCGTTCCCCGCTGCTCGCCCACCACCCCTTCCCTGATTGCTTCGCGTGCGGCACTGGCCGGCGGCAGGGCGATGGCCTGCGCGTGTTCCCCGGGGCTCTGTGCAACGCGCGTGCCTTCGCCGCGCTGTGGGCTCCGGCGCCTGCGGAATCTGGGATCCCGCCCGAGTTTGCGGCAGCTGCGCTGGACTGTACGAGCGGCGTCGCGGCCATTCACTCGCCCCCCGGGTTCGGTGACACGGCCTGGGTCACTGGGCGTATAGCGCTTGATCTGCGCTGGTGGGCAGCGAGCCCAGGTCCCTATTGTGTCGTCGGCTGGCGCGAGGAGGCTGACGCTCGCAAGCTCGTCGGTGCAGCGGCATTGACCGGGGCTGACGGCCAGGTGGCGGGACTGGCGCGAACGAGCTGGTACAGGGCCAGGTGACCAGATGAGGCGGGCCGGTGAAATCCCTACCGGTGAACCGGCGTGCGGCGCGGTGAAGCGGCTCGGCCTGACCCTTCCGCTGAACGGAGGCCTGAGGCTGGCCGAGTCCTTGACAGCGCTCGCTCAGACGGCGGAGCACCACGGGTATACCGATCTGTGGTCGAGTGAAGTCGCGGGTACCGACGCGTTCAGCCCGCTCGCGGCGATCGCCGGCGTTACCCATGATGTGCGGCTCGGGACCGGCATCGCCGGTGTCTTCACACGGCCGCCTGCGCTGCTGGCGATGAGCGCCGCCACGATCCAGGCTCTATCGGGCGGCCGGTTCGTTCTCGGTCTCGGGGTCTCCACGCCACTGATCGTGGAGAACTGGATGGGTCTTCGTTACCGGTCAGCACTCGCCCGCACTCGTGAAACCGTCCAGGCGCTGCGGCTGGCGCTGCAAGGCGAGCGCGTAGATCTGGCCGGAGCAGAGCTGTCCACCGCCGGCTTCCGGCTATCCATCGAAGTCGATGAGCCCGTGCCCGTTCACCTCGCCGCCCTCGGTCCGCGGATGGTACGCCTTGCCGGCGAAATCGCCGACGGGATCATCTTGTTCCTGGTCACCCCGGATGGCGCGGCTGACGCATCGGGCGCGGTGCGTGCCGCAGCAGCCTCGTCCGGCCGTCCTGATGCGGACTCGATCGAGGTCGTCGCTCGCATCCCAGTCGCGCTCGGCGGAAGCGAAGCCGAGCGATCGAACCATCTGAGGCGGTGGATCGTCCCCTATGCTCTGGCCCGTGGCTATGCGGCATCACTGGCCAGACAGGGATTCGGCGATGAGATAGCCATGATTGCCAGGCGGTGGGCCGAGCAGGACCGCGACGGCGCCGCGCGGGCCGTGAGCAGCCACATGCTGGACCAGCTGTGCATTCTTGACCCAGCGGCATGCGCGGACCGTATTGCGGAGTACCGCAGGGCAGGTGTCACTACGCCGGTGCTGCTGCCTATTCCGGTGCGAGGCACCAGTACCGAGCGCCTTGAACAGCTCTCCAGATTCGTCGTGCACCAAGCCGCCAGCTGCCTGTAACCAAGATCAGCCGCCCAGGGTCGCCGACGTTGACCGCTACGATGCGGCGCTTGTTTCCGTGTCCAAGCCGTCACTTTTTGTAGGGCGGCGGTGGGGCATCGGTCCACGACAGGCTTCCGATCGCGTGCGCCACGGCGAATGATCTCGGCAGCTACTCGCGACTGCGGGGGCAACCGTGGTCATGCTGGGCCTCGCGCCGGTGGTTGCCGGACCGGCGGACTCGCCCTGGCGGGGGCTGCGGCGAGGTCCTGGGTGTGGGCTTCCCAGGCGGCGGCGAGGCGTTCGGCGCGATGAATCCGAGAAGCAGAATCCAGGCGTCCGTGTCCGAGCGAACCGATTCCAGCGGTTTGCGGCGAGCGCGGCTTCGCGCCCCAGCCACCTGTACTTGCCGTTCGGCGGCGGGCCCTGATCCAGCGCCGCCCGTAGCCGGGCAAGCTGCACCGGCGACAGGCGGCACACCGCCCCGCCCGCTCCCTTCGACGCCAGCGAGGCGGTGCCCCGGCCCGCCAGCGCCGCAGCCACTGGTACGTCTATTTCGTACTCACCCGCAGCAAGTGCGCCACCTGCACCGGCTTCACATTCCTTAAAGGGTGTATAAGGGTGTATTAAGCGTCGGCGGTGGGTGCGTGGTTTGGGCTGGGAGCGTCCCCAGATTCAGGGCCGGGCGCGGGCGTTGAGCTGGGCGGTGGCCACCTGGGTGCCGTGGGCGATCTCGTAGGGGTCGGCGAATGCCTGGCCGGCCAGGGCCTGGCGGCGGAAGATCCGCCACCAGGCCTCTT